>JANXLY010000271.1 GCA_025354885.1 Acidobacteriota bacterium | reverse complement strand
TTCTCGTTCGGTGTCGAAGTCAGCGATGAGATCGATATCCGATACCGCCGGGACTGCGGTGTCCCGCGCCCAGGAGCCGAACACAGAGAGGTGTTCAACGCCGACTGAGCGCAATTCCCCTTCATGCTCTCGCAGAGTGGTGATGATTTTGGACGCGTGCATATTCCAATTCCGGTACCTTGAATCATTGTCGCATTGGATCCGGGCAACAATAAACGGCAGTCCGCCGCAAGACTGACCCGCGGAAATCCAATGTAGAAGATCAAGCAGCCGGAATTGCTTGAATCCGCCGGAAGCCGCCGTCACCACTGGCGGCGGACAGGCCGCGAAAGTTCGAAACGCGTCCACGATGGGGAGCCTGTTATGCGCACTTCTGTCTGGGGCCACGCACTGCTTCCATTTCGTCCGAAGTGAAGGTAGCCGTGCTGCTCCTCCCACAAGACGCCAGCCGCCAGTCGGGCCTTCCGTTGCAGTGCCTCACCGCCCGCCTCACGCCATCATTACGCAACGGCGGCCATCGCCAGCTGTTGAGACCGTGTTACCGAGCGGATTGTCTGAATTAGCCCTTCTTCGATTGACACCCGCGGACTCCAGCCCAGCCGGGCACGCGCGTACGCAGGGTTGGAAACCAGGAAATTGGCGTCCGGCCGGGTACGTTGATATTCCCCAAAACGACAGAGTGCGGGCGATGCTTTCATCAGGTGTAAAGCGGTCTCGACAAGCGCGCGTATCGACATAGCCCCAGCAACCCCGCAGCCAATATTGAAACTGTCCCCCGGCGTGGCAGCCTCGCCCGCAGCCAGAAGCAATGCGTCCACCGCGTCCGTAATGTAAATATAATCCCGGACTTGGGTTCCGGACGTAAGAAAGACAGGTTCATCGCGGGCTGCCCGGGCAATGACTCCCGGAATGAGCTTACGCCCCGATTCGCCGGGGCCGAAGACCGTAAACGGGCGAATGGTTACGAGCGGCAGGCCTTCGGCCCGGTGCAGATAGTCAAGCAAAAGCCAGCCCGCAGTCTTCGACGCGCCATACAGGGAGTTCGCGCAGAGGGGGAACGATTCGGTTATTGGAGCGACAGAGGGGAAAAATTCGAGTGCCGAGCCGCAATGCACGAAACGGCGAACACCATGGCGCAAAGCCATGCGGCCCAGGGCAAACGAACCCAGTGTGTTGGTTTCAGTCATGGCCGCAGCGTCGGTATCGCTCTCGTGTACCCCGTGGGCCGCAAGATGGAAAACCTCAGTGAACTGGTAGTCCGCGAAGAGACTCTCAAGCGAGTCAGGCTGGCGCAGGTCTGCCCGCTCCAGGCGAAGATCGCCGGCAATTCCACGAAGCCGCCCTGTACTGTGCTGGCCTGTATAAAGCCCCACAACGCGGGTGCCGCCCGCCGCGAGCCGGCGAACGAGGTGTGATCCGATGAAGCCCGCAGCACCGGTGACCAGAACTGTTTTCATAAGTCTGCCGGTAATGCAGTGCAGCGGGCAGGGACGAATTCTCACCAGAAACTTAAGACGGGATTTTTAGGCGGCGTAGCGGTCGCGGCACTCCACGGAACAGAAATGGATGACCTTTCCGTCGACAATTCGCTTCAGCGAGGTGTCAGCAGCGACGTAAGTGCCGCAAACGGGGTCCTGATGAAGGGTGGAAGAAAGGGGTGTGCTCGAAGCTGTCCCGCGGGAGGAGAAAGGGGTGGCAGTCCCCGAACCGCGAAAGAAGCGAAACACAAACTGCAGAACCGAACGAACTGTGGTGATGATGACGAAGAAAAGGATGAGACGTTCGAGGAGGGCAAACATGATAGGGGGTGCCGTCAGGCACCCCCGGACTCAAAATTAAACTATTTTTTCTTCTTGTTGTTGTTGCTGTTCGCAGCCGGAGCGTTGGGATTTGAGAAGCTGGTGCTCACCGTACCACCCAGCTGTGTGACCAGTTCTTTCGCTGCGCCCACGGTTTCACAGCCTGCCGGTGCAGAAGTCGCTGTGGCTGAAGCGCAAGCCGCGCCCTTCAGATCAATAAACTTCTGCAGCGCCTCCACAGTACCCGACTGGGCAATAATCTTGCCACTGGGGTCAGTCGTGGCCTTGGAAGCAAGGAAAACGCCGTACTGATACTGGGCATCTGCGTAGTTAGGGTCTGCCACGGTGGCCTTCTTAAACTCTTCACCCGCCGCATCGTTCTGGCCACCGTTCACCAGCAATGCGCCCATGTTGTAAAAATACTTGCCCGCGCCGGCCGGATCCAGCTGCGCGGCCTTGTCCAGGTTTGTCTTCGCTTCATCCAGTTTCTTGCCCTTCGCCAAGGCGATGGCGAAGTTGTTGTAGTAAGCGGCGTCGTCTGCTTTCAGCTCGATGGCCTTGCGGAAAGCAGCATAACCCTTTTCGTAAGCGGCCATGGCATCGTCGCCTTTCTTCTGGCCAGCCTGACCGACATAAGCATCCGCGAGACCGCCCCAAACGACAACCTGCTTCTCATCAAGCGTGGAAGCTTTGGCGAACGCCTCAACGGCTGCATCGTAATTCTTGGCGTCGAGCGCCGTTTTGCCGGTCGTGTAGGCGTCGTTCAGTTCTTTGTTCTTGGCAAGAGCCGCTTCGCGTGCCTTCAAAGTCTTGTCGCGGGTCTCTTTTTCTTCCTTACTCAGACCCTTGTCGGAACCGGCATCGGGAAGCCCGCCTTCGACTCCCTCTTTCTTTGCCAGATCGAAATTGGCGGTCTGGGGGTTCGAATAGCTGGACCTTACGCCCTTGATGGTGTCTTTCGCCTGACCGTCAATCATGACACTCAGATCATAGGTGCCCATCGGCAGACCGTAGTGGCCGTAATGGCCCTTTTTATCGGTTTTGACCTTATAACTGCCCTTGATGTCGGTGCGGTCGAATTTGATTTCGGCACCGGCAAGCGGTTTGCCGTCCGGGCCGATGACGCTGCCTTCAACGGTGGTCATCTGCGCGAACGCTGGAATGGAGAGCAGCAAAAACGTGACGGCGGATAAAGCAAGCGACTTGAATCGGGTGGACATTACAGACGTACCTCTGACATTGAATTTGAACGCACTAAAAATAAAGATCGAAAACTAAACGATAAGGATACTACATGTGACGGTGCGGGGATTTTCCATAAGGTTACGCCACGCCCTCGAAGCCGGGAGTAGAATGGAGGGACCGGCACCCTATGTTTCGCCCAGTCTTCAACCTGTTACCTGTTTCGAGGCTGGCCACCGCCGCCCTGTTTTCGACGTTCGCGCTCGCCCTCGCACAGGCGCCCATTCGGGTGTCGGTCAATGAAGTCATCGTTCCCATTACTGTGACGGACGATAAGGGCCGCTTCGTTTCCAATCTCGTAAAAGATGATTTCCACATCTTCGACGAAAACAAAGAACAGAAGATCGATTTTTTCAGCCATGAACAGTCGCAACCGATCGTAATCGGCTTCCTGATCGATACCAGTAACGGGATGAAAATCCACTGGGACAAATACAAAGAAGCAGCCAGCGAACTGATGCTGAACCTGCTGCCCGGCGACAAGCGCTACAGCGGCTATCTCATCACCTACGGCAATGAACCGGAACTGGTGGCGGATACCAGCAGCGATTCTGAAAAAATGGTCGACAAGATGCGCAAGATCAAGCCCGCAGGCGGGTCGGCGCTCTTCGATGCCATCTATATGGCCTGCACCAGCCGTAAAACGATCAAGGGCGAACCCTATGAGCCCCGCCGCATCGTCGTGATCATTGGCGACGGGCACGATACGGCAAGCAAGAAGACCCTTCAGGAAGTTACCGAGATTGCGCAGCGGCAACTGGTTACCGTCTATGCGATGAGTTCCGCCGCATTTGGCATGCAGGGTGAGGGCGAAGAAAATCTGACCAAACTCACGTCTGAGACGGGTGGCAAAGTGGAAACCCCGCTCAACTCCATTTACAAAAACGTGTCCGGGTACCTGAGTACCCCTTCCGACGACGGCAATTATGCGCTGGCCGTGGGTACGGGCGGGTATACGGCAGAGATTTCGGGTTCGATTTTTCGTTCGGTTGCAAGCCTTTCGGGCGAAATTACCACCCAGTATGTGATTCGTTACACGCCGGATACCGGCTCCGGCCCGGATGCGAAACAATTCCGGAAGATCAAGGTCGCTGTGAATTTGCCCGGCGTACAAGTCAGGTACCGTAATGGGTATTACCCTTTTGGGGTACCGGATCTCCCCCCCCGTTGAGCAGCGAGGGCGTTCCGTTTCGCCGCATGGCCAGCTAAACTAACCGCATATCCTATGCCTGCAGCACTCATGGCCGGTGGCGCAAAACCTGGCGAAGTCATTTCAATCGACAGCCGGCAGCGCGGAGTCTGGTCGCTGCTGGAAGTCGCAAGGCCCGGCTGCGCCCTGGTTCCATTCGCCATTATTCTTGCCGGGGGAGACGGACAGTCAATAGTGGTTCGGGCGCGGGATCTTGCCTGTTTTGAAGCCCTTGAAGAAGACGATTTCGATTTCCTGGAATCCCTGGAAGAAGACCTGAACCGCAAGGGCCGGGAGTTGGGCGGTCTGGGCCTGCTGGCCTGGTTTGAAGACCATCTGTCACATTTTCTCCGCATCAGTGACCGCGCGGCGGTTAGCTACACAGGCACCGCGCGGGCGGCAGCAGAGCGGCTCTTCCTCGAACATGTAGATTCCCGTGTACAGAAGTTTGTCACCCATCTGCCGTTTTATGGTCTGAAAGCAGCGGCGACAAAGTTCGGCGAAATGATGGAAACCGGCGGTGAGCAGACCGAAGAAACCTGGCTCCCGGCCCCGCCCCGCCTGCAGCTCACTGCGAACATGTTCGTTGCTCAGGTGGTAGGCAGGTCCATGGAACCGCGCATACCGGACGGCAGTTATTGCATTTTTCGTTCCCCGGTTGTCGGCTCCCGCCAGGGGCGATTGCTGCTAATTGAAAAATTTGACGAATACGATGTGGCGGCCCGCTACACGGTGAAAAAGTACGCGCGGCGCGGTGAACTGATTGAAGGCGAAGAGCGAACGCAGCCGATTCGCCTGGAGCCTCTAAACCCGGAATTTGAAGCTTTTGAGCTGGAGAGCGACCAGTTTCGCGCCCTTGCGGAATTCGTCCAGGTCCTGGAATTCTGAGTCGCGGGATTTCGGCCTCCACATTCCGCAAAGCCCTGCTCGCCTGGTATGACGCTTCGCGCCGGGCCTTACCTTGGCGGGAATCCACCGATTTTTACCGCGTCTGGATTTCAGAAATCATGCTGCAGCAGACTCGCGTGGAAGCTGCTACGGGCTACTATCTCCGGTTTCTCGAACGCTTTCCCACGCTCACCGACCTGGCGGCCGCTGCCGAAAGTGAAGTCCTGACGGCCTGGAGCGGCTTAGGCTATTACAGCCGGGCGCGGAATCTGCACCATGCGGCGAAGCAGGTGGCCGCATCCGGCTTGCCACAGAGTTACAACGCAGTGCTCGCTCTTCGTGGTGTCGGACCCTATACCGCGGCGGCCATTGCCAGTATTGCGCTGGGGTTGCCACATGCAGCGGTGGACGGCAATGTCGTGCGGGTAGTCAGTCGCCTCACGAATGACTCCGCTGAAAGTTCGTCTCCGGTCGCGAGGCGGCGGTTTGGAGAAGTCGCGCAGCGGTTGCTTGACCCGCGGCGGCCCGCAGATTTCAACCAGGGCATGATGGAACTGGGGGCAACCGTTTGCGTACCCCGGAATCCCCGGTGCGGAACCTGCCCGGTCGTAAAGTTCTGTGCCGGACATGCTGCCGGGCGGCAAAATGAGTTGCCTGTTAAGCTGCCCAAAGTAGCGGTCCGAGAGGTTTTGCTGGATGTGGTGTTACTGAAACAGGCGGGTAGTATTTACCTGATGCAACGGGCTGCGACGGAGCGCCGTCTGGCAGAGTTCTGGGAGTTGCCGGAAAAACAGTTGCTACCGGGAGCCGGGCTGGAACAGTTTTGCGAGTTCAGGCACCGGATTGTGAATGACCAGTTCCGGGTGACGGTATGGCAGAGTCCAACTGGGAAAGCAGCCCGTTTGCCGGAAGGCGGATGGTTTGATGCGACAGCAAGGGCGGGGATGCCTCTTTCGACGATAACGAAGAAGGCGCTGAAAGCGGCTGCGAATTAGAAGAGTGACAGGGGTTAAGGTAACAGTATGTCTCGAGGGTGGAAATTTCTCATTGCGCAGGTGACCGTTGGGCTGATTCTGGCACCAGCGGCGGTTTATGGAAATTCGGGCGGACCAAACCCGTTTTTAACGGGCGATCCCAAGACCCCGGATTCCGGAGTGACTTGTACCCAGTGTCATACCGGCTCTATCGTTAATCTTGCCCAGGGCAAAGTACAGATCACGCTGGCTGGCCCCCCAACCTACGTCCCGGGGCAATCCCAGCAGGTCACCGTAGTCGTCAGTGATCCTTCCCAAAGTGCCTGGGGATTTCAACTTACTTCTCGTGTCTTAACAACAAATGAGCAGGCGGGGAACCTGACTGCGACAGACCCGGGAACCTTCGTTCAGTGCGGGGATTTCAGCAACCCACCGTGCCTGACAACGTCGACTGCGAACAAACAGTTTATCCAGCAGAACCCGCCCAAAAGAGGCGCGGGCAGCGGCACTTTCACTTTTAACTGGACGGCTCCGGCGACCAACGTCGGGACCATCGTTTTTTACGCGGCGGGTAATGCCGCTAACAATAATGGCAACCTTACCGGCGATCACATCTACACCACCAGCCTCCAACTGACTGCTGCTGCGGCTTCAAATTCTCCGGCCATCAGCCTGGTCGCGCCAGCCTCAGGCACCGCAAGTACGGTCACGGCAGGGTCCTGGGTCTCCATCTATGGAACCAACCTCGCCACCACCGCTTACCTGCTGACAGACGCAGACAGAGTCAGTGGCGCTATCCCCACCACACTGCAAAACGTCAGCGTGAAAGTAAATGGCAAGCCTGCATTCGTGTATTTCGTCAGTGCGATCCAGGTGAACGTACAGGCCCCGGACGATACCTCGAAAGGGCCAGTGAGTGTCGTCGTCACCTCATCCGGAGTAACCGGCAACACGGGTTCTGTCACGCTCTCTGCCTACGCGCCAACCCTGTTCCTCTTCGACCCCAAGCACGTCGTCGGGGTCATCCCCACCACCTCCGGAGGCTTCTACGGCGACGGCACATACGACCTGCTTGGACCTCCAGGCTCTCAGGGCTTCAATACGCGCGGTGCGAAAAAGGGCGAGTTCATCGAATTGTTCGGAACCGGCTTCGGACCCACCGCAATAACGGTTGCGGCCGGCCAGCCCTTCGACGGGGCTTCGAATACCACCGCGCCAGTGACCGTTACCATCGGCGGCATACCCGCCAACGTCAGCTTTGCGGGTTTGCGTTACGCAGGTGAATATCAGATCAACGTAACCGTGCCGGCGAATGCACCGTCCGGAGATCAGCCTGTAGTCGTGAGTGTTGGCGGCGTTCAGGCGCAACCGGGCCTGGTCATCACCGTCCAGTAAGTACCCCCATCCCCGGTTTCGGGGAATATCGCTCCAGCGTCGAAAGGCCGAAAATATAAGCTCCAGGAGTCTCTATGGACTGGGGCCAATATTTTCGCTGCGCACGAGTCGGGTTTGCCGTCGCGCTTCTCTCTGCCCAAACCATCACGGCGGACCTGTCTGGAGTTTCAGGAGCGCCCGCCTACTCCGCAGCCGGAATCGTCCAGGCCGCTTCGCAGACGGCCACCAGCTTGGCGCCAAATACGATCGCGACCCTCTACGGCGCCAATCTTTCGTTCACCACCCGCGCGCTGGGCGCTGCCGATCTCGTCCACGGGGATCTGCCCCTCTCGCTCGATGGCGTGACGGTCTACGTAAACGGCATCGCAGCGAATTTATTCTTCGTTTCGCCGGGCCAGATCAATTTTCTGGTTCCCTATGAAATCACCGCCTCAACGGCAACGGTATATGTACTCCGCAACGCAACCGCCGGCCCTGCGGTCAGGGTTTCCATTTCGAACACCGCTCCTGCTTTTTTTGAATGGAACGGAAATCTGGCCGTGGCGCAGCATGCCGACGGCACGTTGATCTCGGTTGCAGCTCCCGCGAAGGGAGGGGAAGTGATCGTGCTTTTCGCAGCCGGGCTGGGGCGTACTGCTCCCGATATTTCATCCGGCTACGTCGCCCAGCGTGCCGCCACCATTCTCTACGCCGCGCAATTGAGAGTGTTGCTGAACGGCGTGGAGTGCCCGTCAGGCAGCGTTCTCTACGCGGGTCTGACCCCGGGCTTTGCGGGTCTTTATCAGATCAATCTGAGATTGCCAGATGCGTTACCGCAGAATCCGGAGATTCGCGTCGTGATCGGGACGCAATCGAGCCCGGCCGCAGTCCAGCTTTCTTCACAATAGATTCAGATGAAGTACCCGGAGATGGCGAGAGCTGTTCCCACCACAGCCCCGATGATCCCAATCACCGGGAACAACTTCGAACGCGAAATGAAATAAAGCGAAGTCAACACCAGCCCGATTTCGAGCAGCCCTTCGCCGAAATCGAAACGCAAGGCCTGCACCTCAACATGCTCGGCTTTTTCATCCATCTTCTTCGCGCCTTCCTGGGCGACCTCGGAATCGTGCGTGTAGCGCATTTTCTCTTTTTCGTACCGCGTAATGACGGCTTCGGCGGCAGGAGTGCGCACGGCCATGGCCGTCATCAGGTCAATTCCCAGTTCCAGACTGTGGAACTTGATGCGTTTGGCCTGATAGAAAGACCACTTGTCGTTGGCGTCAGACTTGAACAGCACCGCGTCAGTATGTGCCCGGTGAGAGACGATGGTAACCACCGCCAGCAGCACGGCCAGAACGGCAGCCAGAATGCCAATTTTCTTCCCCAGGGGATCATTCCCCTCAACTTCGCTGTGAATTTCAAGCTCTGCCATATGTGTTCATCTTAAGCTGAAGACTTGCAAGTGAATGACCATGATCTGTGGATGAGGCAGGCCCTTGACCTGGCGCGCGAAGCGGGCGAGTCTGGTGAGGTACCTGTGGGCTGCGTCATCGTCGCCCGCGGCGAGGTGATTGGCAAAGGACGAAACTCACCCATCGCGTCGCTCGACCCCACTGCCCACGCCGAAATTCTCGCCATCCGCCAGGCTGCCTTCGCAGTGAGCAACTACCGGCTGACGGACGCAACCATTTACTGCACGCTTGAACCCTGCGTAATGTGCGCCGGAGCCATCGTCATGGCGCGGATTCCCCGCCTGGTTTTCGGCGCACGTGATTTACGCTTCGGCGGCGTACGCGCCAAGTTCCAGCTGGCGGATTCTCCGCTGCTCAATCATCAGGTCGAGATTATCGAAGGTGTTCTGGGTGCAGCAGCGACAGCGATGCTGCAGGAATTCTTCAGCTCGCGGCGCTAATTGCCTTAGGCACGTACTTCTGCCAAACCGTTTTACCCACGAAAAACGGTCCCATCTCCTGCATGTAGGACGAAGTCTGTTTGGTCTTGCGCATGGCCTGCACACACGCCGAAAGCGGGTGCAGTTCTTTACCCACCAGACCGATCACGAAGTCGTTGTCGTTCGCATCAATGCCAAAACAAGCCAGACGCACATCCATCGCGTAGCCTGCGGAACCAAACGAATGCCCGATGCCACCGTGTTCGCGCAAAATCGCCGACTGTTCTTCCGGTGGAAGTGCGTTAAATTCGCCTTTGCGGCGCAGCGGATACCAGATGTGCCAGGTCCATTCAGGGTCTGTAATGGAGCGGGGTGAACGCTCAAGCAGCCAGTCTTCCAGATTAGGTTCGTGACCCAGGGCATAGCTGCGGCCCATCATCGTATATTCCGGCTTGAGGCTCAGCAGCGCAAATGGACTCTCCTGCAGGAATGGGCGCAGGGTCTTGATAAAAAAATCGGGGTTATCGCTCCAGGTCACCAGTGCGACGCCGTGCGGGTCGTTCACATCTTCGTACAGCACGGCTTCCAGGCCGGAGCTCTCCAGGGCTGCCGTCAGCGCAGGTGTGTCGCCCGCGCCGCCGAACGCCAGGAGCTGCATAAACAGGCGGCGGTCTGAGGTCTGCTGAACGCCCGCGCGTACGCCGCCTTTTTCTCTAAGATCGATGGTTTCCACGACTCCCAGTTTACGTGAGACCCGCAACAATGAACGGCGTGGACGTTGGCTGCGGCGAACCACCAGTCGGTTCCACCGTTACCGCAACAGCAGCGGCGCCCCTGTCTACCGGACCGTTCCATACATACACCGCGCTGGTATCCGTCTGGCTGAGGAAGGTTCCGGCAGAGACCGGTTTCCCGCCCGCCGGGATGACCCACATCTGGAACGTCTGACCGGCCTCAAGGCGGGGCAAACTGGCCGCCATAAATACCACTCCGCGCGGCTGGCTGACGAACACCCGGCCTTTCGACGGCTTCTGCGCCTCACCAAAGGACACGTCTTTGGTAGTGGGGTCGTTGAGAATAGAAAGCGCCTGTTGGAGTTTTGCCGTATTCGCGTCAATCGGCACCGGGCGTAATCCGGACAGGGAGACACCGAGCAGTGCCACCGCGAGCGCCCCGGAAACAGCCCACGGCAGGAAAGTCATCCAGAAACGCCCTTTGACTTCCGGTTCAGCATCCTTAGCCGCATCTTTAGACACCATGGCTGTGATGCGCCGCCGTAATCCAGGCGCAGGGTCAGCGGTTTTCACAGCCCCGGACAGGGCACTGACGGTTGCCATGGCACTGGCAATTCCTGGCACACAGACCCGGCACTGACGTGCCAGGTGAGCAGCAATCTCGCTGTATTCAGGCTCTTCCAGAATGCCCAGGGCCCACGATGTGTAATCCTGCTGGAGTTCTTCGCAGGTCATGCCGCCACCGCCTGTCCCAGGTCTTCCCGCAGAGTTTTCAGCGCACTGCGCACCCAGGTTTTTATGGTTCCCAGCGGCTCTCCCATACGTTCTGCCATTTCTGTCTGAGAAAGCCCTTCGTAGTAAGCCAGTTCAATCACCTTCTGCTGGTTGGCATTCAGCTTTGCGATGGAGGCTTTAATAATCCGCGCGTGATCTGTGTTGACCAGGTCCCGCTCCATATCCGTGAAGAGTGAAGGGTGTTCGCGCACATCCAGTTCGTATGCGTTGCGTTCCATGCGGTTTGTCAGGGAACGGAGGTGATCAATGGCACGGTTGCGGGCAATGGCCAGCAGCCAGGGTCCCAGTGCCCCGCGCTCGGCGTCGAATGCGTGGATGCGGTTCCACACCCGCAGAAAAGTTTCCTGGGTGAGGTCTTCGGCCAGTGAAGCGTCACGGACGATACCGACGATTATGGAATAGGCCAGGCGCCCGAAACGATCATAGAGTTCGGTCATCGCGTCGGGTTCGCGACGCTGCAACCGCAGCGCGAGGTCTGTATTGTGTTGGCCGCTCATTTCGAGCGCGAGCAGCAGGCCGGGAATAGTCATGCAGTACGGGTCTCTGCTGAGGATACCGCTCCCGCGAATAGATTGCACATATGAGTTACGCATACGCCCGGCCAAACGGATTCAGCCAGTGTGTTGCGGAGTACCAGGAGAACATTCCCCCTCGGTTATGTTTTTCTCTTGACTTTGGTGCGGAGTGACTCTATATATGAAGAAACGCAGCGATTCTTTTGTGAATCGCAATTTCGAATTGGGAGAATCACTCGATGAAAAACGCAACCAAAAAAGCGCCGGCAAAGAAGGCCGCTCCGGCAAAGAAAGCAGCGCCAGCCAAGAAGAAATAACGAAGAAGATAGTCCTGCGGCGTTTGTAACAACGCTGTTTTCCATGCAACACGAGGCCCCGGCAACGGGGCCTTTTCGTTGTTTCAATGCAATACGTGTGGGACACTGCACCCATGCGATTCACCCCAGCGCTCGGATTCTTTGCCGCTGCCGTGCTCCTCGCCAGTGACGCCTACCCGCCGCCGCAATTTACTGATCCTGACAGAGTCCGGAAACTGGAATCTGTCATGCCGGAAATCGACCGGGTCTTCCGCGCTTACACAGTGGACCAGAAAATTCCAGGCCTGGTGTGGGGCGTGGTGATCGATGGCCGCCTGGCGCACGTTGCCACAGAGGGCGTGCGTGAGCGGGCAACTGGTTCGCCGGTAACGGCAGGCACCGTTTTCCGTATTGCATCCATGACCAAGAGTTTCACCGCACTGGCCATTCTGAAATTGCGCGATGAAGGCCGGTTGTCTCTGGAAGACCCGGTCTCGAAATGGATTCCTGAATTTGCCCGCATGGAGCTGCCAACACGCGACAGCGCGCCCTTGCGTATCCGCAATCTGCTGAGCCATAGCGCTGGCTTCCCTGAAGACAACCCCTGGGGAGACCAGCAGCTGAGTGCTTCAGATGCCGATCTCACCGCCTGGCTGCGCCGCGGCATTCCCTTTTCAACCGCGCCGGGGACGCGTTACGAATACTCCAACTATGCGTTCGGCTTGCTGGGCCGGGTGGTCACGAAGGCTTCGGGGATGCCTTATGAAAAATACGTGCGGACTGAGATCCTCGCCAAACTTCACATGGACGCCACAGCATTTGAGTTCTCTCAGGTGCCACCGGCCAGCCGCGCGTCCGGCTATCGCCTGCAGCCGGACGGAAAATATCAGGAAGAAGCCCCGCTGCCCCATGGTGTTTTTGGTTCCATGGGAGGGCTGCTCACATCTGCCGAGGATCTAGGCAAATACGTGGCGTTTCATCTGGCCGCCTGGCCGCCGCGTGATGATGCTGACACCGGTCCGGTACACCGGGCTTCCGTCCGCGAAATGAGCCACCTCTGGACCCCCGCCAACCTTACGGCCAGCATAACTGGCGGGAAACTGCTGGCCACCGAATCGGGTTATGGCTTCGGGCTGCGTGTCTCCACTGATTGCCGGTTTGAGCAGATTGTCGGCCATAGCGGCGGCCTGCCGGGCTTTGGCTCTTACATGATGTGGTTGCCCGATTACGGTGTGGGAATGTTTGCCATGGCCAGCCTCACCTATGCCGGGCCTGCCGCACCCATCAACGCTGCCCTCGATATTCTGCAAAAAACCGGTGGTCTGAACAAGCGCGAACTGCCGCCATCCCCCGTGCTGTCACAGATGCGTGAACGAATCATGAAGCTGTGGAATCACTGGGAGGATGCGGAAGCAAAACAGATCGCCGCGATGAATCTGTTCCTTGATGCACCGTCTGCGCAGCGGCAGGCGGAGATCGGGCTGTTGAAAGCCCGGGTCGGCGAATGCACCGTGTCAGGTCCGGTGAGGGCAGAGAACTGGCTGCGTGGACAGTTCAACTTGAGCTGCGCCAAAGGCACTGTGGGTGTCTTTTTTTCGCTTGCCCCCACTCAGCCACCGACAGTGGAGCACCTGGCTTTCCGCAGGCTCGATTCGGCAGAGGTGCGAATGGCGGCACCGACCGGCGGACCTGCGGGCGTGGCATGCCGGCAATAGCAGACACGGCAGCACCGCTACCCACTGAGCGCGTGCTTCAGAAAGAACCACAGGTTCGCTGGCCGCTCCGCAAGTCTGCGCATGAAATAGGGATACCAGGCATCGCCAAAAGGAACATAAAGGCGCAGACGATAGCCTTCAGAAACCAGCCGCCGCTGCAGGTCCCGGCGAATGCCATAGAGCATCTGGAATTCAAAGCGCGAGCGATCAATCCCGTTTTCCGCACAAAACGCTTCCACCGCATTGATAATCCGCACATCATGGGTGGCAATTGCCGGATATTCCCCGGCGAGCAACAAATTGCGGGCAAACTCCAGATAATTGCTGTCCACCTCGATTTTTGCCGTAAACGCGACCTTTTCGTGTTCAAGGTAGGCGCCTTTGCACAGCCGCACCCGAATACGTTCCGCTTCGAGTACCGCAATATCGGCGGCGCTGCGGCGAAGATAGGCTTGAATCACCGTGCCGCAGGCTGAATATTTTTTGTGCAAGCGCCGCACCAGACCAAGTGTGCGCTCAGTATATGCACTCCCTTCCATATCAAAACGCACAAATCCTTCCATGGAAGCCGCTGCCCGCACGAGAGTCCCGGCATTTTCTTCGCACCCGGCCCCGGAAAGATCAAGGCCAAATTGTGTCAGCTTGACGGAGACATTGGGTTCGAGGGAGGCACTCCGCATAGCACTGAGCATCCGCATGTACATGTCGAGGCACGCCCCGGCCTCTTCCAGCGTTTTTACATTCTCGCCCAGATAGTCGAGAGTGACGGAGATTCCTTCTGCTTTTGCCCTTGCGCCTACTATAATCGCTTCTTCAAGCGTGTGCCCGGCGACAAAGCGGGAAGAGAATCGCCGCGCGATGGCGGATGTTTCCACGCGGGTGCGCACCGCTCTCTGCCGCGAAAGGTACAGAATTAAACTACGCAACACGCCCCGATATTAGCAATTGTTAGCGAAGGTCAGGCTGCGACCGCGCGGCCCAAGTCGCCCCGCAGATTTTTCAAGGCGCTTCGCACCCGGGTTTTTATCGTGCCCAGCGGTTCTCCCATGCGCTCTGCCATTTCCGTTTGTGAGAGGCCTTCATAATAAGCCAGCTCAATTACCTTCTGCTGGCTGGCGTTCAACTTCGCGATCGATGCGTTTATGATTCGCGCGTGGTCGGCATTAAGTAAAGCCGGCTCCATATCTGTAAACAGTGACGGGTGTTCCCGAACGTCAAGCTGATACGCGTTCCGTTCCATTCGATTTGCCACCGACCGGTGGTGATCGATAGCCCGGTTGCGGGCAATCGTCAGCAGCCACGGTCCCAGCCCGCCGCGTTCGCCGTCGAAAGCGTGGATGCGGTTCCAAACCCGCAGAAAAGTCTCCTGAGTAAGGTCTTCTGCCAGCGCAGCATCCCGGACAATACCAAAAATAATCGAGTACGCAAGGCCCCCGAAGCGATCATAAAGATCCGTCATGGCCAGTGGTTCGCGGCGCTGCAGTCGCAGCACGAGGTCTGAACATCCCGTAGTCACGGCTTCATGTTGTGCAGTTTTAGGCCCAAATGCGCTTTCTGTCCTGTGAGGCCGCCCGAAACTTGACGACCGATGCCGCGCGCTGGAAGAATATAGCTTCGCCACACCGGGAGAAGACACCATGAAGCCACGCACAACGATCCTTGTAACCTCGCTTTCCCTGTTGCTAGCTGTCGCAGCTCAGGCGCAGACCCCTGCTGGCCAGAATTGCACCGTGCTGACACAGGCCCATGCCGACGCCAGCGCGGGAACTGCCAACATCAACCATGACGGCACGCCTCTTGCCGGAACCCCCGCGCCGGATATTTCCCGCGGGTTCTCAGGAATTCCCCGCTCGGCACAGCCCACTCTCACGGCGGCGCAGGGCCGTATCTGGGAATGCACTTACCGTTTCACTGAAGCGAACGCCGACATGCCTTACACGCTGTTTGTCCCTTCAAGCTACCTCCAGGGAACTCCGGCACCGCTGATTGTCGACCTGCACGGCCTGAACATTACCCCTCTGCAACAAATCCTGTTTGACGGTACGGCTGACCTTGCGGAACGCTTCGGATTTATCGTGCTCGCGCCGATGGGCTTCAACGTCTCCGCAGGCTGGGGCGGTCGTGTCGGCCCCCCGCTTGCCACCGCGCAGGTGAAACCCGGCACCGACCTCCACTATTCAGCCAGCGAACTTTCCGAACTCGACGCCATGGCTGCGCTAAAACTGATCCGCGAAAAATACACCATCGACAACAACCGCATCTTTCTCATGGGCCATTCCCTGGGCGGCCTTGGCACGTATTATTTAGGCGGAAAGTATAACGACATCTGGGCCGGCCTCGCACCCATCTCCGGTGCAGGCGGCATTGCCGACGCCGCAGCTGCGGAGCGTTATAAGGCGATCCCCATGCTGATCATCCACGGCGACAAGGATTCTATCGTGCCGGTTGTGACGTCCCGCCGGTCTGTCCTCGCACTACAGGCTGTGGGTGCTCCACAAGTCTATCTTGAGTTCCCCGGCATGGACCATGAATTCTGGATCCGCCGCGGTTCTGATCATATGGAAAAGGTGTTTCTCTTCTTCAGCATGCTGTCGAAGCGCACCAACGTCGGCTTCATTACCCCGGAAATGGCACCCCCGCCGGCCCCGCGGCCACCACCGCCCGCAGCGACACAGAACAAGTAGTCCCGCTTAGTTTTGACCCGGGCTCGTGCAGACGATCCGGAGTTTGGTCCTGCCTGGTTCTACAAGCGTGCTGTGTACCGCGCCCAGTCTGTATTCGGAAAGTTTCAGCACGGATATGCGGGAGCCGTTTTTTGTGTATGTAACAGAAATCTGCTGCCCTTTGCTGAGCGAATCTTTCTTCCAGGCGATCTGCTTCAGCGATTCCGGCGGTACACCGGTATCGCATTCCCACTTCAAGCCGGCGGGACCTTTGTCGGCGGCTTCCTCAAACGAAAAGAATACTTTGGGGTTGCTGTATTCAATACTCAGTACCTTGCCGCGCCTTTCAATTTGCGGCGGTGCCTGAGCAAACAAAGTCGCGGCGATCAGAAAGAGAACAACCGGGAAACGCTTCAACATTCTGTGCACTCCATTACGCAATTAAACAGTTATTTTTATCGCAGTCATGGGTTCTTGCATCAGCCTCGCCCATCGCGATCATTCTCTCAATTTCAGCGCGGTCGAAATTCAACATACCCAGCACGCCACCCAGGGTGCTCGTCGGATGGTAGTGGTGAATCGTAAGCCGCGCCGGTAGTTCACCCTCGGCTTCGAGTTTTTTCCAGATCATGTTGGCCACGCGGACAAACCGCCGCCCGTCTGCGGAATCAAAGTCCGGAGGGTTATCCCCGGCAAGCCTTTCCAGCACTTCCACGCCTTCATTGACCCATCGGGCGGATTCGATATCCTCACTCACATTCGCTGCCACCATTGAGGTGTAAACATGGTTGAGGATGTCGAGCGTACTGCCCGTATAAGTTCGTTGCAGATCGCGCACGCCGGGGTTCAGACTAATCACGTGGAGCTCGGTAGCACCCTCTTCAATCGCGGGCAAGGTGGGAGTATTCATCACCACGCCGCCGTCGAGAAAAATCTGCCCCGCCATCGTAACCGCCGGGAACAGTCCGGGGATCGCGGCGGAAGCCCGGATCGCCTCCCAGGTCTGATCGTCCGTCATTCTACGAAAATTGAAATCCTCAGGTTCGCCGTTAGCCCAGTTGGTAGCCGTGGCGCTGAGTACTTTAGATGATTCCCGGAGCACTGCCGGACTGACGTGGCTCTTCACCAGATTTGCGAACGGTTCAGTATCGAGCAGGACACTGATATCCACCAGACCCGCGAGGCGCCCAACCGCCGAACCACGCCCCTTGATGAACCGCTCCGCACTGCGAACTGCCAGGCCGTCTAGCATATCAGCGTCAGCAAGCAGGCGGCTGAGTTTTTCTGCGGAACTGCCGGAGACACGCGGATCAACATATTCGGCCACATCTCCGCGGAACCGGTAAACTCCGTTTCCCCGCCCGTCGCCTTTGTCCGCCACCGCATTGAGCCAGATATCGTTGAGCCGTCTTGCTGAAGCAGCAGCCCCGTCAATATTCATCGCCAGCACGGCGGCATTGAAACTGCCGACGGAGGTTCCGGCAAATACGGCCGCATCGAGTGCCGTGTGCCCGTTGGCAGGGCTGCGGCCGCCATACAGGGTATTAATCACACCCACTTCGTAGGCCCCGAAAGCGCCGCCTCCGGAAAGCACAAGCCCCGCTTTTTTCCGGGCATCGCTGTTCATCATGCAGGTGACTCTAGCATGCGTCAAAGGAATTTGGCGAAGCCACCCGCGAAGGCATCAGTCATTCGCGCGGGGTTCACGACACCTTCGGAACGCATCGCTTCATCAGCCTCGCTGATCAGGGCACGGCCTTGCTCCCCGGGGGTCAATTCACCAAGTCGTCGTTTGGCAAAAGCCGCGAACATCTGCATATCGAGGTGCTGAAACTCCCCGGCAGCCTGTTGCAATAGTTTCACCGCCTGCGGGACATCGCCCTTGATGCGGGCAATACCGGCGCGAGTCAGCGTTGCGAGCGGGTGCGCAAATGATTTGTCGTCAGCCTGCAGGACATCGGCACCCTGTTCCGCCGTTTTCAACAGAGTCTGTCTGTTCGATGCCGTTACGGCAAGTGTCAAAGCACTTTGAGCCCGCCCGAAATACAGCCACTGTCGGGTGCCGCTCACGCGCAAAAAATGACTTTTCCTAAGTTCGGGCCACTCACGCGTATTCAAGTCGTACGCTTCTGCCGCCTCGCCACGGTAAAGGTGGATCCAGGAGCGAATAAAGACCGCTACCGCGCGCTGCAAGTTATAGTTCCGGCGGGTCCAGAGTGCCAGAGAACTCTCAAGCGTATCCATGGCTGTGTCTGCGCGGTCGGCAATGAGCTCACAAACAGGAAGCGTTCCGGCTCCGATACTCACAGCCTTGAATAAATCGCCGCGTTCCAGACCTTCATCTCTCCACACGGCGGCGTTTTCGCGCAGTTCGCGAAGCCGCCCTGAATACAGCAAACTCCAAAGAGTGAAAATCCGCAGGGTGGACAGCTCCCAAACCACTCCGGTACAGCCCGCCGAGAGAATACGCTCCGCTTCCCTTGAGTGTTTGAGGCTGTCTTGCCACTGTCCGGAGACGAAGTGGATCATTCCATGCGCAAATTCAAAAAAGCCATTCAGGTACGGGTCATTAGCCTGAGCCACCAGCTGGCGGCTAACTTCCATGAGGTCCGTTAACTGGTTACCCGTGGGCAGATTAATCGCCGCAAGCGCGATATTGCGGAAGATCAGAAACCGCGCCACGCGATAGCTGTCACCGACGGCAAGAGCCAGGAACAAGCCGGGTGAACTGATGAACACTGCCATGAGAACATCCACCATCGCCATGCTCCGGCTGGCGGCCCAAAAAGTATCGATCCGTTCGAGTTCAGGCTGCGGAATGTCTTCCAGCGAGCGGCGTTTGAATCCTGTGCCCCGCAGTTTCAGCCGGAGTTCGGACATCATAATTCCTGCCAGTTGAGCGAACGGCCCAGGCATGCGGAAGCCGACCCGCCGCAGCATGCGTTCCAGTGCTTCGCGACCCTCATCAAGATGACCGCTGCTGGCGAACCAATACGCTTCAAGGCGTTCGAGCTGAACATCATCCGGTCCAGACGCGATTTGAACTGCTTGCCGATATGCTCTGGCAGCGTCGGCTCCGCGGCCTGCGTTGCCGAGCGCGTCGGCGAGTTTGACCATCATGTTCCGACGGGATTCCGCGGTTTCGGACGAGAGATCAAGCGCCTTCTGCCAAAGCTGTGCGGCATGTCTGAAGGCGAGCGCCCCAGACGCAATTTCAGCCGCGATGGCGTAATAGTGCCCGGCTTTGGTCTGGTTACCGCCATTCTCGAAATGAACAGCGGCGGCTTCGGCGTCCACACTTCCGTCCGGTCCGGCTGCCGCTTCGATCGCCGAGGCCAGGCGGAAATGGTAGCCGCGCAGCGCGCCGGAATCCACATGTGCGAGGATCGTCTGGCGCACCCGGTCATGATACGGTTCAATCTCTTCGCCGACTCCGCGTATCAGCCGGCCCGCACGAAGTTCAGTGAGTACGCGGGGGTCGCGGACCGCAATCTCCGCAGCAAGAAACGCCTCGCGTTCCCGGAGCGGACGAACCGAGATTGCGACTGTCTCAAGCAGCCGCCGCGAATCAGCCGAAAGAGTCTCAATGCGACGGAAGAGCACTGTGTCAAGACTGGTCCCGCTTGCTGAAGTGCTGAAACCGGCACCTGCGGCAAGCTCCTGAAGCAGGTAAGGGCTGCCCTCGCTTTCCCTGGCGAGTTGCTCAAACCTGGCTCCCGCGCCGTTCGGATTATTGCTCAACTGCGCTGCCAGAATGCGCCCTTCTTCGAGACTCAGAGGCTCGATCATCATCCGGTGCGGAGATATCCCTGCCACCTCCTGAACTCCCGCCAGCAGTGCATCGAGAGCCGGACTCCTGCCCTCATATTCAGAACGGTAAGCACCAATGTAGAGAAACGACGGGGCATCCGGAAGGCGCAGGATTTCGCGAAAAAGCAGCACGCTGTCGGTGTCGCCCCACTGAAGATCGTCGATATAGACAATCACCCGGGCACGGTCTCCGAGTTTTGCCATGAGCTCGCGTAAAGCACCGAAGGCCTGGCGGCGGAGTTCCAGTTGATCAAGGTTGACTGCTGACCGCGCGGGCGCTTTTGCGAACGATTCGATCTGGCGCAGCACAGGAAAAATCCGTACCAGAGCGGCAGCGTCACGCGGGGTTAGCTCGGCGGCTTCTTCGGGTGGCAGATCCGCAAGGTAAAGCGCCAGAGAGTCGATAACACTGTCGAATGCCTTGTAGGGCAGGGATTCTTTTTCATAGCACCGCCCCGCGAGGATGACTGGTTTGCCTCTGTCGGTGCGCCTGCCCGTGCGTCTCTCGATAACCTGGCCGAGAAATTTTTCGACAAGGGTGGTTTTGCCCATTCCGGAAACGCCGCGTACGAAGACCACTGAGGGCGTCCCGGATTCGCTTTCGGCCAGCGCCTGGCGAAGCACTGCAAGCTGAATTTCGCGGCCCACGAACACTTTTTCCAGCGGCCGTACGGCAGCTCCTTCCGGAGCCGGCCTGCGGGTCAGGTGCGCGATGATGTTCGAGCCGGTCAACCGTTTGCGTGGATCGCGCGCGAGCAGCCCGGCGCACAGATCATCCCACGCCTCAGATACATCCCCGGTTCTGCGGGCACGGGGGGCCTCAAACAGACGCTTGTCGCGAAGCACGCTGCCTGGGTCCCCTTCAAACGGCCTCCTGCCGGTGAGCGCTTCGTAAACCATCACCCCGATGGCGTACCAGTCGGTGGCTTCGCTGACAGGGTCGCCAGCCCCTTGCTCGGGAGACATATAGGGAACAGTTCCCACGAATCCGGCGAGCGCCAGAGCCTCACCGTGTGCTGGTACCGTCTGTATCGCCAGGCCAAAATCGAGAACCACTACGCGGCCTTCCGGGGTTACTTTCACATTGAGTGGCTTCAGATCGCGGTGCAGGATTCCATTTGCATGGAGGCTGGAAATGGCATCGGCCAACTGGCCGAGAACTGATATAAGCCGGCCTTCGTCGCACTGGCCTCCCGCCTGGACCACAGGCGGCGATGCCTGGGAAGTCGTTGCCCGAAGAGCACCGGGCTGTTCGGTCAGTTCATCCCCACTCAGGAAGGAACCCGGCGGGCGGGCGAGAGAGCCGCGAACGTAATCGAGGAAATGGCCGCCTCCGACGTACTCCATACTGAAATACCACTGGTCCTCACAAAAGAGTTCGTAGAGCGAGGCGAGGTTGGGATGGCTGACGTCCGCCAGGGTGCGGAATTCATTCTTGAAAAGCTGCAGGGCGCGCGGGTTCAGACCAGTAAGTGTCTTAAGCGCAACGCGGGTGTCCCGGACTGTGTCCCAGGCTTCATAGACCGTGCCCATGCCGCCGACACCGATCTGTCGCACCAGCCGGAACCGGCTGCCGGGCCGAAAATCCGCCACTGCTCCGGAATCAGACATATTCAAACTATTCATGTTCTCAGATTCGTGTGCCGTTCGCGCCAGCGGCCGTAGCATTCGCCGTGTCGATCAGTGATACCTTGAACTTGTGCCGGAATCAAAATTCACTCTGCCACGGCTCGAATGGAGCGAGACTCCGCAACGCCGCGAGACGTTCCTTCTGTCCGCATCGGCGGCATCCATAGGCCGTCGCGCAGACGCCGATCTGGTGCTCAATCATCCTCTTGTTTCCCGGCTGCATGCCCGTATTATTTCCGACGAACAGACCTTTGTTCTACTGGATCTGGCCAGCAGTCACGGCACCTGGATTAACGGCGACCGCGTCGAACGCCACTCTCTGCTGCCCGGTGACCGTATTCGCCTGGGCGAACAGGGTATAGAACTGATCTTTTGCACCGGCGAACCGGCGGCCATAGACCAGTCCAGTGAAATCGAGATGACCATGATGGGTCTCGGTTTGGTTGGCAGCACTCCCGACAGCAGAGGCATGCTGCTTGATGCCGAAGTCGAGCGTTCTGTCAAAGAAATTGCCGGGCTGCTTCCGGGCGACCAGTCGGAACTCGAAAAAATCTCTTGTCTGCTGGATTTTCATTACTCTTTCGGCAAGGCTTTTTCCGCGGAGAGAACCTTCCAGCACATCTTGAAATCGGCTCTCGGAATCAGCGGTGCGGAACGCGGCTTCATCCTCCGCAAAGAGCACGGTACGTTCGCCTTCGCCGGCGGAATTGACAGCGCAGGCAAGTCGCTCACGCAGCCTGACTTTCATCACAGCGTCACGGTGGTCGCCCGCGTCGCGAATGGCGGCCAGGCGGTCTTCATGACCCAGGGAATTCACGGCGATCTGGCCGGAAGCGACAGCATCGTCGCCATGAACTTGCGGGCCATCGCTTGTCTTCCGCTCGAAAACCTTTCGGCGGACGGCGATTCATCGGATGTCATGGGTATTCTCTATCTGGACAGCCGGAATTATATGCACGCGCTGTCCGGGCTCGACGAAAAGTTGCTGACGCGGCTTGCACAGGAAGCGGGCCATGTTCTGGAAAAACTGGACCTGGTGATGGCGCTTGCCGAAAAGAAAAACCTGGAACAGGAACTCGCCGTGGCCGAGGAGACGCAGCGCAGTCTGCTGCCCCGTTCTCTGCCGCAGGCCGAACCGTTTCGTATTTCCGCATTCTCCCGGCCCACCAGACAGCTCGGTGGCGATTTTTACGACTTTATCGCTGTCAAAAACATGCATTTGACGGGCGTTCTGGCGGACGTGTCAGGCAAAGGAATTCCGGCCGCCTTGCTGAGTTCGCTCGCGCTGGGTGCGCTGAATATGGAGTTCCGGTCACACTCTGAGCCGGGTCTGGTGCTGAACGCCGTTAACAAACTGTTGTGCGATAAGACGCCGTCCCACCGTTTCGTAACGGCTTTCCTGTTCCAGCTGGACGGTGACGGCACCGGGGAATACATCAGTGCGGGCCATAACCCGGCCTACCTGTACCGCGCTGCCACGGGGCAGGTGGAGGAACTGCCTTCGGACGGTCTTCCGCTCGGCATGTTCCCGTTCGCCCTGTATGATCCGACCCCGCTGAGACTCGATTCAGGCGACGTTCTGGTGGTTTACTCCGACGGTCTGAGCGAGGCCGAAAACGGTGCACAGCAGGAGTTCAGTGAAGAGCGCCTGCGCGACCTGATCCGGCTGTCAGCACCCGGCGGGGCAGCGCTTCTGAAGGAGAGAGTACTGTCCGCGCTTGACCAGTTCACGGGCGGGGCCGCGCAAACGGACGATATTACATTTTTGCTAATTGAGAAGCACGCGTGAAAGCGATACCTGCCCACCAGGCAAGCCGCAAAGGAGTGCTTGGCGCGCCGAGAACTATAGCCAGATACTCGGCTACCGGGTCGAGGGTCTGTTGTTCACTGAAAGTTCAGAGTCACGCCTTCCTGTGTGTGGCGCCCGTCAACGAACATGACAACGGGTAATTCCCCGATGCCGACTCCTGATGGCACCTGAACATTTACCTGATAAAGACCCGCCGATACCAGCCCCGCAAACAACACAGCTGCATCACGCCCGCCGATGGTTATTTTCACTCGCGATAAATCGTCGAGTGGATAGTAAGTGGGCAACACCACCCCCGACGACGGCACGGGATTGGTCGGACCCAGACCGTTGGCATAAAGCTGAAGGTAATCGCCCACTCTGGCTGACCGGCTTGCCGCTCCAGTGAAACTGCCGGCTGGCGCGACGTAGGTCGAGGTATTCCCGAAAAGCGCAGCGATTCAGGTGGGTCCTCCCGTCGAATAGGTGAACCATGCCGGACTCGCCTGTGTGATGGTGGCATTGGCGGTGGCGGATCCCGAGGCTGTAGCCACAGCAACAGGTACCGTACCCGTCGCCGTATCGGGCGGAGCCAGAACGTTGATCTGTCCTGGATTTGCGTAACTGAAGCCGTCCTTGCCATTAATCGTTACCGATACCCCGCCAGTGTTTGTTGGCAGCCTCGTCACCGGATTCCACCCGGTCGGCGCTCCCGCGAAGCCGCTGCCATAAATGGTGACGAAGTGGTTGCGGACCGCCCACCACGGCCCCCCAAATCTGTTCCAGATCCGCGCCCCACGCCATGCCTCCAGCGGCCGGAGCCACTACCAGCCCTCGAACGACGTATGCCAGCAACAGCAGAAAACCGATTGATGCCCCAATCGCGACCCTTCGCCAGCTTGCATAGCCGGCAGGGGCAGGCTCGGGGTCCACCGCATCGGGCCCCTGGTACCTTCAACATGACCGTCGGCCTCACGCGCAAAATCAAACTGCGGGAAGCCCTCGGCCTTGAAGTCCGCGCCGAAGCCTTCAACGTACTCAACCACGCCAATGCGTCCAGCCTGTCCACTTCCATGAACTCGCCCCGCTACGGTAAAGTAAGCACTGCGCTCGACCCGCGCATCATCCAGCTCGGGCTCAAACTCGCCTTCTAAAACGGAGACATAAATTGCGACTCACCGGCATTCTTGCCCTTACGCTGATTCCGCTCGCCGCAGGGGCAATGCCTTGTGACCTGACCGCATACAAAGCCGCTCCCGGCCTCACCGCTGCCTTCGCATCAGACGTCCTCACCGTCTCCTGGGAAGGTGACCACGGCCAGGAAGCGCGTCTCCGTTTCGTCATCGACGAAGGCAAACCAGTCATTCGGGAACTCTCCCTCCGCCCCAAATCAGGCCAGTGGACCACGCTCATCCGCGATGCTTCGCCCGTCTATACGATTGCCACCGGCAAACGCCGTATGAGCAATCAGCAGATGGAGCCACTGGTCGGCCTCGGGGTCAAAATTACAGACGAAATCAAGAACAAATTCAAGTGGGATGCCTTCTGGGACGCACCTCTTGATGTCCCCGGCAACCGTGCCGATGGCGCCAGCATGGGTTCCAACCCTCCGCCTGACCTGCCCCGCCTCGCCTCGGAAGTCTATCGCGGCTCCGCTGCTTTCCACGCCAGTGCCTGCGCTGTCAAAACCAACGGCGCCCGCCTCGAAATCTCTTTCCCGGGTGTTGAACTCGGTTCCTTTTCCGGGCGCCTCCAGTTCACGGTTTACCGCGGCACCAACCTGATCCGCCAGGAAATTATTGCCTCAACCCAAGCCGATTCCGTGGCCTACAAATACGACACCGGCTGGGAAAGCCTCGCCATCGCACCCGATTCCAAACTTGCCTGGCGTGACCTGAGTGGCACCTGGCAGAACTATGAATTTGGCGGGGCCAGAAACGATCAGGATGTAGCGCTCAAGACTTCCAACCGCCTCCTGGTCCTTCAGCAAGGTGCGCGCGGCTCTATCGCCACCTTCCCGCCGCCCCACACATTCTTCTGGGCACGGGAAGAAGAAACCAACCTTGGCTACAACTTCTACCGGAAACAAAACGACAAAATATTTTCTTTCGGTATCCGTCAGGCGGAAAAGGAAGAAGACCCCCGCTACAAACCCAATTTCGCGCTCTATAGCGCTCCCGCAGGCTCTGAACAGCACATGGCAGGCTATTTCTATCCCTCCCTGAGTCCTGCTGCCCAGACTGCCGACCGCGTCCTCGCCTTCACCCATGGCGACCGCTTCAAAGCCATCCCAGGCTACCAGGTGATGGCCCATCACTACCACATGGACCTTGCCGAACGCCTCCGCGAGGCCGGCAGCATGGACGCCCATATCCCCGATCTTGACGTCATCAAGTCGCTCGGTGTCACCATTGCGAGCGAGATCAGTTCCGTCTTCATCGGCCGCAACAACCGCCAGGCTCCTGATTTTCCCAAACTCGTGGCCGATTCTGTTGAAGGGGCCCGCCGCCACTCCGACCGCAACTTCCTGGTCATGCCTGATCTTGAGGTCTACGGCAGCCCGCTCGGTGGCCACACAGACCTGCTCTTCTCCCACCCCGTCTACTGGACGGAAAAGAAAAACGAACAGCCGTTTGTCGAACAGAATTCAACCTACGGCAAGGTCTATCACATCGGCACCGCGGAGGAATTTATCGAAATGGCCCGCCGCGAAGATGTGCTCATTTCCATGCCGCACCCGCGCACCAAAGGCTCAACCGGCTTTCCCGACGCCATCAAAGATCAGGCCTTCTTTTCTGACCCGCACTATCATGGTGTCGGCTTCCGCTGGGGTATGGGCCTCGATCTCTCTGAACAGCGACTCTGCGGCCGCCGCTGCCTCGATTTGCTTGATGACATGAGTAACTGGATGGCAGATAAGCAGGTGGCAGGCAAAGCAGTGCCGCTCAAGCGTCTCATCGCCATCACGGAAACCCGTTTGAAGGCCCCTGGCGACGACGTCTATGCCGCTTCGCCAGTGAACTACATCAAGCTCGACCGCATCCCCACTTCTGACGACGTCAGCCCCGTAGTCAAGTCGCTGATGAATGGCGATTCCTTCGTCTCCTCCGGCGAAGTCCTCATGCCCGAATTCTCGGTGCAGGGCGTGGGTGACACCCGCACCGTAAATGTCCAGCTGGATTGGACCTTCCCCCTGGAGTTTTACGAAATCGTCTGGGGCGACGGTACAACCACCAGCCGCAAGTTGATTCCCGCAACTGACCTGCCGCCGTTCGGCACCAGACGTTTCCAGATCCCGCTGGCTGCCGCCGGACAGAAATGGGTTCGTTTCGCAGCATGGGATTCCGCTGGCAACGGCGTCATCTCTCAGCCGGTCCGGCTCACCGCCACGAAATAGCGATCGGTTTATTGGTGGGCATCGCGGTTGTTCGTCGGGGCCAAATCTTCTGCCTCGCTCTGGACGATTTTGGAAGAGCTTCGTTGTCGGAGCCAGGTTTGAAACTGAAGAAGCCGCGGCAGGGATTCGCGGTCCTTCTGCCGGTTAGCGGCCTCTTTACTGCGAATGACATCGTCGATGTTGCAAACCGGAAACCCGGCAATATCGACATGCCGATCCCATGCTTCCTCAAATCGCTCGATCCCGTCAGGCGCGAATATGAGGTCGAGGTCGAAGGGTCCGTTCTTGAGTTGAATGAAGTCCTTGCCCCGGCGGATCTCTTCTGCCTCATTCGCGGCGAGTTCAAACCCGAGGTCAATCAGCGCCAGCACCAGGTTCTCGCAGTTCTCCTGCTTCTTTTCCACGAACAGATCGGCATCTTGCGTGGTGTCAGGGAAGCCCAGCAGGATGGCTGCAGATTTTCCCAGAAATAAATAACGCACTCCCCGGCGCGCAAACGTATCGCGGATCTCTTCGGCCTGGCGATATTCAAACGCGGCCATAACCGAGCCACTGCGGAAGATTCTCCTCGCACCACTTCCGGTACTCCGCCATCGTTTCGAATGAACGATAGCGGGCGTCGTCGAGCACGGGTTTGTAAGTGCGCACGAACGCATACTTCATTCGCTGCTCCAACGGGCGGCGCGCTGCGGCATCAAATTCGGCCCGCCACTCGCTTGCCACTGACGCCGACTCTGCCGACAACGATTCTGGCACGCATTCATGCTATCGCAGTAAGTGCCCGGTTCGGAGCAATTTAGCAGCGAGGCAGCCTGTTGGCGGTGGTTCGGATACCCCCCGGCACCCCTTTCCGAACGCCTCGGTCCATTTCGATTGAACGACAGCGCCGCAGATGCCATAGCTTACGCTCAAACTACATGCTCAACGGGGGCTATGCCTACACCACAACCATCAGCAGCAAATATCATGGACAAACCCTGCCCTCCCACCTGGCAAGCCTTTACCCCCACTCAACACCACAAGCCTGGCAACAAAAACTGAACAACGGCGAAGTCACCCTCAACCGCGTCACCGCCACCGGAAGCGAATCGGTCACTTTAGGCCAAACCCTTGTCTGGAACCGTCCACCCTGGATCGAACCAGACTCCCCTCAGCACTTCGAAGTCCTGTTTGAAGACCCCCATCTGTTGGCCGTCAACAAACCCAGCGGGCTGCCCACCCTCCCCGGCGGCGGCTTCATGGAAAACACCCTCCTGCGCTGTGTGCAAAAGCAAACCCCCAACGCAAACCCTGTCCACCGGTTGGGCCGAGCCACCACCGGTATCGTCCTCTTCGCCAAAACACCGCAGGCGGCCTCTAATCTTTTCGCAAACTGGAACACACCCAAAATTCAAAAACTCTACCGGGCGCTGGCTCAAAACATTGCACAGCACGACGCCTATGAAATCCTCACACCCATCGGCCTCGTACCGCACCCGCTCATCGGTTCGGTGTGGGCCGCCAACCCAAGGGGCAAACCGTCAAAGTCATTGGCCAAGGTGATCTCACGCACCATCAGCACCACAACATTTGAGGTAGGCCTAAATTCGGGCCGCCCTCATCAAATCAGAATCCATCTAGCATCCATCGGCCATCCCCTGGTAGGCGATCCTCTATAC
>JANXLY010000259.1 GCA_025354885.1 Acidobacteriota bacterium | reverse complement strand
AGCACCTGCTTCAGTCAGCCCGTGCCAATCCCCAGTGGGTCATGCGCGAATACCGAATGCAGGAAATTGAAGCCAAGCAGGGCATGGATAGCCTCCACGCCACCAACGACCTCTGGGCTCAGACTCTCGCCGCGCGTTCCGAATCGAATGCACGCAATTCTCGACTCGCAGGCGATAATCTGTCGGGGCAGTTTCGAATGCAGGATCCTGGCACCGGGCAGCAAGTCAACGTGCAGGCGACTTCCAATTTCTTTTATCGCGTAAATAATACCGATACCGTCATTGGAACGAATCAGCCGCTCGGCGCAAATACCCCCATTGACGTAACGCGCCTCCTCCGTATTGATGTCGACCCTCGCCCCTGAGTCGAGATCCTCAAAATAAGTTCCTGACTCTTTTCTGACCTTTTCCTGAGGACTCCGCGCCCTGACTCGCAGCACAATCGAGGAACGAGGAAAAACTCAGATGGAAACTTACGATGCTCCGCCTTCACTCGCGTGGTGCAGGCGTGCGTCTAGCTTTGGCGATGGGATTAGTGAAGCAGTGCTGCGAAAGCTGGGCCAAGCCACTGCGTCTATTAATCTGGATGGAATTTGTCCATTCGCTTCTCCAAGTTTGAATTTGATCCCCTTGAGAAACGCCTGTTCAAGGGCCGGCAGGAAATCCCTCTCCCGCCGAAGCTTCTCGACCTGCTCGATCTGTTTTTGCAAAATCAGAACAGGCTACTCACTCGCGAGCAAATCACTTCAATTCTTTGGCCAGACACCTTCGTGGATGATCATGCACTTTCAGTTCTTGTCGCAGAATTGCGCAAGATCCTTGGCGATACTCCCAAAGAATCGCGATTCATCGAAACTCGTCCCCGTAGAGGCTATCGCTTCTTGAATACGCAACAGATGACTCGCAATTCCCCGTACGCATCGATCGAGACGCCAGAAACCCACTACGCAACATCGGGCGATGTAAACATCGCGTATCAGGTTGTGGGCACCGGCCCGATTGACATTGTCTTCGTAATGGGATGGGTCTCTCATCTCGAATATTTTTGGCGAGAACCACATTTTGCCAAATTCCTGCAGCGTCTCTCAAGCTTTTCGCGGCTCATCCTGTTCGACAAGCGGGGAACTGGCCTCTCAGACCGCGTTCCACTCCATGAACTGCCCACTCTTGAACAGCGCATGGAAGACCTGCGGGCGGTTATGCAGGCAGTTGGATCAGAAAGAGCCGTGCTGTTTGGCGTCTCTGAGGGAGGACCGATGGCAACACTCTTTTCGGCCACATATCCCGACAAGACGCTCGGGCTGATCATGTTCGGTTCCTATGCCCGCAGACTCCGCGATCATGACTATCCGTGGGGACCAACGAAGGAGGAGCGGGATCGCTCTATCGAGGAAATGGGACACCAATGGGGAGGCCCATTTGGAATTGAAGAAAGAGCTCCAACTCTTGCTTCAGATCCGGAATTTCGCTCGTGGTGGGCAACCTATTTGCGGATGGGCGCAAGTCCGGGATCTGCAGTTGCCCTCACTCGTATGAATGCGGACATCGATGTTCGTCCGATTCTCCCAGGTGTCCGTGTACCAACCCTGGTGCTGCACCGAAAGGATGATCGCTGTCTCCTCTTGGCGGAAGGAAAATACCTAGCCGACCGAATTCCCAACGCCAGGTTTGTGATGCTCTCTGGCGCAGACCATCTCCCCTTTGTGGGAGACCAGGAATCCGTACTGCACCCCATTGAAGCTTTTCTAGGTTCCCTCAAAAAAGTTCCTGAAATGGAGTTGGCTCTCGTCACACTCCTGTGTGTAGAATCCAGTCATCCTGTCTCAGATCTCCCGGACGGATCTGCGATTTTGGATCGGTTTCGGGCGAGGCAACTCGGCAACTCTCAAGGGACTCTTTACGCCGCCTTTGACGGCCCTGCGAGAGCAGTCCAGTGCGCAGAGGCGCTGCTGGAATCCGCGAGCAAGCTGGGCTGGCAAATGCGCTCAGGCCTGCACACTGGTGAATGTGAAATACCGGATCCAGGACCACTTGGGGCGACTACGCTGGACTTCGCAGCGAGGCTAATGGAGCTCACCCACATCCGTGCCATCTCAGTCTCGCGAGTTGTGCGAGATCTGGTCGCAGGCAGTGGCCTTGTTTTTCAAGAGTCTACGAGAATCAAAATTACCCAGCATGGGCGACGCATGCCCGTTTTTGAGCTCACTAAACATCCTGAGTGAACTCAGGGCCAAAGCTGCATTCAGTTGGGGAGCGGGATAGCACTCATACAGCAGCGAGCGAACTGCGCTTCTACCATCAGTGCCCCATTCAATTTACTCCCCAGAGACCTCGCGCTTGTCGACCGCATTACGCAACCAGCGTTGCATCCCCTACCAAAGCTCAGAAAAGCCTCGCCCCGGAGTATGATGTTTTCGCGTTCACACATAATAGAAATTTATTTAATAGCAAGAAATCTTTTATTTTGTTGAAATTACAAATCTATGCGCGCTCCAGCAACTTCAATCTGCTTTCGGCATACTCATAAACTCGAAATCGAGTAACGGTTGCTTTGATTTGCGGCTGGATGACGCCTTTTGGGTGGATCCCAGCCGCTATTTTCTCTTAGGCACCTACCCATGAAAAGGAATCTGTATGATTTGTAAATCAATCCGCGGGCCGCGACTTGGTGCCGCATATCTTGTGCTTGTTGCATTTTTTGTTCTTTGTGAAAGTGCGAACACCCAACCCGTTCTTACCAAAATTCAGGACATGGTTTATCTGGCCGATGGCTCTCGCTTCAACGGTCTTGCGTTTATTGACTGGAAGAGTTTTGACGCTCCCAATGGTGCCGTCATCGGGCAGAACAGCAAAGTTGTTCGAATAGTTGATGGCCTACTTAAAGTCCAATTGACACCAACTACAACCACTAATAATGTATATTATTCTGTTAAATATTCTAATGGTGGCAGAATCCTATTTTCTGAAATCTGGGCTGTTTCGCCCAGTTCCGCTACTCTCAAGCTGCGTGATGTACGCGCAATCCTTCTGCCAGGTGGCTTCGTTTCTGCGCCGAACGTCAGTGGCGGGAGTGGTGGTAGTGGAAGCGGTGGAGGAGTCATTGGCAATAATGGCACCGGCGCCTTTGTGGACTCAGAGACTCCGGCAGGGCTGATTAACGGAAGCAATTCGGTTTTCACCATCGCAGGGACTCCGAATCCAGTCGCCAGCCTGGAAATCATCCGGAACGGGATTCAGCTGAGCAGCGTTGTAGATTTCAACGTATCCGGGACCACTATTACCTTTGTGAGTGGAGCCGAGCCGCAGCCGGGCGATATCTTGCGGGCATCCTATCGCACTGGAATTTTTGGAACCGCACCACACAATTTGCTGAGCGATCTGCATACGGACACCTTAGCCGAGGCAGTAGTGCGAGGCGACTTGATTGTGGGCCAGGGCACGACGACAAAATGGATGCGGCTTCCTCTTGGGGCTGCCAATCGCTGCCTGATCTCCAATGGTCAGGATGCAGTCTGGAATGCATGTTTATACACCGGCTTTGCCACTGGAGCAGTGCCTTTTGTCAATTCCAGCTCAGTCTTGACGCAGGATTCAGCTTCGTTTTTCTGGGATGCAACAAACCGTAGACTTGGACTTGGCACTGCCACCCCAAGCGCGAATCTGACAATCCAGGCATCTTTATCACAAGGAACTTCTAACCTGACACGCTGGCTCGCTTCCGATGGAAATACGGAACTGGGCCGTTTGCAGAGTGATGGAACATTGTCTGTGCAGCGGATGACCGTGTCTTCCAATGGCACACGAGCGGCTCTGAACGATTCGGGCTTTGGCAATGACCCCTCGTCACCAGTCAGTGGCGACTTCTGGTTCAATAATTCACAAAGAGCTCGCAAGAGCTTTGAGGCGGGCCAGGTGCACGCATTTCCGCAGGTGCTTTGCAGCGTCGGCGGGGGGCAAACCAGCTCAACCACAGCTACATCCATCGGCACCTGTTCGATCCCCGGTTTCTTCTTCGACTCTGGAGATCGCATCGAAATTGTTCTAAATATCGAACATGCAGGAAGCGCAAGCGCCTTCACAATGGATATCTTTGTCGGATCGACCTCGGTTTTCAGCAGATCCTTCGCGGCAACAGATACGCTGGCCTTTATTCGCTCGTCTGGCGGCTACTATCCGACTGGCGCAGCATTTGGCACCTACAGCTTTGGCACGGCTGGGGCATCGGCAGGTTCGACATTTATCGGCCTCTCGGGTAATGCGACGCTGGTGCCAACTACGGCTGCTGTGATTTCCTTCAAGGCCAGGTTAAACACTGCCAGTTCCGATACGATCACGCTTCGCAACTTTTCGGTGATCCGCTATCCAGCGCAGTTCAATCCCTAACTACAAGAGGGCGGAGCGATTCAACTCGCTCCGCCCTGTTAGTTTCGAATGAAACGAAGCTTCTAAAAGAAGAAGCGAAGTCCACCCTGCAATTGTCTCGGACTGCCAGCCTGAGCATTTTGACGGTTGTAGGTGCCGTCCGTGTTTCGCAGACGCATGAAGTCTGCCGCAACGGGCGCAGTTGAACCATTGGTCGTAAAACCATTCCCGTAGATCGAGGCAGTACCAGCAAACACAACGTTGTCCAAATTGAAAATGTTGAAGGCCTCCACTGAGAATTGGACCTTGAAACGCTCCTTGAACACGAAGCTTTTCAAGAGTCGCATATCGGTGGTTCCGATACCTTGATTACGGAAGTAGTTCCGAGGAAACGGATCGCCAGCGGAACGGAATGGCCGGTCATTGTTGTTGCCATCGCGGTTGAGGTCCGAACCCGCCCTCGGGTTGATCGGCAGGCCAGAACGCGCACGCACAATGCCGGAAATTTCGAAACCCCAAGGCAATGAGTAGACCGCGTTGCCAGTGAAGTTATGGCGAATGTCCATTGAGCTGAAGTAGTATTCGCTCTTCAGATTAAAGCTATCCATATAGTCGAAACCACCAGCACTGCGCTCGCTATCGTCGTCCGAATAGTTCTGCGCGACTGTGTAAAAGGCCTGGAACTGCAACTTCTTGGTCCGATACTGAGCTTGCAGAGCCATAGACCGGTACATAGAGCGAGCCGAGGATTCGCGAATCGTCAGAGCCGCCACGGTGGGCACAGGGCGTAACACTCCGCCGCCTACGATACCGTAGTCAGGCCGGAGACTCTGATCCCCAGCTCGGAACGTTGGGGACGGAAGGTTGTAATCGCGATTGCGGTTCAAATGCACGGTATTGACGTAGTTGAACTGTATGCCCGCCGTGAAGTTCTTAAACCATTCTGTCTCTGTCCCAAAGCCGAGTTGAAAGGAACGCGGATTCTGAAAATTTGGTGCCACCGTGGTGAATGCTCCGTTTACAAAGGGATCACGCGCAGTCGCGCCAACCGATATAGCTGCTGCACGCTGCACCGTCTCCAGCGGAATCACGGGGAGTGTTCCGAGCGGAGCCTTGTTCAAGTCCACACCTGCCTCGAGGAAACTCTGATAGACAGTCTTCACCGAACCAGCTCCACCGACGTTCAAAGAAACGTCGCCAGGAGGAAGGCGGAAGTTGTTGGTAGGCCCCGAGAAAGTGATCAAAGGAGTAGCCGCATAGAAAACACCGGTATGAGCGCGGACCACTGTACGGAACCTGTCCGTAATCGGTGTCCAGGCAATACCGACCCGCGGTGCGAACTGCTTCATCGTGTTGTCGATCCTGCGCGGGCTGGCGATATTGCCAATCGGGAATCGAACCCCCTCGATTCGCCCTAGGACAGCTATATTGTTTGCTTCAACTGCAGGATTCACCTGCCCCTCCCAGCGCAGACCGAAATCGATCGTCAGCTTCTTCGTAGCACGGTAGCTGTCCTGGAAAAACGCTGAAATCTGCTTGGCCGAAAAGTCAGCAAGCAGATTGCCGATTTGTCGGGTGTAAGTCACGTTTGGGTTGTCAAAGCGGTTGCCGCCGTTCGCGCCATTCCCGCCGGCAATATCCAGCACAGCCCCAGGGATACCGTTTACGCTAAACGCACCGAATTGATTGAAGCCGAAAGATTGTGCCGTCGGAAGGAAGCTGTAGTCAAATCCGACTTTCATGCTGTTCTTGCCGCGAAGCACTGTCATCGAGTCCGTCAACTGCCAGCGCTTGTCGAACTGCACAGTTGGCAGGAAACTACGTGCGCCCCATGAGGTAACGTTTTGCAAGGTCGCGCTTGCGTTGACAGAATTCGCAGTGCGAGGCCGCTCCTCGTAGGAACCAGAGAATTTGATGTCGTTCACAACAGAAGGCGAGATGATATGCGTATACTGCATCGTGCCATTGTGAACACGGTCCAGCTCATTGCCTTCCTGTTCGATTGAGGTATTCGTAATCGGATTGACGGCCGCGCCCACTGTTACCGCGTTCTGCTCAATCGAGTCACTGAAGTTGTAGCGCAGTGTCAAGCGATGGCCTTTGTTGAAAGCGTAGTCGGCCTTGGTTGTCATCGCAGTCGAGCGATTCGTTTGCAGGAATGGCTTTTCAAAACTCTTGATCAAGGTGATTGATTCGGTATTACGAGCAGTCACTGGAACTCCAAGGATGGACGGAATCACAACCTGGCGAGGTGTTTCCGAATACTGACTCTCCGCAGCGACGAACCAGAACAACTTGTTCCTCTTAACTGGCCCGCCGACACTACCACCAAATTGCTGCAAAGTCTCTGAGGGCCGGATCAACACCACCGGATTCAATTCGCTCAAAGCGCGATGCCTGATTTGATAGAACCCGTCGCCGTGCAAATCGTTGGTGCCCGACTTGGTGATGGTGTTCATTACGCCGCCAGTCGAACGGCCGTACTCAGCCGAATAGCCCGTCGCCAAGACTTGAAACTCGGCGATCGCGCTCTGCGGCACGGTGATCACGCTCGTTGATCGCTCGCCCCCTCGGATACCACCAAAGAATGGTTGATTGTAATCAGCACCATCGAGCATGATGTTCGAATTGATGCCACGCTGACCAGCGAAGGAAATCTGATTGCGGCTTGTGCCTTCAACGGCCGCGTTGGGGGTCAAAAGTACGAAGTCCTGAAAGCGCCGACCATTGATCGGAAGGTTCGTGATTGCCATAGTGCTCACCAATGCGCTCGCTACGGGAACTGCGTCTTGCAAAAGCGTTTCCCCGACATCGACCGTTGTGCTGGTCGATTGCACGCTCATCTTGATGTCTACTGTGATTGTGGATCCTACGCTCAAGACCAGGCCGCTGATCTTGTTTTCTGCAAAACCAGGAGCCGTTGCGGAAATCACGTAGGTGCCAGGATCGAGGAGAACGGCGCGATAAGTGCCGCTGCCTGAGCTGGTCAGATCACGGGAGGAACCAGTGGCGAGATTCTTGATATTGAGTTTGGCCCCAGCAATTACTGCGGCATTCGGATCCGTTATCGTACCAGTAATTTGGCCTTTGTTAGCGTCTGCCTGTCCGAAAAGCACGGGCAGGGAGCACACCAGGAGCAGTGCGAGTCGAAGTGTGTGATTCATAGAATTGTTTCTTTCAAAAAACCTGAAGCGGGAGACTTTCAGATTAGCCCAACTTGGTTTCGAAAACATGAATTTCGATTTCACTTTCCGAGTCGGCCGGAATCATAGTATTCTTGATAGAGAATAGTATTTATGGAAGCGCAATCCTCCGTCGAAGCTCAGTTTGACCAGACAGTCAAAACAGACATCACCTTATTCAGGACCCAAGTCGACGATTTCCTCGCCGGAAGACTGACCGACGACGAGTTTAGGGCGTTCCGATTGCGCCGGGGCGTTTACGGCCAACGCCAGCCCGATGTTCACATGATCCGAACGAAAGTTCCGGGCGGTTTGGCGACTGCCGATCAAATGGAGTTATTCGCCAGCGTCGCTGACAAGTACGCAGAAGGCAAAGGTCACCTGACGACTCGCCAGAACATGCAGTTTCACTTCGTGCCACTGCCTCAGGTTTGCGATTTGCTGGAAGATCTCGCTAAATTGCGATTGACCACTCGCGAAGCCTGCTACAACACGGTCCGTAATGTGACCGGCTGCCCGCTCGCCGGTGTCTGTCCGGATGAGGTTTTCGACATCTCGCCATATGTTCGTCAAGCCTCCTACGCGTTTCTGCATCAGGAATTGACCGACAACCTGCCTCGCAAATTCAAGATCAGCTTCTCTGGCTGCAAAGACGATTGCGCCGTCGGTGGTATTCATGATCTTGGATTCACAGCCCAGATTCGCGATGGCCAAAAAGGATTCAAAATCGTTGCCGCCGGCGGACTGGGGCCGGTCCCGAGCGAGGCTCAAGTCCTTGACGAATTTCTACCGGTAGAGCGACTGGTGAACCGTTGTGAATCGGTCATTCGCGTCTTCGGGAAATACGGCAATCGCAAGAACAAGCACAAGGCCAGGCTGAAATTCATTATTCGTGAACGGACTTGGGATTGGTTTAAGGAACAAGCGGATCTCGAATACGCCGATATCCTCGCGAACGGTGGCATTGAAGCACCGAGTGCTGTGCCGGAAGGGTTTGGAGCTTATTCTGCTGAGCCAAGAAAACTGGGCCGGGAGCAATTACTACCAATTTTGACCGACCTGCCTCCCGACTATGAACGATGGTTAGGCAGCAACGTAAAGCCGCAACGACAGGCTGGCAATGTTGTGTTGACAGTAAAAGTGCCGCAGGGCAACATGACAGCACAGCAGATGCGCGCCGTAGCGCAGATTGCCCGCGCAACTGGAGATGGCCTGGTCCGCATTACAATCGACCAGAACCTTTCAATCGCCTGGATCCAGCAAAATCGGCTTCGGGAGATCTATGCAATTCTTCAACAAGCCAAGCTTGCGGAATCGGGTGCAGATGAGATCGACGATATCGTCACTTGCCCTGGAGCCTGGAGTTGCAACCTTGGAATCACGAAGACGATGAACCTTGGTGAAGTACTGAGGCATACTGTCTCAAACCATCCGGATGCACTGGTTCGCAAATTACATATCAAAGCCAGCGGCTGCCCCAATGCTTGCGGCCAGCACTGGATCGGCGACATTGGATTCTTCGGAAACGTTCGCAAAGTAGCTGGAAGAGAAATTCCGTTCTACCAGATGTTGCTCGGAGGCGGAAAAGATCGCGAAGGGATGCTGAAGTATGGATTCACGATCCAGAGCATTCCAGCAAAAACTGCGCCTGAGGCTGTCACACGCGTTCTGAACCACTACATTGCAAATCGCCAGGACGACGAAAGCTTTCGCGAATACGTGCTTCGCTACAAAGTGGAGACGTTCCGCACGATGACCACCGACCTCGCAAAGCCAATGGAAATCGATCCTGATTTCTACATGGACTGGGGAGATACAGACCCATTCAGCCTGCAACTCGGACGTGCCGAGTGTGCAGCATGATCGTTTAAGTTTTGCCTCTTAGCTTTTGCATTGAAGCTGCCGAATGACTTTTCGGCTGGTCATGCGCAACTGCGGCGGCAAGAGCACCCAACTGCACTGGAACGCTAGTGTCGATCATCTCGAACATAGTGCCAATTGGTAACCCTTCAGCTTCTTTCGTAAAGACGAGTTCCTTAGCCTTTGCGTCGAATTCGATTCGGAGACAATCTCCATCATCGATTTGGTCAGTTGCCAGAAGATTGGAAAGCGGTTGCACGAGCAGGCGTTCCATACTTCGTTTCAAGTGGCGAGCGCCATAGCGTGGATCGACGCCTTGTTCGAGCAGAAAGCTCTTTGCCTCATCGGAAACCGCGAATACGAACTTCTTCTGGTTTGCACCTGCAAGCAAACGCTGCTGGAAGATCGCCAACTCGATATCAAGAATACGCCTCAGGTCGTTTTCTGCAAGGCTCTTGAAGACAACGATTTTGTCCAGGCGGTTCATAAACTCTGGTGTAAATTTCTTGCGAGCGGCCTCTACTCCGGTTTTGCTCTGCTTGTCATTTCGCTTTTGAACTTCTTCTGCAAGCAAGGACTCACCACCAAGCGACTGGGCGAATCCCATTTTGGGATTGCCGATCTGGCTCATTTGCGCAGCTCCGAGGTTGCTGGTCATGAAAATCATGGCGCGGGAAAAGTCTACTTTGCGGTTATCACCGAGGGTAAGAATGCCCTTATCGAGGATGCCTAGAAGAAGGTTCCATAGCGCATCAGAGGCCTTTTCGATTTCATCAAAGAGTACAAAACTCAACTTGATGTCGTCATTCCAGTATTGGTTGAGATTCTCCTGGCTCAAGAGAGGATGTGTCTCGCGATGACCAAGATAACCTGGCGGGCTACCAATCAGCTTGGCGATTTCGTGACTGTGCTGAAACTCGGCGCAGTCTATTTTGACCACAGGCGAGGGCCTGCGCAGCAAGCACTCGGCTGCCGCTTCGACCAGGCGAGTCTTGCCAGTACCCGTAGGACCGAGAAACAGGAAACTGCCGATCGGTCGTCCTGGCGAGCTTAGGCCTGTCGTATACATCTGGAACATGTTCACGATTTGACCGATGGCGTCGTCCTGCCCTGCGATCAGTTGGCGAAGGCGATATTCGAGATAAGCCGCATCTTTGCCGGTTCTCTTGGGATCGAGCGTAGTCTTCATCCGTTTTGGTTCAATACTCAGACCGAGGATACGGCGACCATAGTTCAGTGGGTGCAACGTCACATCTTCATCGCTAGCACGTTCACTGCCATACTCAGTTTGCCAATCGATCGGAGCTTTCAAGCGCAATACGTGATTCCTCTCCTTGATATTCGGCCCTGCGGCGGGAATCTTTAGGACATCAACCGTATACTAGAGAGAATGCCGGAAATGAGCCTGTTCTGGCTGCGGATCGCGGCTTTTTTTTACGCCGCCGGCTTGTTCCGCACGCTTTGGACATTATTGAAAAACCGCAGCGCAGATCCGCCGGATGCGCCGGGCAATGCCGTTTTGGGAAGTTTTGCACTTGGGGCAGTGCTTCATTTGGTCTCCATCGTGGAACGATCCCTGTTGGTGAGCCACTTGCCGGTTGACAATTTCTTTGAGTCCGTAAGCCTCTTTGCTTTTCTGCTAGCAGTCCTCTACCTGTTCGTACATTGGCGCTACAACTTCGCTTCGCTTGGGATACTTATATTCCCTATCGTGAGTCTAATGACCTGGGTTGCCTCTACAGAAAGCCCTGTGACTCCCTGGTCCAACCTGCGAGTTCGGGACGCATGGCTCATAGTGCATGTCGCGCTGATCCTGTTCGGCATTGCCAGCGTTTGTCTTACCGCTGGAGCTTCCATTTTCTATCTGGTGCAGGAAAGGAAACTGAAGCTCAAGGACCTGGCTGCTGCATCGAGACTCCCGGCGCTGAGAACGCTGGATCGATTGATCAACCGAACGATGGGCTTGGGATTTGTATTCACAACCCTTGGCGTGCTCGCCGGGGCGACCTGGGCTTACATTGAAAGCGGCACACGCTGGATGGGAAATTCCAACGTCCAGATCGCAATCTTCACTTGGCTTTTCTACATTACGATGATTTTTCTGCGCACGAGCCAAGGCTGGCGTGGACGAAAGACAGCGCTGATGGCGCTGGGACTGCTTGGGTTTTCTGCCCTCACCTGGGTAACCCATATCGGGTTGAGGACAACCCTCGAACGATGAGCCGCATCGCAATCTGCGGCCTCAGCCATCGCACCGCACCGGTCGAGGTTCGTGAAAAACTGGCGCTCCCTCCGACAGCCATCCCCGCTGCTCTGACCGAGTTGAATCATCAGGCCGGTGTAAGAGAGAGCCTCATTCTCTCTACCTGCAATCGGGTGGAGTTGGCACTGTCTCTCGAAGATTCTGCCAGCCTGAACGACGCGCTAAGCCACTTCCTTGAATCACAGAGTAGTATCAGTCTGGCAGTTGCAGACCCGTACCTCTACAAGCTTGAAGGACGCGACGCAGTGAGGCACTTGTTCCGGGTTGCCTCAAGTCTGGATTCGATGGTGGTTGGCGAACCTCAGATCCTAGGCCAACTCAAAGACGCTTATTCATTGGCCAAGCAAATGGGCACGGTCAGCGGCCACCTCGATCAACTTGTCACGAGAGCCTTTCATGTAGCCAAACGAGTGCGATCAGAGACTGAGATTGGCGAAAGCGCCGTCAGTGTCAGCTACGCCGCCGTTGAATTGGCGCGCGAGATTTTTGGCAATCTGTCCGACAGCAAAGTCATGTTGATCGGTGCCGGGAAAATGAGCGAGCTGGCAGCAAGGCACTTGCGCAACACAGGAGCCAAGCAAATTTACGTCACCAATCGCACCTACGATCGTGCGGTGGATCTTGCCAAATTGTTTGACGGCTGGATCATAGATTTCGCAAATTTCAAGCAGACGCTTCCGAGTGTGGACATCATCATTACTTCCACCGGATCGCGGGAGCCGATTCTCAATGTCGAAGACATGAAGAAGGTAATGAAGGCGAGGCGCAACAAGCCAGTCTTCATCGTCGATATTGCGGTGCCCCGAAACGTCGAACCGGAAGTCAACACAATTGACAACGTGTTTCTCTACGACATTGATGACTTGCAGAAAGTGGTGGAACGCAACCTTCGTGGTCGCGCGGAGGCCGCAGAACATGCCGCGCGCATCATTGAAGAAGAGGTCCACTGGCTCGAGAGCCGAATGCGCGAACGCGAAGTTGCGCCGGCAATTGTCAGCCTGCAAGGCAAGCTCGAAGAAATTCGTGCAGCCGAGCTGGAAAGACACCGAGGTAAATTCGGCCCGCTCAATGCCACGCAGGAAGAAGCGCTGGAAGTGCTGACTCGCGGCATCATCAACAAGATCGCCCATGGGGCGATTGCTGAACTTCGGCGCCAAGGTGCGCAGGGAGATCCGACGGCAGTCCTTGAGACCATTCGGAGCGTCTTCCGTCTGGAGACCAAGGAATGATTACGATTGGTTCGCGTGGGTCGATGCTCGCGCTTTGGCAGGCAAGGCATATTCAAGAGCTGCTCAAAGGCAAAGGGATAGAGGCTCACATTGAAGTGATCCACACCACCGGCGACAAGATCACCGACGTGCCGCTTGCGAAGCTCGGCGCTCAGACTTCGACCAAAGGCTTGTTCACTAAGGAACTGGAAGACGCGCTGCTCGACGGGCGGATCGACATCGCAGTGCACAGCTTAAAAGATATGCCGACCGAATTGCCGGAAGGGCTGGATCTGGTTGCTGTGCCGGAGAGGGAAGATCCTTACGACGCAATCATTGGATCCACCCTTGAGGACTTGCCTCGTGGTGCAACAGTCGGGACAAGTGCACTTCGGCGTCAGGCTCAGCTCAAGGCGTTGCGACCTGATCTCGATATTCAGTCCATTCGCGGGAACCTGGACACGAGGTTGAGAAAGCTGGATGAAGGCCAATATCAGGCCATCGTACTCGCCAGTGCCGGACTGCGCAGGCTGGGCTGGGCTGGTCGAATTGCGGAACGATTTGATGCCTCGAGGGTTTGCCCGGCCGTAGGGCAGGGCGCACTCGCAATTGAAGCGCGTGCTGGTGACTGGACGGCAAGAATTCTCACTCATGAACCAAGCCGCAGAGCGGTAGATGCGGAGCGCGCCTGCCTGCGCGAATTTGGTGGGGGCTGCCAGATTCCGATGGGTGCATTTGCCACGCACAGGGGAGAAGTATTGCATCTCGAAGCTGTGGTGGCTGCGCTCGATGGCTCTCGAGTGATCCGATTCGCAGCTGACGGGAGCGATCCGCTCGCCCTAGGCAAAGCGGTGGCGGCAGGACTCGTCAAATTGGGAGCTCGCGAGGTACTCGGGTGAAGGTTTACCTGGTGGGTAGCGGGCCGGGTGACCCGGAACTGCTTACGGTCAAGGCGAAGCGGCTACTTGAGACCGCCGATGTCGTACTTTATGACCACTTGTCCAGCCCGGAAGCATTGCGACTTGCCGAGAAGGCAGAAAAACTTTATGTGGGAAAGCGCCGTGATGACCATAGCTTTCCGCAGGACGAAATCGCGGACATGCTCATCGCTCTTTGGAAGACGAATAAGCGGGTTGTGCGGCTCAAGGGTGGCGACCCGTATATTTTCGGACGTGGCGGCGAGGAGTGCGAGGCACTCGCCAAAGCCAATGTCCCGTTTGAAGTGGTTCCGGGCATCTCCTCGGCGATAGGAGGAGCGGCCTACGCCGGGATTCCGCTTACGCACAGAGATCATGCCAGCACGGTAGCATTCGTCACTGGGCACCATCCGGAAGCAATCGACTGGAGCAAAGTCGCTCATGTGGATACGCTCGCCATCTTCATGGGCGCATTTCATTTCCCTGAACTTGCAGAAGCACTCATTGCTGCTGGGAGACCCGCTGACACTCCAGCTGCGGCCGTGAGCTGGGCAACACGCCCCGAACAAAGCACTTTGGTGGGTACCATTGCGAGCTTGGCGAAGGCAAAGATCCAGTCTCCAGCCATGATCTACATTGGAGGCGTCGTCCAACTCAGCGATCAGTTAAACTGGCTCGAAAAACTGCCGCTTCACGGCGTGAAGATCGCCGTCACACGGGCACACAAAGCCTCACCATCGATGACACTGCAACTGTGTTCCCTAGGGGCTCAAGTGATCGAGTACCCGACGATTGAAATCGTGGACCCACTCAGTTTTGCCCAGCTGGATCGAGCTCTCGCCAGCCTGGAGCACTACGACTGGCTGATCTTTACGAGTGCAAATGCTGTCGAGGCATTCGCATCCCGGTTGACATTTTCAACGCGCGACCTGCGCAGCTTGCGGGCTAAACTCTGCACTATTGGCCCGGCCACGCGCAAAGCCTTGGAAGCAATGCACCTCAAGGTCGATGTCGTTCCGCACGAATATGTTGCAGAAAGCCTGGTGGAGGCGCTTGCGGGGCAGGATATGCAAGGCAAGCACGTGCTCATCCCCCGCGCGTCTCAAGCTCGTGATACTGTGCCCGACGCGCTTCGCGCAATGGGGGCTGCGGTCGATATCGTCGAGGCTTATCGTACAGTCGTTCCTGATTCAGGCGAGGCACCAGCAGCGGACTGGATCACTTTCACAAGTTCATCGACGGTCAAGAATTTTATCGCTCTCAACCAACCAGGAACGATTCAACGCTACCTGACCGCATCCATCGGGCCGATCACAAGCGAAACACTCCGAATGCACGGTGTCGAGCCTACCGTCGAAGCAACACCGCATACGACGGAAGGAGTGATTGATGCCATCCTCAACCATCACCATTCGAAAGGCTGAGCGAACTGATGCGGCGCACTTCGTCCGTTTCAACCAGGCAATGGCCTGGGAAACAGAAGGCGTGAAACTGGACGATGAAAAGATCCGTGCAGGCGTCGATGGCCTGTTTGCAAAGCCTCAATTCGGCTTTTATGTTGTTGCTGAACTGGAAGGCAAGGTTGCTGGCGGATTGATGATTACCTATGAATGGAGCGACTGGCGCAACAAGGTCTACTGGTGGATTCAGAGCGTCTATGTATTGCCTGAATTTCGAGGCAAAGGAATCTACCGTAGTCTGTACGAAGGAGTGAAACAGTTGGGTAGGGAAAACGATTGCTGCGGTTTTCGTCTGTATGTCGAACGAACCAATCTGGTTGCACAAGAAGTCTACAAAAAGCTCGGCATGGACGAAAGCCACTACCTCATGTTTGAGGATTACCAGATATAGTCTTTGGCGGCATCGCGACGTTCATAGCCGTCAAGCACATGGACTACCCGTAGCTTTTTGAGCCGTGCAGGCGAAAGTTGGCCGATGGGGATATAGAGAATCTGCCTCCGGAGCTGTGTCGCAATCGAGCGAAAAATACTTCGCGGGGGTTTTGCTGCGACATAGACAACATAGCGTTGTGTCGCATAATCGAGGGCGGCCATTAGAAGCCGCTCGGCTTTGGTCTCGGCAAAGTCGTAGTCCACATCATTCCAGACATCCCAGAGACGCCGGGACGGAAGTGTCATCAGGAAGCCGCCGTATTCGGCGCGACCAATGCCGGGCCCGACCATATGGGCGAAAGGCTCCGTGGAATAGAAGGCCATATCCGATTCGTTCTGATGCTCGCCCAGCCACGTGGTCAGATAGCGATATCGATCATCGGTATCGCTATCAAAGATTACAACGACACTCGAAACATCGCCGGCCGCCTTCTCCAGACGCTTTACATAGATGGTTCCGAGATGCCAGTTCCGCAAGGTCTCCCGCATGTCAATGCCATCGAGCAGAGACGAATTGAAGGGTTCAGTCCGTGTCCTTTCCTCGGTAAGAATGGAGCGCGCCTTCTTCTTGAGAAAGCGGCCAAAATCCTCGATAACGATATCCTCGGGCGGGTAGGAACAAATCGAGTCTCCGTTTAGCTCACGCGCCCATTCCCCCGGTTTGCCTTCTTGCTTTCGGTCTTTGAGCGTGCGTGGCTTCAGTCGCTGCTTTGGACGAGGTAACCTTCGCCGCAGTTTGAGTTTGCGCGTTCGGAAGAACACCTCATCTCCCGAGAGGCGCAAAGTCTCTGGCAGCTTCGTTTCTTCCTGAAAATCGTAGCGGCTGCCTGCCTGCCAAACTTCCCAGGCGTAGTTGTCATCCACCAGAGAACGAGCCGCAACGGTCAATTCATAGAGAGTGGCCATCAGGTATCCGGAGACATGCGCGAGGTTTCGTGTGAACTTGGCAAGTAAGCGTCTTTGATAAGGCATTAGCTTGTCACCGGTGCTTTTCTCGTAATCCACTTCGGCGCTGCGCAAGGTGTCGTACTGAGCAGCTGGCCGGTCGACAAGACGGACATCGGACATCTGCTTTCGCCAATACTCGTAGCGTTGCTGGAGTGCTGCGTATTCCGTCAAAACTTCGCCCATCGAATCAGGGTGGACGTTAACGAGTTCCACAAAATCGATCGCTACGCGATGCCGCGGCGGATCCTGCGGCGACTCCATAGCATCGAGCAGAGGGTCGAGCATGTTCAATGAAACGACGACAAAAACATTCTGAAGTGGATCGGCACCCTGCAGCTTCCAGGCAAGACCCGCCGCAAAATCATTTACTTCATCATTGCGCTGCTGCGGGAAGAGCCTGTAGCTTTCAATGTAGTGATCGAGCCCTATTTTCTGAATGGCAAAAGTATCTGGATAGTCATCCGGAAGGTGGGGTCGCTCTCCGACCGCAGGATCAATGAGAATGACTTCTGCGCCAATCTCATGAGCTGTTCGATAGGCCTCGACGAAAGCATCGCAAGGTTCGAGGATGCAATAGATGGCTGAAGCATTCTCATCCGGTTCGCCCAGTCGATCGGGGTAAACGAGAGCGCTAATTTGGGGAAAGCGCGCAGCCGCCTCATAAAGTCGAATTCCAAAAAACGCGGGTAGTTCCAGAGCAACAACGGCGGGCCGTTCCTTCAATAACGCCTTACGGACCTCCATGGCGAATTCCATCCGTCCTGGAGCCACGGGGAAATATCGGAAGCGTCCACGACGCAGGCTGCTGAATTCGGCGAGAAAATTGTCAGACGCCTCGGACATAGCGCATGGCTTCCACGCCCAGAATCGTCTTGATAGCTAGCGGCAGCGAGATCCGGTCATTGAGTTCTGAAGAACCGGAACTGCGAAGTTTCATCGTGTATCGAATGATGTTGATGCCGTCACGAATCGAAAAGCGCTCCTCGGCAAGATGAGCCTGTTGCAAAAAGTCTGTGACGTATTCAAGAATCTGGGCATCCGCAAAGGGAAGATTCTCCTTGAGAATGGCCAGTTCTTCTTCCCGTTCCGGAAAATCGAGCAGGATCTGAGGTTGTAGCCTGCTCTGGATATACTCCGGCAAATCAAAGGTGCTGGCGTCATCGTTCATCGTGGCAACGAAGCGGAACAGAGGGTGTGCCTTAATCTTGATACCGGCTATGATCGATTCCACATAACGGCGGTTGTCGAGCAAGGGTGCGAGGCTCGCCCAGCTTTTTTCGCTCATGCGGTTGCCCTCGTCGAGAATGGCCACTCCGCCCCGGACCATCGCAGTCACAAGGGCCGATGCCACGTAGCGAAGTTTGCCCTGTTCTTCAAGCACAGGCGTGACAATCAGATCCTCGGGACGCGTGTCGACGGTGGCCTGCATGATGTAGACCTGCTGCCCCAATCGATCTGCAGCGGCCCATGCCAATGAAGTTTTGCCCACGCCCGGTTTACCAACCAGACGCGGATTCATGGGCAGGTCGTGCTCGTCGAGGACAAGCCAGGCAGCAAGCAGCTGGCGCATAGGTTCTTCTTGACCGACCCAGCTCACACTGAGCTCGTCGGGTGCGCCGAGGTGGATTTCGACGCCGTTGATACGGACAATATCAGTTTTACGATCCATGATGGAATGAAAGTCCAGCTTAACCCCTATCAAGGCTGGTTACCATTAGGGAAAGTACTCATGCCCAACATTCTTCAATCGTTGCCGATCGGCGACAAAGTCGGTATTGCGTTTTCGGGCGGCCTCGACACATCGGCCGCCATCTACTGGATGCGTCAAAAAGGCGCGATTCCTTATTGCTACACAGCGAACCTCGGCCAGCCAGACGAACCGGATTATGATGCGATTCCGAAACGGGCTCTCGAATGCGGAGCAGAAGTAGCGCGACTCATCGATTGCCGCGAACAATTGGTACGCGAAGGCATTGCGGCGCTGCAGTGCGGGGCCTTTCACATCACAACAGCGGGCTTGCCTTATTTCAATACCACGCCGATCGGCCGTGCAGTCACCGGCACAATTCTTGTTGGAGCCATGAAGGAAGACGCAGTCAACATCTGGGGCGACGGCTCCACCTACAAAGGCAACGACATCGAGCGCTTTTATCGATATGGCCTGATGGTCAATCCGCACCTGAAGATTTACAAGCCCTGGCTCGACCAGACCTTCAACAATGAACTGGGCGGACGCAAAGAAATGTCCGAACTGCTTGAGAAGGCCGGGCTTGGCTACAAGATGTCCAAGGAGAAGGCCTACTCGACCGACTCCAACATTTGGGGTGCAACGCACGAAGCAAAAGACCTTGAGGCCCTTGCGACTGGAATGAAGATCGTGGATCCGATCATGGGAGTGGCATTCTGGCGCGATGATGTCGCAGTTAAGGCAGAAGAAGTAACGGTCCGCTTTGAAGAGGGTCGACCCGTTTCTCTGAATGGCAAGACCTTTGCGACCGATGTTGAACTTGTGCTTGAGGCAAATCGTATCGGCGGTCGCCATGGTCTCGGAATGAGCGACCAGATTGAGAATCGCATCATAGAGGCCAAGAGTCGCGGCATCTATGAAGCTCCAGCCATGGCTTTGCTCTTCCTAGCTTATGAGCGCCTGATTACGGGCATCCACAACGAAGGCTCAATCGAGCAGTATCGCGACATGGGTCGTCGTCTCGGACGCCTTCTCTATGAGGGAAGATGGTTTGATCCGCAATCGATGATGCTGCGCGAGACGCTGCAACGCTGGATCGCGAAGGCCATTACCGGCGAGGTCACTCTCGAATTGCGCAGGGGCAATGACTATTCGATTCTGAACACGGATTCACCCAATCTCACGTATGCGCCCGAGCGACTCTCGATGGAAAAAGTTGAGGGTTCCTTTACTCCGCAGGACCGTATCGGGCAGCTGACCATGCGTAATCTCGATATCGCGGACTCCCGGGCAAAGCTTTTCATCTACTCCAATGCCGGAGTGCTTCCGCCTTCTACTTTTGCGGGTCTCAGGCTCCTCGAAGGCGACGAAAAAGAATAGCGCTACGGATCCGCTCCAGACTTCGGCAACTTCGATGTGCCGGTCCGGCTGATTCGACCGCTTAGGCCCAGGAATCTGGGCCTAACGGTATTGAGGATTGCACCGGACATCGAATATGATGCTCGCAGGAAATCCACACGCTATGAATGTGATCGAGAAAGCAACCGCGACTCAGCTCAAGAACATCGAGTCGAAAACAAATAAAAGTCTAGACGAACTGCGCAAGTTAATCCTCGCCACAGGACTCAGCAAGCACGGCGAAATCAGGGACTTACTCAAGCGCGATTTAGCACTCGGGCATGGCGATGCCAATGCGCTTGCGAATATGGCGCTGAAGTCAGAAGCTAATCCTCAAACGGCTTGCCCCGAAGACGAGATCTACGCAGGACCAAAGGCTGAGCTTCGTCCGGTACACGACAAGCTCATGTCAGCGGTCAAGGGTTTTGGAGCTTTCGAAGTTGCACTCAAGAAAGGTTACCTGAGCCTGCGCCATAAGAAGCAATTTGCGATGGTGGGGCCGGCAACCAGGACGCAAATGGAACTCGGCCTCAACTTGAAGGGACAAGCACCAACCAATCGCCTGATTGCAATTCCACCAGGCGGCATGTGCCAGTTCAAAGTCAGAATATCCGCAACGAATGAAGTGGATGAAGAACAGCATTTTCTCATTGAAGGATGAGCCTAAAGGATTGAGCTGGTGACCGGGGCTCCTTTCATTGAAGTTTTCTTGGGCGAAGGCGAAATCGTCGTCGCGGCTGTGGGAATGTGGGAATCGCTTGGCGATTTCCAAGGGCGGTGGGAAACGAAGGAAACCGTATTTGGTTTTCCTCGTTTTCCTCGGCCCGTCATTTCCACAGC
>JANXLY010000253.1 GCA_025354885.1 Acidobacteriota bacterium | reverse complement strand
CGTGCCGATCGAGAACTGGATTGTTTCCTTGCTCTGGCTCGGACTGTTGGCCCTGATGAGTTTTTTGATGGTGAGCACCTGGCGTTATCGCAGCTTCAAGGATCTGAATCTGCTGCAGCCCCGATCTCCATTGAGTCTGATTTTGCTTGGCAGTCTGATCTTCATGATCTGGAATTATTCGCAACCGGTTCTGTTCGGCTTGTGTCTCTGCTATACGGCGAGCGGGATTCTGGTTCGAATCGGCGGCTTGTTGCGGCGTCGTCCTGCTGAGACCGAAGCAAGTCCGGAGAGTTCCACCATTGGTTAGGAAAAAACTTGCGCTGGTAGGCGCGCAAACGCTGCTGGGGCGAGAAATTCGCGAGATGGCGAAAGAATTTGAGATCCATGCGATGGACAGCACGGACGACGAAGGCAAGACGCTGGTGCGCGATGAGGACGATCTGGCATTGATGTCCCCTATTGATCAGAAGGTTGTGAAGGCTGCAGCAATCGTGATGCTGGCTGGGGACCTTGAATCGACAGCGAAAGTGCGCAAGATGAGGGCAAGCAACCTGATTGACTTGACCGGCGTGCTTGAAATTGATCCTAAAGCGCGCTTGCGTTCGCCGCTTGGCGAATCGCCCGTTTCTGGCAAAGCGCCGATTGAGGTGATTGCGCATCCGGTGGCGACAATGCTCGCCTTGTTTCTGCGCAGTCTGGACGCCGTGGCTCCGATCAATCGAAGTGTCGTAAATGTTTATCATCCGGCCAGCGAATTTGGCACGGCGGCAATTACCGAGTTGCAGCAACAGACAGTGGCCTTGTTGAGTTTTCAAAAGGTGCAGAAAAAGATATTTGATACGCAGGCAGCCTTTGCGATGCTGGCGCGCCTTGGCGAGGATTCGCCCCATAAGCTGGAGAAAATTGAGCAGCGGGTAGAGAGCAATCTTGCCAGTCTGCTTGGAAATAAAGCGGCGATGCCTTCGTTGCGCCTTTCTCAGGCACCCGCTTTTCACGGCATCAGTGCTTCTGCCTGGGTGGAATTCAAGGAAAGCCCGGACCTGAAGCGGATTGCGAAACTGCTTGCGAAGGCTGGAATGGATGTGCGTGGTGAAGATCTGGAAGCACCGAACAATATTGGTTGCGCGGGCCAGGACGGGATTGCTGTGGGTGCAATCGAACCAGACCGCAATTCTTCGCTCGGGGCCTGGTTCTGGCTAGCTGCGGACAACCACCGCCTTGTCAGTCAGAATGCGATGCTGGTGGCAAGGGAGATGATTGAAGCTTGAAACGTCGTGGATTTATTCTGACAGGCGCGGCGGCAGTTGGTGGGTCGTGCGGTTACAAAGTTGCGGGCAAGGCTAATCTGGTACCCAAGGAGATTCTGAGTATCGGTATCCCGCCCTTCGCCAATGCGACGACTCACTACAAGCTTACGGAGAAATTGCCGATGGCAATTACCCGCGAGTTCATCGCCCGCACGAAGTATCAGATCCTGCCGGATGCCAATGGGGCGGATGCCGTGCTCAGGGGTTCAGTCAGCACTGTGCTGGCCTACCCGACGGTGTTTGATCCCACGACCGGCCGCGCGGCGGGTGTGCAGGTACAGACGATTCTCGCGGTGACGTTGACACAGGCGAGGAATGCAGCAGTGATATACACAAACCCTGCGCTCGATTTTCGGCAACGCTACGAAATTTCAACAGACCCTCTGGCATATTTTGACGAATCGGCAAGCGCCTTTGACCGATTGTGCCGTGATGTCGCAGCGAGCGTTGTGACAGCAATCCTCGAGAACTTCTAACAATGAACGCCGAGCAGTTTTTGATTGGATTGCAAAAGCAGGGTGCACCTGCCGTTTGCCTTTTCTTAGGGCCGGATGCTTATATGCGGAGTCTTTGCAAGGAAGCGCTGCTGGCAGTTGTGTTGCCGAAGGCGGAAGACCGCGAAAGCGGCTGGAGCCGATGGGATCTGACGGAAGTAAGCATTGCCGAAGTGCTCGATGATGCTGCGTCCATGTCGCTGTTTGCGACGAGACGATTGATTTGGGTTGCGGGTGCGGAAGCGGTGGTTCCCAAGGGACGAGCCAAGCAGGACGACGAGGCAAGTGGGGCGAAAGTCCTCATCGCCTATCTGGCCAATCCGACTCCCGATACAACGATCGTTTTTGACTGCTCGCGCTACGATTTCGACGGTGACGACAAGACCAAGGTTGAGAATCTTCGCAAATTCTTTGTGACGCTGAAGTCGCAGGTTGAATTTCCGCGGTTTAGTCCGGATGCTGCCAGACGACTGGCTGTGGAACTGGCGGCAGAGAAGAAGATCCGGATCGGAGCCACAGAACTTGAGTTGCTGATCGAGGCTACCGGGGCAGATGCGTCGCGCATCAGCCATGAGTTGGAGAAATTGTCTCTGTTCGCCAAGCCCGGGGAAACGATCAGCGCCGAGACGATTACGGCGCTGGTGCCCAATGCACGAGCAGCAAATATCTTTGCTTTGGTGGCTTCGATTGGACGGGGGGATCGGGCAAAGAGTCTGGATATTCTGGACACGTTGATTCGTGAGGGAGAATACCTGCCACTCGCTTTGGCATTTTTGGCTACGCAATTTCGATTTGCGCTTGCCGGTCACGAGGCAAGGATCAAGGGTGCTGCACAAATCCAGAACCATTTTTCGAAAATTGGAACGCCAATGTGGAAAGCGAGGGCGGAGCAAGTGGAGCAGACGATGACGGCATTTGGACCCGGTCGCCTGAAGCGGGCGATGCTGCTGGTTTACGCGGCAGATCGGGCGTTGAGAGACACCCGTCCTGATGACAAGACGGTGATGGAAGACTTCGTCTGGAAGGTGACTTCTAAGGAAGGCTAAACGCGAGGGAGAAAGTTAAGCAGCGATCACTTTGAGGCGACGAGCTAGACGGCTCTTATAACGGGCCGCCGTGTTCTTCTTGACCACGCCCCACTTTGCGCCTCGATCAACGATCGAGAACACCTGGGTGAGCTGTTTTGTGGCTTCGCCAACGTTCTTGTCGGCCAGAAGCTTACGCATGACCTTGATTGCGCCTTTGATGCGGCTGCGACGTGCGCGGTTGTCCGCAGTGCGGCGTTCGGTGATTCGGACGCGTTTGAGAGATGTAACTGTATTCGCCATGTACTAAACCATTAACCAAAATAACATAAGAGGCATGCCTCCCGCTATCATGGAATTTGGCAAGTATGAACGATTCCCTGGTGATTGCGGGCCGCGAGTTTCGCTCCCGCCTCTTGATCGGTACCGGCAAGTACCGCAGTTTTGATGAAATGCGGCAATGTCATGAGGCTTCTGGGGCCGAAGTGGTGACGGTTGCGGTGCGGAGGGTGAACCTCGACAGGACGACAGAGAGCCTGCTCGACTATATCGACCCCAAACAATATTTCCTCCTGCCGAATACGGCTGCCTGCTACACGGCTGACGAGGCGATTCGTACAGCGCGACTGGGAAGAGAGGTGGGACTTTCGGAATGGGTGAAGCTGGAAGTGATTGGCGACCAGCAGACGCTCTACCCGGACGTGATCGGTTTGATTGAAGCGACAAAGGTGTTGGTGAAAGAGGGTTTTGTTGTGCTGCCTTACACGAACGACGACCTGATTGTGGCGCGGAAATTGATCGATGCGGGTGCAGCGGCGGTGATGCCGATGGGTGCGCCGATCGGGTCTGGGCTGGGCATTCAGAATATTGCGAATTTGCGTATCCTGCGGGAGATGATTAGCGAAGTTCCGCTGATTGTCGATGCGGGAGTGGGCACGGCTAGCGATGCGGCGATTGCGATGGAGCTTGGTTATGACGGAGTGTTGTTGAACACGGCGGTGGCTGAGGCAGGCGACAGTATCAAGATGGCCGAGGCGATGAAGCACGGGGTCATGGCGGGACGGCTGGCGTTTTTGGGAGGCAGGATGCTTAAGCGGCTGTACGCGTCGGCCAGTAGCCCACTGACGGGCGTAGTTCGCTAGGGCTGGTTAAGGTAGCGGGGTGGCTTCATAGACGGCAAGGTAGTTGGCTTGCTTTGAGTAAACGTGAGCGGCGAAGAAGAAGGTCCCGGCTGGACCAACAGAAATCTGATAGGGCTGAATCAGGGTAGCTCCGTCGCTTAGCTTCTGGCCGGTGAAGAGGACAGCACGCACGCGCCGAGTCGCCGGCGAGTAGTGGAAGATTCCAGTCCGACCCTCTGAAGTCTGACCAGCAAAATAGATTTCACCGAGAGGACTCACGTCGCAGAAGTTTCCAGGGAGACCATTGATTGCCAGACCTCCACGCTCCGGCAGGCCGAAATCCACAGGTGCAAATGGCCCGCCGTTGCTTAGGGCAAACAAGGTCCCGCGAGGCCCGCCATCGATAGCGGCAAAACCATTTCCATTCCGTGAACAGTAGGCGGCGATATTCTGAATCGGTCCACCGTCGAACTGATCTCTGGTGCTCAGGAGTGCCCGCGAGGTCGTGCCGTTGGTCTGGTAAATCGTAGCGCCCCCGGAGTTTGGATAGTTCAAAAATCGAAGCTCTCCGGCATCATCCAAATCCACCCGTGGCACCCAGCCCATCGTGCCTCCCCCTGAAGGGAGATTGGTTGAATTCGAAATCATCATTCTGGGCGATATCTCCCCCTGCTTTTGCGAAACAAAGCCAAAGTTTCCGCCGAAGGACGCTGGGTAAATAGCATCCCCCCGAGAATTCACAGCCATCCGAAAACTCTGCGCTCCCCAATCAACCCACTCAATACGGCGGCCCTGGACATCAGAAGTCTTCATCGCGGTGTCTGCAAGCACCGCTGTGCGGCCATTGCCGTTGAGGTAGACCCCTTGCGAATTCTGGGAAATGGCGCTGAACAGAGTCCAGCCATTGGGGTGCGAGGCGGATAGGCCCGAAACAACGAGGGCCTGCTGCGTCGGCAAATTCTGGCCGGGCAACAATACTCCACGGCTATCACTAGGGCGTAGGAAGCCATCATCAGCCCCGCGCATCCAGGCATCTTTGTTATTGAAACGCAGGTAGCGCCATTCAAGGGCAGCAGGAATAGCAAGCCTCGCGCCGGGACTCAGGAGAGTCTCGATTGTGTTGTTCCACTTCAGCAGCTTCAGCAGGTTATCGGCAACCACTGGGACAACGGCACCAGCAGTAGTGATGGCGGCCTCGCGAACGGCATCCCAATAGCTCGGCTGGATAGGCTGAATGGTGCCCGTTGGCTTCACCCAGCAAAGCCAGTCGTTGTACTTGTTGTCAAAATTCACACTGGCCATCAACAAGACGTTGGCGCCATCCGCGTCCAGTATCCGGTGAGGCCACCCCAGTTGTGGTTCTCCTACAGCCTGGCTCTGTTGCCGTAAAACGAATCGGGTTTTTCCAGCGGTGTCGACTGCAGCAACGGAACGAAAGCCATTTCCGCTAGCCAGGAAAAACCACTGCCCCGCGCCATTTGAAAAGAAGTTGTTTGCATCGTTCACAATCGAGCCGGCCACGAGTTCACCATAAGCAAACGACCTGATCCAGCGGGTGCCGTCGAAGACAGCATAGAATGCCTGGCCTGTTTCCGGGAACAGCTGCGCCAGCATCGTCCCGTCGCTACCCGGCGTCATCTGCCCAAAGTCGCGAATCTTCCCTAAGACCGGAAGAAATGCGTTCTTCTGCAATATTGTAGTGAGATCACCATTGGGAGCGCGCTTGAGGATCGTTTGCGGGTTGGAATCCTGATAGTAAATGATGGATCCATCCTGGCCCAAGGCCTTAGGCCCCATCTGTCCGTTGCAGCCGGTTGGAATCTCTACAACGGGCCCCTTCTGCTGAAATATCAGGATCGAAGTGGAGCACCAAAAATCGCTCATTTCGACTAAGACTGCGACATCTCCCTGCCGGTTGATACTCACGGAATTCAACCGGAGGATGACAGAACCGCTCTCGCCCCAAGATTGTCCGGAAGCGACGAGCACCTTCTGGGCTGTCCCGTCGAGCAGCAGTGCCGCCTGTCCACCGTTATCGAAGCCAGCGATCACAGCGTTTCGATTGTTCGAGCTCACCACTCTGCTGAACGAAACTGGTGAGGCCAAGGTGGCAGTTGCAGCTGATATCAGAGGCTTGGTTGTGTACAGGGGCCTCGGAATGATGCGCAGGC
>JANXLY010000237.1 GCA_025354885.1 Acidobacteriota bacterium | reverse complement strand
GTCGAAGGTACGCTCTGATAACTGGTCAGCCGCTCCGTGTTCCGGTCTGCCGCAATCGTCGAAAAACTCTGGTGATATTGCTGCCGCGAGTGGTACCCGGTCAAGCCCAAACTCGCCGCTCCAAAATCCCGCGAGTAGTTCCCGCTCAGAGTCCCCAGGCTCGTCGAATTGGTCTGTAACGGCGTACCGTTGTCCCGCTCCTCCGTCAGAATATCCACCTTCAAACTCATCCGCTCCCGATCCGTCGAATAATCTGCCTTAAAAGCTCCAGCCGCAAATCGCACCCCCGCCGGCGTATCGGCTTTCCCCGCCCTCTCCTTCGGCACAATCAAATAGCCATCCGTGTCAAAGGCCCGAAAGAACCCGCTCACCCCAAACTTCCGTATCACATGCGAAAATCCGGCACTCGGCTGTATCGTGCCCAGATTTCCGCCTTCCATACCCAAACTCACCCGCATCGGCTCGGCAGCTCGCGTAAACAATGCCACACTCCCCGACATCGTCCGGTCTCCAAATACACTCGTAGTCGCCCCACGCGTCACTTCCACCCGGTCCACTTCTTCACTCGGAATCCGCGTCCAGTAAATCCACCCGCCAAACGGATCATTCACCGGCACCCCATCCCACAACACCAGGGTCCTGCTCGCACCAGTCGATCCTACCCCTCGCAACGACACTCCCTGCGTCGTCGGATTCGCCACCAGACTCGAATTTCGCCGGAATAAAGTAAATCCCGGCACCAGCCGCAACCGGTCATCGACATTCACTCCAGGTGCCTTCGCCACATCCAGCTTGTTCAAAGTCGTGATCGCCGCCGGACTTTCCTGCTCCAACCGTTCAAACACCGTGACGCTAGTCCGCACTGGCGGAATCTGCTCCTGCACCTGGCAAATGGCCGGTACGAAAACTAAGAATATGAGTGTAGGAATCATGGGGAGGAACTTCAACCCGGCTCGGCACAACCGTTGCGAGGAATCTTAAAATATTATAAGCATCGTGGCGACTCTGCACCTCCATTTCCGTTCCCCCGCTTCCAAAAACAAATTTCGCGCTCTTGTATTGCAGCTCCCAAACCACATACGCAGCTAATTCCACCAGCCGTTCAAACTGCGGAGATCCCAGATCAAGCCACACCCGCAACCGTCCTTCCCCCACACTCCGCATCTGCCTCACAAACAACTCCCCACTCCGCGCACTCTTCCCCCACGCAATACGTCGCCAGTCATCCCCCACCGCATAGCTACTCAACTGGTGAAACTCTGGCTCCACCACCCCCGTAACTCCCAAACTTTTCTCTTCCAACTCCTTCAGCACAGCGGCAAAACCGGCCTGCTCCCGGATCGATGGATATATCGCATCGCTCACCCTCACCGTCAGCAGCGTCCGCCGCACACTGAATCCAAACGGAAACCGGGTCGACAGCTCCACCACCATCGCATCCGGCACCCCTCGCTGCAACCACACCACATCCAACTCCACCACCGCCCTGCTCGCCCCCTCAACACAAGGAAAGTAGAAGCGCCGCCCCACCGGCACAATCGCCTCCAAAGCAAAGCTCGCCAGCCACCGTTTCTTGTTTTCCACAATCAGGAGGCAATCCGCCGCTTCGCCTGCCACCGCGTGCTCCGCCACTTCCAGCCTCACTACCAGCCCGGCCAGCATCAGGCGATTCACAAAACTCGAAATCAGGCTCGACCCAAACAGCAGGCTGAACAATAGAAAAAAAACGTTCTGCGTGGTTGTCAAGGCAAGAATGCCACTCGCCAGCAGCAGCGCCACCATCATCGCCCCCAGCGGTGTCACCTTGTGCAGGATCCCCTCCCGCCACCGCCGCCGTAAGCGATCCCGCAACTTACCAGATCGCAGCATCATAATTCGCCCGGATCACCCGGTCGCTCGTAATCAGCCCCGCATTCCCGTTCACCATCGCATTGGCGGTAATCAGTATGTCTCCAGGATCAGTCGTCCATTGAATGCTCATCGCTCCCGAGACGATGGTCGAAAAAGGAATAGAGCAAACCTCCACCCCCAGTTGCTCCTGCAACACCATCACAATTTCCGCAGGTGTGTATTCGATTTTGTTTTTCCTATGCAGTGCTTTCATTTCAAACACCGCCATAGGAGAAATCAACAATTGTTCCGCCGAGGCAATCGCTTCGAGGGCCCGCCTACTGACATATTGGCGAGTTTCCCGTCCGCTGATCCACACCGCCGCATTCGTATCGAAATACAGCTTCACGCCCATTCCTCATCAAGATGCCGATCCCACGCTTCGGCTTCTTCACGTCTGAACTTTTCAAAATCTTCGGCGGTCATAACGGGAAAGCCAGTTGAAGGCAGCCCCACCAAACCATCCAGCCGCGACCGCTTCTTCTGCGGCACTACCGTATAGATCTGCCCCTTGTAAGTGAACTCAATCTTCTCGCCTTCCCCAGCCTTCTCAACAAGCTGAAAAAGACTCTTCCGAAACTCGCTGATGGTTACCGTCATACCATGATTGTACAACTCAACTCAAGAGTTGTACAATAGCCCCCAGTGCCCCCAGAACTACGCCGCACCCTCTCCCTCTCCGCCCTCGTTTTCACTGGCATCATCATGATCCAGCCTACGGCCCCCATGCCCCTGTTCGGCGTCGTCCACGAAACCGCCAAGGGCCACGTCGTCACAGCAATTCTCATCGCCATGTTTGGCATGATGCTCACCGCCTTTTCCTATGGCCGCATGGCCGCCATCTATCCCAACTCCGGCTCCGCCTACACCTATGTCGGACAGGAACTCCACCCCACCCTTGGCTTCCTCGCCGGCTGGGCCATGCTCATGGATTACATCCTCAACCCCGTCATCTGCACCATCTGGTGCGCCCGTGCCATGACCAACGTCTTCTCCGGCATTCCTGAAGAACTCTGGCGCATCGCCTTCGCCGCCCTCTTCACCTGGCTCAACCTCCGTAACATCCAGGCCACCGCCCGCACCAACCAGATCCTTACCCTCGCCATGGGCCTCGTCATCGCCGCCATGCTTTACTGCTCAGCCCGCTTCTTCCTCAACCAGCCGGTCCACACACTCGCGGATCTGACTCGCCCCTTCTACGACCCCAAAACATTTTCACTCACCGCCGTTTCGGCCGGCACCAGCCTCGCCGTCCTCACCTACATAGGATTTGATGGCATCTCGACACTCGGCGAAGAAGTAATCGATGCCCGCAAAAACATCCTCCGTGGCACAGTCCTCGTTTGCCTCATCATCGGCATCCTAAGTGCCATCGAATCCTACGCCGCCCAGCTCGTCTGGCCCTATGGAGAAACACTTCCCGATATTGACACGGCCTACGTCCACATCGCCGGACGCGCCGGGGGTCCCTGGCTCTTCCAGATCGTCAACTTCACCCTCGTCCTCGCAACCGTCGGCTCCGGTGCTGGTGGTGTCCTTGCCGGTGCCCGCCTCATGTACGGAATGGGACGCGAAGGCACTCTCCCAAGATCCTTCTTCTCCTACATCCACCCCACTTCCAACATTCCTGCACGTAACGTCGCCCTCATTGGGGTCTCGGCCCTGATCGGCAGCTTCCTGCTCACTTACCAGTCCGGTGCCGAGTTACTCAACTTCGGAGCCTTCATCGGCTTCATGGGTGTCAACCTCGCCGCACTCAAACGCGGCGCAACCCTCCCCGCTAAAGTCATGGCCGCCACCGGCTTTCTCATCTGCGCTTTCCTCTGGTGGAATCTCTCCACCAACGCAAAACTCTACGGTGCCGCCTGGCTCAGCGTCGGCCTCGTCTGGCACTTCTACCAGTCCCGCAAAAAACTTTGATGCATTTTTTCTCTCCTCTGCGCCATTTCAAGTGGAGAGCAAAATGTCTACAATTTCTCACAACTCATCTTCCGTTCCCAGCTTCGCCGCCGCCGGAGGTGGCAGCGGATCAGGTCCCGCCAAACCTTACATCGTCCAGCCCGGTGATTCCCTCTGGGTGATCGCCGAATCCCTCCACCTCCCGCTCGGCGATCTGCTCGACGCAAACCCCTCCATCAAAAACGCCAACCTGATCTACCCGGGTCAATCGATCATCGCCCCCGCCACTCACCATAGTGTCAAGAGCGCCCACCAGATGGCGACCGGCCATGCCGGCAACACCGCCCACCACGTTGACTTCAAAGCCCACGCCTCAGGACACCATCAGGTTTCCCATGTGAAAGAACACCAAAAAAGTGCCGCCGCTCCTGTTCATGCCCGCACCCCGCTTTGGATGCAAATCGCCGAAGACGAACTCAGAATCTGGCAGCACGGCGGCGGTCGCGAACGTCATCGCAAATACCTGAAAGAGACAGGCGGTCCGGATGACAACTGGTGTTCCATCTTCGTCAACTGGGTCATGCAACGTTGCGGCTACAGTGGCACCCGTAACTGGCTCGCCTTAAGCTGGATTCGCTGGGGAGTCCCAATTCATCACCCCCGGGCAGGCGCTATCGCCATCGTCAAGGATCATCACCCGGATAACCCTTACCCGCATGTCGCCTTCGTTCGCTCCCATCAGGGTTCCTCCATCGTCAACTTGCTCGGAGGCAATCAGGGCGGCGGTGCCGGCGCTGTTACAGACTCAAGACGTTTTGTCGGAGAGCGGAGCAGCCAGGGCAGCATCTCATTCGAGTATCGCTGGCCACCGCATTAACCCGACACGTTAGCCTATACGGCACAAGCGTCTATTCTTGACTCTAGACCGGATCTTGACATACTATAGTGCATATCCACAATGGCGGAAGCAGTTGGTAGCAGTTTGCTGAGAAACCGCTGAAAGGGCCTGAGGGATGGCGAGATCCAAAGCCTCGAGCGAACGAGCTTTGAGAGAGCGCAGGG
>JANXLY010000226.1 GCA_025354885.1 Acidobacteriota bacterium | reverse complement strand
CGCTCACGTACGCTAAATCCGCCTTCACCAATTGGGTGGCTCCTCTCCAGGCCGCCGATCTCAGACGCCCACACGGCCTCCCACTGTTTTACTCCAATATTGGCCGCACTGCGGAGGCTAATCCCCACAACCTGTACCCCTAGTTCAAGCCGCTCGGCACCCACCGTGTGCATAACTTAGGTGTAGACAAAGGTCGAAAGATACAACCGTAACTGATTTCCCGGGAAACCCTCTGTGCCAAACGGTCACCGGGCAGTGATTTGGGTTCTTGATGCGCTTCTCCATCTCGCCGAGCGCACAGCAGAGCTATTCGTATAGCGTTTGCCGCTCGTGTTCCCACGGACTCAGCGTGTTGACGATGAAGCGCGGGTTGTCCTTCTTCCTGATGTGCTCGGCCTTGGCCACCACACTTCGGGCCACCCGCGCCGCCCCGGCTCGACCACGGGTGCAACGATTTCCTACACTCCGCACCGGCTCCTGGTTGGCTGGCCGCAAACGCGCCCGCCTCGCCTGATTCCCGCTCATGATCTACAGCGGAAGTTAACGATAATGTCCGTAGTAGCCGTGATAGCGGCAATCTTCCTGTCCACCGTGCAACGGCAGATCGGTGGCGTCCAGGTCGGGCACGATCTCCGTCGGAACCTCCGCAAGGCGCTCGACGAACAGTTCGAGCAGCAACTCGTCTCCAGAGCGTACCGCCAGTAGTGGATTTTGTAGTAGAGGCTCGTATTGCTCGTGCTCAACTCCAGCCGGTTCAACGTGCTCTTGCCCGCCAGCTCTTCGCCCTGATCCTTCTTCAACCGAAACATTGGATCTTTCTTCAGTAGTTGCTGGCCGTTGAGATCCTCGCACCGCCAGGCACGAGCTTCCTCCTCTCCGCAATGTTCCTCGTCTATCTAGCCGGTGTCAGTCTGGTAGGTTTCCCGACGCTCTGAGGATGCCTGCTCTAGTCCATGCCGCTAGCCCTCAGCAGCGCATCTTGAACCGCTAACTCCTCCGTAGGCGAAACCCGCAAACTTACTTCGCCCCGAATCGCAGCCACCAGTTCCACCAGATCGCCAACATAACGCTCATACTTTGCAAACGCGGGCCTCTGCACTCCCGCAACATAGGACCCGGCAGCGCTAGCAAGATCGATTGAAAGCGTCGGCGCTTCGATTGGATTCACAATCGCACAGCCATTGGTGCCAAAGATTTCGATGCTTCGGTATCGGCCGCTTGAGGTCTGTAGCGACTGCGCCTGCACGATCCCCATCGCGTGCTCCCACTCAAAAACTGCCGCAGTGTTGTCGTTGAACTGGTCGCCAATGCCACCATCGTTCCGAAGACGAGGCGTAACCTTTAGAGGCTTGCCCAGAAGCCGCACCAACGGGTCAATTACGTGCCCCCCCAACTCAAACATCACGCCGCCAGAAAATTCACTCCACTCCGCTCGGCGCGCTGCAGCCAGTTGATTACCGATGCTGGCGCGCACCATATAGACCTTGCCGAGCCATCCCTGCCTCGCCGCCTCAAGCGCCTTCTCCACAGCCGGGTTGTAGCGCCACATATATCCAACCTGAATCAGCCTTCGCCGCCGCGCAGCGGCTGCAACAATTGCTTCAAGCTCTCCCTTATGCACTGCAGGCGCTTTCTCAAGGTGCAAATGCTTGCCGCTTTCGATCACCGCAAGTCCATCTGCCGCATGATCGCGAACAGCAGATTCCACCGCAACAACTGCGATACCGGAGTGACTCAGCAACTCCGTGCGAGTCAGCCGCTTCACGCCCAGTTTCTTCAACAGCGCAACACCAGCAGGAGTATCATCGCAACCACCAACCACTCTTAGATTCGGATTGGCCAACGCAGCAACCAGCTTGCCCGACGCGTGCGAATGGCTGGCACCAAGAAAACCGATTCCCAAAGGCGCAGTCGATTGCATAGTCAGCGCCCCACCATTCAGGGCAGATCCAATTAACAAATCTCTTCGAGTCATGGAAGCTCCAATTTGTTTGAAATTCTAGCAGCCGCCCGCTTGCAATATACTCGACCCATGCGCATTCTTCTCCTGCTTTCGGCCCTCGCAGCTACCCTCGTGGCCCAGTCGCCCTTCGCCCTCAAACCAAACGACCGCGTCGTCTTCTTTGGCGACTCCATCACCGACCAGCGTCTCTACACCACCTTCGCCGAAACTTTCGTCGTCACCCGATTCCCTCAATCAAACATTACCTTCACCCACTCCGGCTGGGGTGGCGACCGCGTCTCGGGCGGCGGTGGTGGTCCCGTCGATGTCCGCCTCTGGCGCGATGTCCTCCCCTACAATCCAACGGTTGTAACGATCATGCTCGGCATGAACGACGCGCGCTACCGGGCCTTCGACCAGACCATCTTCGACGACTTCGACAAAGGCATGCGCCACATCGTCACCATCCTCAAGCGCCAGCTCCCCGCCGTCCGGGTCACCCTGATCCAGCCCTCTCCCTACGACGACGTCACCCGCGCCCCACTCTTTGAAGGAGGCTACAACAACGTCCTTCGTCGCTACAGTGACTTCCTAAAGGACTTGTCGAACACCGAAAAACTGCAAGTCGCCGACCTCAACACCTCTGTCGTCGCCGCCCTCACTAAGGCCAACACCCTCAATGCCGCCGACGCCGCCAAGCTCATCCCCGACCGTGTCCACCCCGGTCCCGCCGGCCACCTCCTCATGGCAAAGGCCCTGCTCGAAGACTGGCATGCCCCCTCCCTCGTCTCCGACGTCGAAATCGAGCCTGCACGAAAAACCGTTTCCGTCCAGCGCAACACAAGGATCACCGAACTCAATGCAAGCGGCAAGTCCATTTCCTGGCTCCAGCTCGACCAGTCGCTCCCCATGCCCGTCGATGCAAAAGATCCCCTCACCGCCCTCGCAGTGCAATCCTCCAACTTCCACGAAGCACTGAATCAGCAAACCCTCAAGCTCACCCGCCTCGCCCCCGGCACTTACACGCTTGCGATCGACGCCCAGCCCGTCGGCGACTTCACTGCCGAACAACTTGCCACCGGCATCAACCTCGCAAAACTCCCCACGCCTATGACACAGCAGGCCGCCCGCGTCCATGCCCTCACCCTGCAACACACCGCAATCCACAACACCCGTTGGCGTCAAGTCCAGGTCCCTCTCGAAAAGACAAACTCTCCAGAACTCCTCAGCGCCCTCAAGTCACTCGACGAACTCGAATCCACGATCGTCAAGGAGCAGCGCGCCACTGCCCAGCCGCTCCCCCGTCGCTACGAGCTCACGCTCAACTAGTTCTCCGCCCTCTGAAATGCGTTCCCATCCCAGCGAAACCGACCTTCTTAGCGATACCGAACCGCGACCTTTAGAGCCGGTCTTGGCGGTCGAAGCACTAGCCCGGATTTCTCACAAATAACTAGCAAAAGGCCTCCAACCGTGGCATAACTGATTTGTCTGGAACAAGTTAGAGCCAACAAGAAAGAGGCCTTTGCTATGACAGAGTGTATCCAAGAACGCTTCGAATTTGAAGGGCATTATTCGAAGCAAATAGTGGCGGAGTTTGACGGGGAGCAAAGCAGCAGCGATGGCGGGGCGTTGTTGCTGCGGGAAGTGGATCGGCGGCTTCTGCTGACCGAGCGCTTGGCAGGGTGCTTCGCCGATCAGCGGGATCAACGGCGAGTGGAACACAGCCTTGTTGAGATGCTGCGGCAACGGGTGAACGCTCTGGCACTGGGCTATGAAGATCTCAACGATCACGAGCAACTGAAGAAGGATCCGATGCTGCGCCTGCTGACGGGCAAGAAGGATCAGCAGGAAGATCTTGCCGGCAAGAGCACGTTGAAGCGGCTGGAGTTGAGCACGGGAATGACGAGCCGCTACAAGAAGGTGCACTACTGGCGGGAGGCCCTCGATGGGTTGCTGCTGGATCTGTTTGTGGAGGGCTTTAGCGAGGCACCGAAAGAGATCGTGCTGGATCTGGATGCGACAGATCTACCGTTGCATGGCGGACAGGAAGGGCGCTTCTATCATGGCTACTACGGGCACTATTGTTAGCTGCCGCTTTACATCATGAGCGGCAACCAGGTGCTGCGGGCGCGGCTGCGGCCCGCTAACCAGGACGCCAGCGCGGGGTGCTGGAAGGAGTTAGAACCGGTGGTAGAGCGGCTGCGGCTTCAGTGGCCGGAAGTGAAGATAGTGGTGCGGGCCGACAGCGGCTTCTGCCGGGAAGGGCTGATGATGTGGTGCGAGAAGCACAAGGTGGATTATGTGCTGGGACTGGCACGGAACCCGAACTTGCGTGGACGGATCGAAAGCGAGATGAAGCAGGCGCGAGCGGGCTTTGAGAAAACGCGGGAAGCCACGCGGGTCTTCGCCGAGTTCACCTACAAGACGGTGAGCAAGACCTGGAGCAAGGAGCGGCGTGTCGTGGCCAAAGCCGAGTACATCCAGGACAAAGAGAACCCTCGCTTCATTGTCACCAGCCTGGACGGGGAGAAGTACCAGAGCCAGATGCTGTATGAGCGGGTGTACTGTGCGCGAGGCGAGAGGGAGAACCGCATCAAGGATCAGATGTCGTTGTTCGCCGACCGGATGAGTACGGAAAGTTTCCGGGGCAATCAGTTACGGCTCTATCTGTCCAGCTTTGCCTACACCTTGATGCTGGGCCTGCGGCAACAGGCATTACAAGGCACGGAATTGGCCAAGGCACAGCCGCAAACGTTGCGGCTCAAGCTTCTCAAAATTGCCGCGACAATCCGGGTAACAGCCCGTAAGGTGTGGGTGTCGATGCCAAGAAGTTATCCGTGGCAAGACGTCTTCAAGCAAGCGCAGCTTGCCTTGCGCTGCTGATCGAGAAGCCCCCCAGATCTTTGACAACTAGAGAAGAACACGCGAACAAGAGGGATCTTGAAAGGGAGTCCCTGCGCGCAAATATACGAAAACAAACAAAAGTCGATTTTTGAGATTTTCCGAAATTCTGGCCCCCCTCGGATTTACTCCCTGCTGCAGCCTTTATCGACTTGGTGAGAAATGCGGGCTA
>JANXLY010000216.1 GCA_025354885.1 Acidobacteriota bacterium | reverse complement strand
GGATCTGCTCACCTCGCTAGAGGATGAGTTCGAACGTGGTGGTGGGCGGCTTTCGACTAAGTGGGATCAGCTTCATGTGCGGCATGAAAATCAGATCCGCGGGACAAAAGAGGAGCAGGAAGCACTGGTGATCAAATGATCCGGACGGTGGACGGGCTGGAGGTGCTGAAACACGCTGCGGAGCGTCCTGAAGATCGAGTTCTGACCCTGCTCAGGCAACTCGCGCACCTGCTTCCTGCGCAAGGTCCGATTGGTGTTTTCATTCACCACAACACGCTGCACGCGTTTCAACATCTGCCCTTTGAAACGGCGGTCTGCGAAGCGGCAAAGACCTTTGGGACCGAACCTTACATGCTGGAAGCGCTTACCGGAATGCGATCCGGAACGGTCGAATCCTGGAGGAGGATATTGTAGCGATTCTTGAGGCTGAACCGGACTTGGAGATTTGGCCAGGCGGATTGAGACGGCGCGAATTGAGGCGATCCATGCTGCTGCCGGGGGTGCGCGAGTTTCATGCAGAGACTATCGACTGGGAGCTGAGCGAATGTGGAATGCAGGCTCGGTTCCGGAGCGATCTGACTAGGTCGGCAAGCGAGGCACTATCAGCAGAGAAGCCCGCAGAACTGTTTCAATTCTGTCTGGAGAGAATGCCACTGGAATTGAAGAACGAACCAAGTCGCAATCCAGCGCGGCCCAGGGATGGAGTGTTGCGTGCAGTTGGGGTTGGTCTGGCGTTGCCACTAGCAACGGCGCTGAATGCGATAACGGTGCTTCGACTGTTTGCAGTATTGTTTTTGGGACGGCGTGCGATTCACACGGTACCGATTCCAGATGTGCAGCCGCGAGAGACGCTGGCTCTGGCGGTGACGGTTGTCCTTCTCGTTTCAGGTGGCCTGATGCCTGGATTGCTGATCGATCTCAGGACTCCTACGGCGAGTGCATTGGTGGACTTTCTTTCGAGGCGCTAACGGCGGACTTCAATGGCGTTGAGGGTGGCTTTGATGCTGGAGTGGATGGGGACTACGCCGGAGACGGTGAGGTCGGCGAATTGGGCGGTGGGACGAACATAGGTTAGAGCCATGGGACGCACTGTGACGCTGTATTGATACTCAATGGATTCTGGAGTGCGGCCACGTTCTGAGACATCGCGGCGGAGACGGCGGGCGTAGCATTCTTCGTCCGGAGTCTCGACGTAGATCTTGAGATCGAGCAGATCGCGGAGTGCTGGCCAGTAAAGGCTGAAGAGGCCCTCTACGATGATGACGGGGCGTGGAGCAATGGGTTCAGTGGATTCAAGCCGCGAGTGCGTGACGAAGCTGTAGCGGGGTTGCTCGATGCCGAGGCCGAGTTTGAGGCTCTCGACGTCGCGAATGAGAAGGGGCGCGTCGAGGGCCCCGGGATGATCGAAGTTGAAATCGGAGCGCTCAGGTTCTGGAATGTGGGCACGGTCCATGTAGTAGTGATCGAGAGCGAAGGGGAGCGCGTCGTCGAGCAGTTGGCGTGCCAGGCCGCGAGCGAGTTCCGTTTTGCCGGAGCAACTGGCGCCAGCGATTCCAACAAGGAAAGGCCGCATCACTATTGGTTTTGCGCCTGATTTTGCCCGCTGGACATGAGGCGATCGCGGGCGGCATCGGGAATGATTCTCCAATTGCCGCTGGCGGTGGAGGGAAAGGTCTTTTTCTTTTTGTAGTATTCAACGATGAGGTCGCGGATGGCTTCGTTCGATTGCCAGAGGATTTTGGCGTCTTTGAACATGTCGTAGCCGGCGCTACCAGTGGCACGGTAGTTGTTGAGGGCGATGGTGAGGGGCTGAGCGTCTGAGAGGGGCGCACCTTTGAAGCGCAGGTTCACGATGCGTTGGCCAGCGGGCTTGCGGAGATCGACTTCATAAGTGACTCCTTCAGCCATGTCGTAGTTGAAGCTCATGAATTTGTTGTTGATCAGGTTGCCTGTGTCGCAGCCGGGAGTGGGGCAGGATTCGAAGTAGCGAGCGGCATTTTCAAGGGCGGCGCGGAGCATTGCGCCGGTGCCTTCGATTTTGTAAAGTGTGTTGTCGTAGACATAAAGGGCGGCGGCTTCGCGCACTGTGACGGGGCCTTTGTGAACGACCAGACGCTGGTTGAAGAGGGCGCTGAGGCTGACGTCGGCATTGGTGTAGTGGAGTTGCACCTCATGGATTGCATCGACGAGCGGGGAGTCTTCAAAGCGGCCGTGCGTGGCCAGGAGCTCGACTTTTGACTCGGCGATGGGGCTGGATAGATACTGCTCGGTGGCGTCGTGAAAGGGTTTGGCGAGGCTGAGGATATTTTCGTCGGGGAGGGTGTCGGCCTTCACTTTAATGAGGTGGCTGTGGCGTTTGGACATCTGCCATTTGCCGTCGGAGGTGCGGGTGAATTCGAAATCGAGACGGGCGAGGGATGCGCCGAAGTTTTTGGGTTGCGCGAGGAGAGTGTCTCCGTTGAAGAGCTCGGCAACTTCGTTATGGCTGTGCCCGAATACGACAGCGTGAACGCCGGGGACTTCGGCGACTTGCCAGGAGAAGTTTTCTACGCCGCCTGATTTATCGATGCCCGAGTGTGCGGCGACGATGATGAGGTCTGGCTTGTTGTCGCCCCAAAGAGCAATTAGACGCTTGAGGGAATTGACAGGGTTTTCCCAGGAGTAGCCTGTGTAGTTTTCCGGTTTTTCCCAGGTGGGGATGGATGGCGTGGTCATACCGATGATGACTACGCGAACACCCTGGATTACTTTTTCGAGGTAAGGTACGAAGGGTTTGGTGTTGGGTCCGCTAGCGATGGTGTTGGCGCTGAGCCAGGGGAAGCGGGCGACTCGGCGGGCGGCGTTGAGATTGTCGAGACCATAGTTGAATTCATGATTGCCAACGGTCATGGCGTCGTAGCGCATGGAGTTCATGACGAGCATCATGGGATCTATGGCGAGGGCACGGCTGGGGATGGTGACGCCGGCGGGAAGTTTGCCGGAAAGACGGAAGTTCTGGTAGACACTTTCGAGGGGAGCGCCCTGGATGGTATCGCCGATATCAATGAGGAGAAGGTCGGGAGTTGATTTACGTTCTTCAGCAACGAGAGTGGCAATTTTTGCGAGTCCGTAGTTGGCTGGCTTTTGGGTGAAGTAGTCGTAGGGGTAGATGTGGCCGTGGAGATCGGTGGTGGAGAGGATGGTGATTTTCGCCGTCTGAGCGGAGAGGGTTGCCGTTGAGAGCGAGAGGCAGAGTAGAGAAATGAGCGGAAGCCCGATATAATTCATAGTGATGAAGACTTTGATGATTTCGGCGCTGATCAGCGCCTCCTCGCTATTGATGCTCGCACAGACTCCGCCTGCGGTAAAGACGCCGGTGCCGGCTGCCAAGCCTGCCGGAACTCCGGCCGCGAAGACAGCTGCACCTGCAACTGCAACTGCTGCCAAGAAGACGGCTGCTCCGGTGGCCAAGAAGGCCGCAGAGCCACCACTTCCGCCGCGCCCTGACGGGCTTTACGTGACATTGCAATTGAGCCATATGGGCCAGCCCGTGGGCAAGATTGTGGGCAAGCTTTATGAAAAAGAATCGCCCGTGACGGTGCGAAATTTTGTAGATCTGGCGCTGGGCAGGAAGGCTTGGATGAACCCGAAGACGGGCAAGAAACTGGCAGTGCCTCTTTACACGGGGCTGACCTTTCACCGTGTGATTCCTGATTTTATGCTGCAGGGCGGCGACCCGAGTGGCGATGGGACTGGCGGCACGGACCCGATTGTGGATGAGTTTCATCCGTCGCTTAGCTTTACGAAGCCGGGACTTTTTGCGATGGCGAATGCCGGGCCACGGACTGGGTCCTGCCAATTTTTCATTACCGAGAAGCCGACGCCGTGGCTGGATGGCAAGCACACGATTTTCGGTGAAGTAGTGGAGGGTATGGAGCTTGAGAATTCGCTGGCGAGAGTGCCGCGTGGACGCAACGACCGGCCCAATGATCCGATCGTGATGACGAAGGTGACGATTACACGCTATCCGCTGGGTCAGCCGATCTGGCCGAGTGCGGTGCCTGCGAAGAAGACGCCGGCGGTGGGTGCGCCGAAGACGGCACCGAGTGCGCCTAAGGCCGCGCCTGTTGTGCCGAAGAAAGCAGCATAGGGCCATTCAGTGATATAGTCCGTCACGAAAGGAGTCTCATCCGATGACTCAAAAGTGGTTGATAGGAAGTGCGCTTGGCCTTGTGATGCTTTTCACAAGCTGTGACAAGTCTGCGCCGGACACGCGCGAGGCAGATGCCAAAGCGCTTAAGGCAATTGAAGTGGATTTGGTGAAGTTGATGCAGGCGAAGGATACAAAAAAGTTTTCCAGCTTTTACTCCGCTGATGCAAGACTTTACTCAATTGGCGTACCGGTAGCGGTGGGGCCGGCAGCGATTGAAGCCTTACTCAAGCCCATGACTGACGATCCAAATTTCGGTGGTTCTTTCACGACGTCGAAGGTGACGGTGTCGAAGTCAGGTGATCTCGCGAGCACCGAGGGCAGCTATGAGTTTACCGGTTCGGATCCTGCGACGAAGCAGAAAGTGACGGACAAGGGGCACTATGTCACGGGCTGGAAGAAACAGGAGGAAGGTGGCTGGAAAATCTATACCGACATCATGACTTCTGAGATGCCGCCTGCCGCTGCCGCGCCTGCACCTGCCCACGTGAAGAAGAAGAAAAAACGCTAGTCGGCGAAGGGGATTTCGAAGTAGAAAATTTCCTGATTGGTTGAGGCATCGGAGAGACCATTGATGTAGATCTTGCCGTTGCCGTGATGACGAATATTGAAGTAGAAAAAGCCGCTGGCGGTCTCGCCGGCGGCTATCATTTTTGCGGCAAAGGAACGGGCTTCGATTTCGGGTGCGGCGAGGGGATTTTTTTTGCTTTTAGTCGGAAACGGAAAGGGCTTGGGGCCGAGATTGGGAGCAGTGGGGCCACCAGCGGCGGCAGGAATTTCATTGGCACGCAGGGCGTGAACTTTGCCTAGCCCGGGTACGATGTACTGGACATCGAGAGGGCTGACGCGGAGGGCAGTTTTGCGATTGTTTTTGATCACAATCAAGACGGGGAGAACCTCGTACTTATTGGGGTCGAGCTTGCCGAAGGCTTTGGATGTTTTATCGGGAGTTGAATACGCATCCACGCCGATGATGACCTGATCGAGGGAGACCCTGGACTTCATGTCTGCGGCGTCGGGAGCTTTGAAGCTGGATTCGCCGATGGCGAAGGCTGAGGGTCGTGTGAGGATGGCCGCCGCCGTTATACTCGAAAATGATCTGCCTACTACACTGCCTAGTTCTCTACGCGTCAAGTTGATATACCTCCTGATCCGGCTGGCCGGTGTTGCCGTGCTGCCTGTCCTTCTACTGTATGCGTGCTGGCGGTGTCTGCGTCAACGGGCATACTTCCAAGGCATGAAAGAACGGCTGGGCTGGCTGCCGGCCAACATTTCCTCGACGAAGCCCGGAGGCATTTGGTTGCATGCAGTGAGTGTGGGCGAGGTTTTGAGTGCGATAACGCTGCTGAAACATTTGCGGGATGCGGTGCCTGAGACACCTTTGTTTGTGAGTACGACGACGCTCACGGGAAGGGAATTGGCCGAGCAGCGACTGGGAGGATTGTGTGACGGGATTTTTTTTGCGCCTGTGGATTATGCGTTTGCGGTGCGTGCGGTGTTGCGGCGGATCCAGCCGGCGCTGGTGATTCACCTGGAGACCGAGATCTGGCCGAACCGGATTCGGGAAGTGAAGCGAAGCGGGGCGAAGTGGGCACAAGTGAATGCGCGAATTTCGGATCGGGCGTGGCCAAAGTATCAGCGGTTGCAGTGGTTGTTTGGGGCGGTGTTGCCGCAAATGGATTATGTTGCGGCGCAGAGTGGGGTGGATGCGGCGCGGTTTCGCGAGCTTGGGTATGCCGGGGAGATTGTTGAGGCGGGGAATCTGAAGTTCGATTTTGATGCGGCGGGGAAGCCGGTGGCGAAGGATCTTGTTGCCTGGCTGGGGCAGCAGGAGGTGAAGCCGTTGTGGGTGGCTGCCTCTACAACCGGGCCGCGCGATGAGCAGGATGTGGATGAGGACGATGCGGTGCTCGAGGCGTTTTTGTCGATGCAGGGGAAAGTGCGGTTGCTGCTGGCTCCGCGGAAGCCGGAGCGATTTGAAGTAGTGGCAGAGAAGCTGCGCACGCGGGGGATTGGGTTTGCGCGACGGAGTGAGTTGCATCGCGTGGCGCATGCGGATGTATTGTTGCTGGATTCGATTGGGGAGTTGGCGGGTTTGTTTGCGATGGCGGATGTTGTGTTTGTGGGAGGGTCATTTAATCAGACGCAAGGCCACAACATTCTGGAGCCTGCAAGTTTTGGGAAGCCGATATTGACGGGGCCCAATATGGGGAACTTTGCGGCAATTCAGCAGGACTTTTTGGCTGCCGATGCAGTGAGAGTGGTGGGGCGGCCGGAGGAATTGGGTGGTGCAGTGTTGAGGGTGTTGGAGGATGGCGTGGGGATGGGGCAAAGAGGGAAGGTGGTTGCGGAATCGATGCGGGGAGTGACGGCACGATTAACGCCGATGCTGGTTACGCTTCTAGGCCTGGGGGTGCCGAAGGGACTGGTTCGGCTGGCGACGATTTTGCGACCGCTGAGTTTGCCGTGGATCTGGATCTCGCAAAGGCGCGTTGCGGCGCGGCGATTGCCTGTGCCGGTGCTGTCGGTTGGAAATATCACGATGGGCGGGACCGGAAAAACGCCTGTGGTGCTGGCGCTGGCGGAGACGTTTGCGAGTGCGGGGATGCGGGTGGGGATTTTGACGCGGGGCTACGGGCGAAGGTCGAAGGAGCAGGTGTTGCTGCTGCCTGGCGAGAGTGCGACGCGTGCTGATACCGGAGATGAGGCGCAGCTTTATTTGCGGGATGGAAGATTTGCTGTTGGTGTTGGCGCGGATCGGTATGAGGTGGGACGGGCACTGCTGGAACGCGGTGGGCTTGATCTGATATTGCTCGATGACGGGTTTCAGCATCGGCGGCTGGCGCGCGATTTTGATCTGGTTTGTGTGGATGCATTGCAACCTTTTGCCGGGTGTGAAGTGCCACCGGCGGGTTGGCTAAGGGAACCGCTTGCGGGGTTGTCAAGGGCGGATGCGTTTGTGTTGACGCGGACACGGAAGGGCGTTGTGATGGCGGGGCTTGGAGCTGAGCTAGGGCAATATGGCGGGCTTGTGTTTTCGCTGAAGGTGGAGGAG
>JANXLY010000202.1 GCA_025354885.1 Acidobacteriota bacterium | reverse complement strand
TTCGAAGTTTCAATCCACGCGCCCGCATGGAGCGCGACATAAGATAACCTAACCTTAATCATGTATTAAAAGTTTCAATCCACGCGCCCGCATGGAGCGCGACGGCCCGGGACCTAAATCCCTTGCCACAAGCAGTTTATCAGTCTCTTCGCGCGAACCCACTCGCTGAAGACCAACAACTTCTGTATCCAAAACCAATAACCAGTTCAAGCTCCTGATTTCATTGAATTTATTCGTACCGCGAACCCTCCGGGCATTTCATGTACGCTTCTGGTTCGCGCATCAAACGATTAGCGCACCCTCAGGGTGATAACTTGGCTTCGTCCCATAATGCTCCACTTTCCGCTCCCAATTGCTTCCCAGATAATAAAACCGCAAACTATCTTGCTCAACATTGACCTCGGCTAGCAGCTTCGCCTTTACCTGCACCCACAACGCCATATCAATACTGCATTCAAAGACCGAATTCTGCACGCGCTGCCCATAGTCTTCGCACAACTTCGCCACTTTCCGCAAGCGTTTCCGCCCCTCACTAAATTCAGTGGAAACATCATAGGTAATTAAAACAAGCATGGCCGACTACCCTTTCCAAACCAGCGCAGGATAAGCATCCAGATCTCCCCTCAAATGCCGCGCCAGCAGCAGCGCCTGCAAATGCGCAAAGATTCCAATCGGCGCAGTCTCTTCCACAAAAGGGTGCAGTACCTCTTCCTGCTTTCTCTTCTGCCAAGCCTGAATCACTTCCTTCCGTGTCTCTTTGTCCATCATTACCGCACCACTCTCAGTCTTCGTAAATCCAGAGCCTTTGATCTGTTGCCGATTGATCAAGGTAAGCGCCAGCCGATCCACAAATATCGGCCGCAACTCCTCCATCAAATCCAGCGACAGGCTTGGCCTCCCCGGCCGATCCGCATGAAGAAATCCTGCATAGGGATCCAGCCCAACTCCCTCCAGGGCACCAGTCACGTCGTGAACCAGCAGCGTATAGAGAAAGCTCAACAAAGCGTTGATCGCATCGGTGGGCGGCCTCCGGTTCCTGCCTGCAAAACGAAAATCTTCCTTCTGCGCCACGATCAAATCGTCGAACGCACCAAAATAAGCTCTCGCTGCATCTCCCTCAATGCCGCGCAAGCGGTCCAGTGGCTCTTCCCATGCGAGCAAATGTTCCAGAGATTGAGCCAGATGCCGTATAGCACCGGCGATTAGTTCAGAAGCTTCCGGCCGGTCCCTTTGACTCCGCAACAACACCGAGCGGCAATTCGCGATTTTCGCCATGACAATCGTCTGTGCCAGCCGCGCAGCTGCTTCAGGCTTGTCTGCGATCCGATGCTGTTGGCGACGCAACAGTATGTTGCCAGTAACTTCGCCCCGCAATCCTCCCCAGAACTCCCCATGTTCCGACAAAAAGCTGACTGCGATCTGCCGTTCCCCGCAAAACCCCATCAACGGCGGGCTGATCGAAACCCGGCCAAAAGTCACAATACTCTGAATCGTATGAATGGGAACCCGCAACAGTTCCTGTTCCTCCACCCGCACGGCGATCGTCTCACCGTCACGGTGTACATAAGCCCCTTGCGAAGTCACGTAAAGTGTGTTGAGAAGCTTCTTCACTTTCCATCCTCCATCTGTGTTCGCACCGCTCTCCTGAAAAAAGGGCTCTGAACAAGAATGTGAAGGGACCCGCATATCAAGCCACTTTCTTCATGGTGACGAATTCAGTTTTTGAGGCCGCCATCTGCTGAGCTTTGAGCAAGAGATAGCGCAGGTTGCGATAGCCTCGACCGCGTCTTAACAGAGCTTTGATGTTTCCATTGACGGCTTCCACAACACCGAACGGCACTTTCATCCGGCAGTAGTTCAGCAGCCCTTCCTCATGCCGCAGCAGCATTCTGGCGAGCTTCTCAAATGGCTTCAGCCTTTGCCATTTGAGCTGGTCGATCCAGCGGTTCAGATACCGTCGCGCTGCCCCCTCGTACTTATAGGTCCACAGTCGGTCGAGGCTTTCCTTCAATAGATACGCCTTCATCATTTTGCGATTATGCCGGAACAGTTCATTCAGCATCTGCCGCTTGTCGTTATCCAGGTTGAACCACCGCGTCAACAGCAGCCAGCGCTTCCCTTTGATGAAGCCTCGCTTCTGGCCGCCCTTGCGGTAAAACTCGGCTCGTCTGACCTCATCCACTGCTTGATTGGCGTGCTGCATCACATGGAACTTGTCAAAGACAATTTTGCATGTCGGCACCCACTTCAGAATGCTCTTCGTAAAGGGTTCCCACATGTCCACGCACGCCGCCTGAATCCGCCCCCGTTGCATGGCGCTCAGTTGCCTGGCAAAGAACTCATCCAGCGTCGCTTCCTTGCGCTCAGGGCCAAACCACAGCGGCTCTGCCGTGGCCAGATCGCTTACCACCGTCAGAAACTTCTGCCGCTTTCCCAGATAGATCTCGTCCACTCCAAGTTGCTTCACTACCGGCCTGTTTCTGCTCTTGGACCACCGCTCCAGATAGCGTAGATCGATTGCCCTCACTGTGCTCGCCGCTAATTGAAACCGCCGGGCTACTTGCCGGGCTGGTGCCGACTCACACGCCAATCCCACGTCATCCTCAAGGTCCTTGCTGAACGGTGATTTGCCCGCCATCTCATCCATCCGTTCCGTCCGTAAGCCACACTTTGGACACTTCACCCGGTAGTACTCCACATTGAGCCACGTCTGATACTTCATGCAGGGTAAGTGCCGAAGCTCCCGCTCCCTGACCTCTTCCACTCGATGCCCTCGCCCGCCGCAATTCCCACAGATCAGCAGCTTGTTCTTTCGATCACGCCTCACCCACAGCCGCAACGTCCGCTTCGCTTCGTCAATCTCATGCCGGTATACCTTGTACCCGGGCCACCCCAAAATCCGGCTGAACTCTCGCTCTGTCATTCTCCTGCAATTTACCGCATCTCTTCACATTCCTGCGCAGAGCCGAAAAAAGTAGCCGCACTTCCTCGTCCTGTGAGTGCCTTCGGCTGGCAAAGATTCACGAGAGAACAATTCTTGCAATGGGGCAGCAGTATTGGCCGAGGCATCATCCGGCTGTCGAAGATCTCATGCATCCGCAACGCTAAACGTTCGGTCTTCTGACGTAGTTCGAGATCCAAATCAACTTCCGTCCGTCGTCTCGGCTCGCCGTAAAAAAGGGCACCAACTGGAATGGAAACATCAAGCATTTCTTCGAGACACAACGCTTGCGCACACAACTGAACCCGGTCCACATCTTCGGCTTTGTTCTTCCCGCGTTTATATTCGACCGGATACGGCGGATCTCCATTGAGCGGAAACTCGACCACATCGGCAATTCCCGAAAGCCCCAACCGAAACGAACGAAGAGCCAGCGACCGCACTGTGCGAATGCCGCCGCGCTGTTCCGGCTTGCCGCTATCTGTCTTCGCGTGCAGTAATTTGCCCTCGGAAGTGAGTCGGTTCTCCTCCCACTGCTGTTCGAGGTGGATCAACGCCCACTGCCGCTCGCAAAACAACAAGTGTTGCAAGCCCGAAAGCGCAAGCAAATCAGATTCTGTATACATGACCTAACTGCTATCTTAGTCCGACCAAGCTCTTGGCCGGACTAAGATCAGTCTAAAACCTAGACAAGGTGGTAGCACCTCACACCGGGCACTGCTATTGCCTCATGGTCGGGGGAGCTGATCGCATATTCCGAAAAGCTGCGAGATACTTTGCTTTCGTCCATTCGCTTCGCAGAGATCGTTTCCAATACTTTGTGAGAAGGTGCGTTTCCAAGCTTCAACTCGTGTTCGAAAACGTAAAGTCCCCGGACAGCCATTTCTCCGCGCGAAGCCGAACGATCATGTTCAAAGAGTTGGGTCAACGACTCGAGCAATACAGCCAGGTCACCCTTCTTAAAGCCTGTGTCCTCGGCCAGGAAAGGAGATACAAAGATGTGCGAGCGGTACAATCCATAGGGCACGGAATGCTTCCGCCCCATCTGACCGCTTCCGGCTTTCTCTTCACCGCCCTCATCCAACGACACACCTCCTTTATCCGTTGAATTCGTAAGTGCCATCCGAGTGATCGTGTGCGTCAAGGGCTGGATTGGATCGATTGACCTTCCAAAACTGAACTGCACTGGGCCACGAACTTGTCCACAATTCCAAAGCTTTGCTTTCTTGCCTTTAGTCTTCTTTGCTTCGTCTTCAGTCTCTTCAGTCCTGCCCGTGCTCATTACGGCTCCAAAGGTGCGCACGTCAAAGAAGTTCTTGCACATCCAGGCTCGTGCCTTCAAGTTTGGTGTATCTCCAGCGTCTTCTTGAATCGCAAGGAAGGCCTTCTTCTGCTCATTGGCGAGAATGCCGCGATCCTTCACATAAATATCGAAAGGCGGCTCATATGCCCTTGTCATTGCGACGAAATTGCGAACCTTGCGCTTGAGGCAAACATCCGTAACCAGTCCATGACCCGTCTCGGGATCAATTCGTGGAGTATTGTCCCCGTCTGGATCACCGTTGGGATTTCCATTGATCACATCAAAAAGCAGCGCGATCTCGTAGCGCTTATCCACAATTTGTTCTGCGTGGTCTTTTAAACTATTTAGCATCGTCTTCAATCTCCTTCGCTGCATCTTTCATTTCTTTGTTCGATTTCGCACCTTCAATGTCGGTGTTTCGTTGATGATAAAAACCGAGGGCAAACTCCCCCTGCTCCGTCAAACTGAAGGTCTTTGGGATGGGGAATACCCCACTCAGCAGGCCCGCAATTTCAGATTCAAAAAAATGACCTTCGTTCTTGAGCCCGGATGTGTGAGTTCTCGCCAAACTCATTAGAGCTGGAAACACACTAGCCGGCCTCGTTGAAAGCGAGGTAAAGAACCGGTCAGTAATGTTCTTGTTAAGGTTTCGGTTCACCCTCGCCTGCTGCTTTTGCAAAACGGCAAGCAATCGCCCGAGGAGATAAGCATTAGACTGCGCGTCAGGGACTAGCCCCATATAATTTTTCCTTTCTGTACATCTCATGAAATAGGCTTGTAGAAGCGCGGCGCGCCCCGGTACGACAGATTTTTCGGCTTTGTTACGCTCAACGACTGCTGCCAGAACTGGCAACGGCAGTGGCCTTCCAAACAAGGCGGCCAAAAATAGCGAGCGTATGAAGTGTTCAGGCAATTTGTTGCCCTCGCCTTTCAGAGCCAACGAATTGAGCAAATAACGCAATGGCCTTGGACGTTCGTCGACTTGAGTTTGCCGAAACCATTCCCGCAGATTGTCCTGGATGGCCATGCCTCGCTCTGTGTGCCAGCCTCGCAAGGTGGCCCTGCCTTGACCGCCTTGCAGAAACAAACAATAGAATCGGCCTTCAGTGCTTCCCGAAGGACTGCCATTCCATGCGGATTCGAGTTGTTTTGCGATGGATGCCGCAGCGTCGTCGTCGAACCACGGAATGCTTTCTACACTGGCTAAAAGTGAGGGGTCAGAGTAATCCGTCCAATAAACCGCCGTAAGGTTCTCACTCAGAACAACGCTCTGCTTTCCAATTGGAACATTCGGATTCTTGGGATCAGGAAATCCTGAATCGAGGCAACGCCGCAAGGCGGTCGCATAGCCGTTGGCGCAGGTATTGCAGATCCTTGCATTTTCGTTGCGCGACCAGCCAAAAGATTCAAAGGCGGCAGCATTGAAGCTAATCAACGAGATACCACTCGTTGATCCCCCAATCAGTTTGATTTGATTATGCTTATCCACAGAAGGACGCATTTGCCCGCAGATCAGGCATTGATGACTCGCCCCATCTGCGTCAGGTTCCGAGAGTTCCGACCAGTACTGCTTGATCTCCGGCAAATCATGCAAGTACTCGTGGGAAACCTCAAAGCAGAAAAGATCGTTCGATTTATATTTCAGCTCCACTGCCGCCGCGATACACTTCTGCCGTTGATCTTCGGAGTTGAGAAAAGCAAGTGCCGCCGTCAGTTCCTCCTTTGTTGTAGCGGAATACGCTCGTTCGATGGACGCTCGAAATAAGCCAAGGCGCAAGGCCAGCTTCTCTTCAGACCGCTTTCCGTCAGGCTCAACGCCAAGTACATATTCTGACTTGTCGACCAGAAAGTCCTCCTGATCGTTAACTGTGCGCCCGGTGCGTTTCGGGACGGAAAGAATCTTCGGAACCTGTTTCCTTTTGCCAGAATCGTTGCGGAGGTCGGCCAGTGCCACGAATTCGCCTTGCTTGTTCAAGGCAATCGAAAATGAAACACCGACATTCTGATAACTCGGATTATCGAGGAGCTGCTCGCGTTCTGCCAGGTCCACCAGTGATCGCAAGATCATTGGACTTCACCAGACTTGTTGTTCATTTGTCCCTCGGTCCAGGCTGGTACCTGTAGTTCTCCATTTCGCAAGATCGCTGGAAAAAAAACGGCTCGATTCTCTGGCTTCCCATAAGCGATGTCGTGCAGCATCATGCCCAAAGGTCGAGACTCCCCACATGGAGTCGCCTGATTCAGGTACGGTTCGACTTTCGCTGGAAATTCCCGGCATCCAAGATAAGGTTGGTAATGGTGTTGTCCGTTTGCGAGGCGTCGGGCAAACATCTCTTCAAACTTGAGAATGTTGTCCCCTGGGCCGTGTCGGCTTGTCAATACAAAATGAGCTTCAACAGCGTAATCCACGTCCCGCAAAGCAATGGTATTTCGTTGTGCCCGATCTTCATCTGCAAAATAGTTCAGGGCTTCTCCGCTCTCTCGTGATGAGTTGATGGTCCCTGTTGCGGCTCGTTTGTTCACTTCATTTCTGCGAAGCTGAATGAACTTTACGGGGCTTAGCAGCCAAATCCGCGTAATGTGCCATTGAATGGCAGGCTTCCAAAGAATGGCTTCCAACACTGCTCGTGCGGCGGATGGCGTGATCAGGTCATATGAAACCCGCTCCACGCCGAATTCCGGTCGAGTAAAACACGCAAGGTCACCCCTCACGCGGACTTGAAATACAGATGAGCTGTCCATAGGAACTGGATAATAGCAGTAATTGAATAGTTATGTAAATTGAATTTTTACCGAGATCGAGACAACTTAGCTTTCCACAATATCATTTGCAGCTCTAATCCGATCAAATGAGTGTCAGAATTCACCAGAGACTACTTTATCTCATGCAATAAGCGTAGGAGGTTCAGCATCTTTCGCGGCCCAACTAAAACCAAATCGATCAGAATACACTAAATTATCCATTCCATCGCTTACAACCCAAAGCCGATCAATATCGCGATGCGCGAGGCGAATCGCACCATCCGCTTGCAGCCTTCGAATCTCTTGCGGATAAAGGTTTACCAGGTGAGGTTGAAGAGCGCGCAGTGTTCGTCTATTGGGACCCGCAAATTTGAGCTCGTCAACAAGTCTTTTGGCCCCCCGACAATAAGGAGCTATCACAGGCTGTCCCGCTTCTTCAATCAATTTGAACTTCTTCGCCGTCTCTGGAAAGTCTTGATTTTTTTCGAGAGCTAAGATGCCTTCAACGTCTGCATTTTCAATCCTCTGCGTCAACACTCGAAAATATTCAGGGAACAACATGGGGTCAGCCAAGTCGACCGAAAGTCGCTCTTTCAAAAACAACTTTGTTACGTCAAGCCCCTTCCGTAAAGCTACAGCAGGTGGTTCGCTGGCAGCCTCGTAAACAACAAATTTCCCAATAGCCAGTCGTCCTTCACGATTGCACCGGCCCGCCGCCTGAGCAAGGGTGTCCAAACCTGCTAATGCCCGATAGACCACGGGGAAATCAATATCCACTCCTGCTTCTACAAGTTGTGTCGCCACAACTCGAATCCTGTGGCCCAACTTCAAATCCCGCTTAATTCTTGCCACTACCGCACGACGATGCAAAGCGCACATTCGCGCAGAAAGATGAATTACGGAATCTCCCCAACATTCAGCAAGCTCCTGCGCTTCATTCCGGCGATGAACAATGACAAGAGTTGATTCAGTCTCAGCCGAAATTTCTTGGTGCAACCTGGCCACATCCCAACCTGAGTTCTCATGGCTCATTCCAACAGTTGGCCAGATTGTTCGATAGCGGCCCTCAACTCGTTTGAAAAGATTTGCTGGCTCCGGAATTATTTCAATTGCCCCACGGACGTTCGCTAGTTGAGGTTGAGTTGCGGTGCAATAAACTATGGTCACGCCGTACTCTTCCGCCAAAATTCTCAATGCCGATTGAATTGGAGCGATAAGGCCTAATGGGAAAGTTTGAACTTCATCGAGGATCACAATGCTGTTAGCAATGTTGTGCAACTTCCGGCATCGCCGCTTATGGTTCGCATACAGGCTTTCCAAAAATTGAACCGAAGTCGTTACCACTAGAGGAGCGTCCCAATTTTCTGTCGCATGTTGATTGGCAAGCGACTCCCTCGTGATGTCTATATTGCTATGGTGTTCAACAACCGCGTCAGTCCCCACGGCATCGCGATAAGCCTTAACCGTCTGTTCAAGAATGGTGGTGTACGGCAGTACTGTTATCACCCGCCGATGCCCATGGTTTCGAGCATGATGCAATGCGAAGGCGAGCGCAGAATAGGTCTTGCCACCCCCAGTCGGCACAGTTAAAGTAAATTGTCCTGACGCTTTCGAAGCGGAATCGAGACAACAGCGCAACACGTCGGATCGAAGCTCATTTATCTCAGATTCGCCGCTCTCTGAGCGTTTGCGTTCTAGAAAATCATCCAGCCTCGTGGCAAGTCCATCCAGCGTGTGCGGAAGTGCAGCACGCTCTTCCCCTTTATCCCAAGCCTCCGTTTGCAGTGAATCTGCGTCTACAAGAGCCGAAAAAAGAAAACGCACCCACATGGCCAAGCTCTCTTTCGACTTGAATGAATTAGGAATCGAGGGTTTCTGGCACTTCAAAATGGACTCAGGCGGCTGCGCACCAATGGCAGCAGCCAGCAACTGCTGAATTTTCTCAGTCTCGAATCGCCCTTTTAGATATTGCCAGTCTTTCAAGTCACCATGATGGGCCGCGATGCACAGTGACAATGGCTTGCCAAGACCGCCTAGTTGTTGAAACGCATAGAGAGCGCCCACAATTGAGTGCTCGACTTTATCATCGGTGTAACCTCCCGATTCGCCAGACTGCTCGAGCATTTTTTGAAATTGAGGTTGATACTTCCCAAGATCATGCCAAAGCCCACTAACACGACCCCATCCCGGTGCAAATGAAACGGCAAATGTTTCGGCAAGCTTGGCAACCGACTCCAGATGCTTCTTCAAGTCTTCCCATTCATCCTTGGAGGCACCTTCTCTCGTATGTGCGTAGGGCGGCATAAGTCGAAGTTCCCAGCTTACTACTTCACATCAGCATCATGCCTGTCAAAGCGGATCAATTTCCAGCGGTTCTTCCGTCACGAGAATTCAAGCACCTCTTGGAATTCTTGCGGCAGCCCTCGGTTGTCCTTTATTTTGCGGTTTGTGAGGGTCTGATCTAGTTGAATCGACGTGGCAACTCTCGAAGCAAGATGGCCTTCGACGAATCTAGCCAATCCGTGCTAGCATCGAATTAAGTGCAAATTTAGCACAGGAGATCCCCTTGCTCGATATCGGTAAAGACATCCACTCCCTCAGCGAATTCAAACGCAACACCAGCGGCTTCCTCGATCAGATGCGCGGTAGCGGCCATCCGCTGGTGCTCACGATCAACGGCAAAGCCGAGCTTGTTGTACAAGACGCCGTCTCCTACCAGAAAATGCTCGATCATGTGGAAGAACTGGAGGCGCTGAAAGGCATCAAACTCGGGCTCGCAGACGTCGCAGCCGGCCGCATAACGACACTTGGACAATTTGAAAAAGAATTCCGGAAAAAGCGTGGCCTACCGAGTCGTTCTCGCTGAAACGGCGAAGGGCGATGCGGACCAGATTTATGATTGGGTCGTAGAGCGGGCACCAATTCGAGGTCCGGAATGGTTCGAGGAATTGATGGATTGCTTGTATTCGCTGGAGAAGCTTCCCAACAGGTGCCCGTTAGCTCGTGAGGCGACGGAAGCGAGACGCGAGCTCCGATGCCTTCTTTTTGGCAATCGGAAACACGCCTACCGCATCCTCTACGAAATTGACGAAGTCCGCCAAACAGTCTGGATCTTGCACATCAGACACGCGGCACTTTGCGATCTCACTCCCGACCACCTCAGCGCACCGCTCCCTTAGTGAGAAGTCCTCGCGGCGAGTCCCTCACCAGCCTGAAGGAAATTCACCATCAAAACATGGCGTTTCTCGATTTCCTCAAACCGCTTCTCCGATTCAAACCGTATCTGGCGTACCCAAGTGGAGGAACCGTCCTTCAACTCAGGATGGTCAGGATCATTCCAAGCCTGGTTCGCGGCACCTAATGCATTTTGTTGCTGCCTTCGCCGGATCTCCTCGCGCGCTACCTCAACAATAAACTCACTTCGTCCCGCTTACCGACCAGCTTGTCTATGTCAGCCAAAACGTCAATGGGTAAATCTAAATGGGCACGCTTGCTCAACTTTTTTTGCACATATTGAGTTGGCAGCAATCCGACTTTCTTCGTGCATGGAATCGTTAGCGCGTTGGCGCTATGATGCGATTCTGCGAACCACACTCGACCTTGGCGACGAAGCCCATCACATCGCCAAAACCGTCGCTCGCGAGCAAAAACGCAGCCTCGGCAGCGTCGTTAGCGAATTCATCCTCCGCAGGAATCTAAGTCCCGATGCAGGACACGACGTCCTAAGCAAGGCTTCAGGTTTCCCGACCTTCCGATGCATCCGCCAAGTGACCTCAAGCGAAGTTCGGGCCTTGACGAACTAGTAGCCGGGAGTAGTTGCAGCAAGGGCGTGCTAGAAAACGGTCTGTCAAATTAACAACACATATGTTGTGATTGGAATCCCGAATCGCTAGAGTTGAAACGTGAAAGCCAGCGATCTGAATGCTGGCTGCACGCTCAAGGCTGCACATTCGAGCCAGCAAAAGGCGGCCACCTCTAAGTGAAGCTCGGAGCCAGGATTTCGATTCTGCCGATGCCAATTCTGCCGCTGCATGGTGCTGGCATAGATTTAGGTGCAGGATTGGTCATCGCGATCAAGAAACAGTTGGGATTGCACTGATTCAGTGAGAGGAAGAATAATCTACTACGCAACTTTTACGCCAGACAACAACGGGACCCTACTGGTGCGTTTTCCCGATCTGCCCGCAGCGATCACCTTTGGCGTGGACGAGAGCGATGCCAAATTGCGGGCAAGGGATGCCCTGACATCGGCGCTCGAAATGCTGGTAGAGAGCCGACAGCCACTTCCCCAGTCGAAATTCATTAAGGGCTATCCGATTCAGGTTCGGGGGCTCCATGCAGCCAAGATCGCACTTCATGTGGCGATGCGCGAATCGAAACTGACAAAAGCGGCGCTAGCAAAACGACTGGGGCTGCATCCACCTCAAGTGGATCGCCTCCTCGACTGCAACCGTGCCTCCCGCCTCGCTGCCCTCGAAGATGCCCTCAATGCGGTAGGCAGACGCTTGGTAATTGACGTCGAAGCTGCCTGAGAAAGCTCGCACAGTACAAGTTCATTTCAATGTTGGCCTCACCCTTTCGCGCCCCCCCTTAGATTGGTACTCTATACACAGGACGAGCCCGATGAATCTGAGCATCCAAGACCTTCCGGCAAATGTCATTGCCAGCTACGAAGCGACAGCCCACTCTCGTGGCATCACTCTCGAAGTTTTTCTCCGCGAATATCTCATTAAAAATGCGCCTCCTACGCCTCCCGTATTGCTGAATGAAGCCGAATGGGAAAAAGCCGTCGACGAGTGCTTCGATGCATTCCCCGTTTCTGGTCCTCTTCCTGACTCGGCATTCGACCGTGAGAACATCTACGAGCGCGAAAATGAATGGTAAGCATAGCTCCCGCCGTTCTTAACGCGAGCTGTCTCGTCGATACAAATATCATCCTTCGTTCTGCTGACCGTCTACACCCCTCCTCGGCTCAGGCTCGAAATGCAATAAAGTTCTTGTTTCGCCGAGGGATGAGGCTCTGCGTCGCCAAACAGAGTTTGCTCGAAGCATGGGTAGTTCCTACTCGCCCCAGCGAGGTCAACGGTTTTGGTTACTCTCCACAGTTTGCCGCCAACGGGCTTTCCAGAATAAAGCAACTTTTTAGTGTGCTCCCGGACTCCGACGATATCTACGCAGAATGGGAAAGGATTGTCGTCGCCCATCAGGTCCGTGGTAAGACCGCTTACGATGCCCGATTGGTCGCCGCGATGAGGGTTCATGGCATTAACAGAATCCTCACTTTCAACGGCGAAGATTTCAAGCGCTACGACGGAATACTAGTGATTCACCCATCGGAATGCGCCCTCATATGAAGCTGAACTGCATCGGGCTGGGTTTAACGAATTGTTCTCGAGCGTCAAACAGCTTCAGAATTCACGCCTTTTTCAGGTTTATTTTTCAAGCTTCAAATCATTCACAACACAACACTTAGACCACTAGCAAGAACTCCCACCCAACCAACGCGGTCCCCTCACATGCTACATACCTTACGGATGGCGTATTGCGCTCGTCCGAAGATTCCGTTCGAGTTGTAGGTGTTCTTTATGGTTTTAGCTGCTCTGCTCGCCCCAGCTCCCAACTTCAAAGGTGGCAGCGAACTCGCGTCCTTACGCCAAAGAGCAAATTTGCAAAAAATGTTTAAAAATAGATTCGGAGCCGACCTCCACCTAACCCAATTGCTTTCATTCGCTTACGCGGACTTTTATGGCACATTCGGATTCACGATTCTTAATTCCAAAGTACCATTCCACTCCCATTCTAAATCGTGTAGAATCAGACAATTAGCTATGCTCGGACCACTCTGGATTGTCACCGTTTCGCTACTGCTCACCAGCCTGCCCGCACTCGCCTTTCAAAACTCAGACCCCGGTTGCCCGCGCTACCCCTCCGCTCTCCGTACCGAACAGCTCGATATCCTCGATCTCGACCGTGCCTTCCAGCAATTCTCTTCCCGTGCCCGCAAGTCGCAGGTCGGCGCTAAGCTATCCGCCACCACTTACACCAACTTCATCGACCAGCGTCTCTTCGACAAAATGGCGGCCGACAAGGTCAATCCCGCTCCCCGCAGCAATGATGTCGAATTCCTCCGCCGCGCTTACATCGATCTCACCGGCCGCATTCCCACTCCAGAAGCCGCCCAGGCTTTCTTCGATTCCACAGAGCTCGACAAACGCGCCAAACTCATCGATCAGCTCCTCGCTTCGCCCGCTTACACGGATCAGCTCACCACGTTCTGGGCCAACAAATTCAAAGTCACCCGCGCTCATGAATCGATCGGCACAGAAGGCCGCAATACCTTCTACGAATTCCTCCGCAAGTCCATCGCCGATGACCGTCCTTACGATTCTTTTGCTCGCGAACTTCTCAGTGCCGCAGGCGAAGTGGATAGCGTCCCCGGCACTCAATTCTTCGCTCGCTGGATGGATGTCAATGGGCCTGTTCAAGATTCCTGGGATGACATCACCGACAAAATCACCACCACTTTCCTCGGTTATAAGACCGAATGCATCTCTTGCCACAACGGGCGCTCGCACCTCGAAAAAATCAATCTCTTTCTCACCAAACGCACCCGCTCCCAGTTCTGGCAGATGTCCGCCTGGCTCAGCCGCATGCAGTTTGTTCGCTGGTCAGACGATAACATCGGCTTCCGCCCGCGGGTCATCATCAATGATCGTACTTATGGCACTTATACCGGTTCCGTTTCTCCCACTAATCCTGGCAACCGGCCCATCCGCATCAACGCCATAACCGAGCCTGTCTATCTCACCACCGGCGATAAACCGCAGAACGGCAATTGGCGGCAGGAATTTGCCCGCCTCATTACTGGCGATAAACAGTTTGCCCGCGCCACCGTCAACCACCTTTGGGCTTACCTCTTCAGCCACGGCATCGTCGATCCGCCAGAAGCCTGGGATTTTGAACGTACCAATCCCAATTCCCCGCCCCCTGGCGATTGGCCGCTGCAGAATTCCCACCCTGAGTTACTCGAAGCACTGGCCGATTCCTTCATCGCCAATAACTTCCAGTTCAAGCCGCTGCTCCGTCAAATTCTGAATTCAGAAGCCTACCAGCTATCCAGTACCTACCAGGGCACCTGGCAGCCCGCTTATGTAAAATACTTCGCCCGTCACGAAGCCCGCCGCCTTACAGCCGAAGAGCTCTATGATTCCCTCACCACTGCGACACGCACCGAACAGCCCATGCAGGTGGCCGGCATCGATCGTGTTCTCTGGTACGCCAATCAACTCCCCGATCCCAACGAACCCGCTACCGACTTCCGCATCGTCGACTTCATGAACAATCTCGGTCGCGGCAACTGGATCACCATCGACCGTTCCTCCGACCCAACCATTCTCGGCCTGCTCTATTCGATGAACGATAGTCAGAACGTCAATCGCACCTTGGGCAATTCGAGCGCTGCTGTCAGCAGCCGCAGCCGTATCCACGAGGTTGATGCCAATAGCCCCACCGACGAAGAAGCCATCCGGCGCCTCTTCCTCGCCACACTCTCCCGCTTTCCCTCAGACCCTGAACTCGCAACCGCCCTCAAGTACCGCAGCGGTGCTCGCGCTCAGTGGCTCAGCGATCTGCAGTGGGCCATGGTCAATAAACTCGACTTCATCTTCAATCGATAAGGCAGCCACCATGAACCACATACGCAAAACCTGTTCCGGCCACCTTCCTTACACTCGCCGTCATTTTCTCTTCGGTGCCGCCTCAAGCAGCTTATTGAGCGCCCACACCGATGCTGAAGTCAGCACACGCCGCAATGCCGCCATTCGCAACACTGCCCGCACCTGCATCTTCGTCAATCTGAATGGCGCGCCGAGCCAGCTCGATACCTTCGATCCTAAAGACGCCGCTTGGAATCCCCGCGATGCCGACATCCGCGATTACTCGGGTGGCCTGCGTCTCTCCCGTCGGTACTTCCCCAAGTTATCGACACTCACAAATGACTTGCTCGTTCTGCGTAGCTGCTCCTCCTGGGAAGCAGCCCATGAGCGCGGTCAGTTCTACATGCAGACGGCCCACTCGCAGAACCCTGCTCTCGCTGCTGAAATCCCGCATATCGGTGCCGTCATCGCCCGCGAACGTGGAGCCACTGGCCTGATCCCGCCCTTCCTTTCTTTCAATCAGTCCAACATCCAGGGCGCTACCTTTCTAGGTGGCCTTTTTATGCCGATGATGCCGCCTGCCTCTACCGGTGGCGTCGGCACCCTCACCCACAACTACTTCGGCACTGCCGCCCAATCCCAAACCCGCTTCGAACAACGTTTCAGTCTTCTCAAAGAACTTGATTCTGCCTTGCGCGAAGTTCCTGCCAACGAGGCGATGGCCGCCTACGGTGCCTATTACGATCGCGCCAAGGCCATGATGTACAACTCGGCCGTCGATAGCGTCTTCAAGTTCTCTACCGATGACCAGACCCGCTACGGCAACACCAGCCTTGGCCGCGCGCTCATCGTCGCCCGCAACGCCGTCCGCGCCAAGAATGGCGCTACCTTCATCAACGTCACGCACGGCGGTTGGGATACCCACGTCGGGCAATTCGACCCAGGCCAATCGCCCAACATCTACACCCTCACCAATGAGCTCGACAAGGCAGTCGGCAACCTGGTCGATGATCTCAAAGCCTCGGGCGATTTCGATTCCACACTCATCGTTCTGATGGGCGAATTCGGACGTACTCCTGGTGTGCTCAACTCTCGCGCCGGCCGCGATCACTACCGCGACGTCATGAGCGTCGCACTGCTTGGCGGCGGCATTAAGGGCGGTCGGGCTATCGGGGCCTCAGACGCGAATGGAGCGCGCATTACCGATTTCGGCTGGTCCCAGCAGCGCCCTATCTACGTCGAAGACATCACTGCCACCATTTACTCGGCCCTCGGAATCGACTGGACCAAGTCCATTGACGACACTCCCTCGAAGCGCCGCTACTTTTACGTCCCCGGCACAACCGAAGGCACTTACCAACCCGTCGAAGAGGTCTTCGGGTAATGCGCGTCCTCCTCACCCTCCTCGCAACTACAGCCCTTTACGCCCAAACTCCCGCCACACTCCAGATCCTCACCGATACTTCTCAGGTTCTCGTTGGTCGCACGCTTCAGATGCGAGCTGTTGCCCGCGACGCCGGGGGCAACGTCATACAGAACCCCAGCATTACCTGGTCTTCCAACAGCGTCGTCAACGCCAGCGTATCCAGTACCGGGCTCGTCACTGCGGCGCGACTCGCCGTTGTGCGCATCACCGCGCGTGTCGGTAATCTCGCTGTCGAAACCGCCATTCAGACCATCCCCAGCCGCGTCGCCGTTTCTCCGGATCGCGGTGAAGTGAACGTCCTCACCAATCAGCAGTTCACCGCTACTGCCTTTGATGCCGACAATAATCCGATCCCCGCCGTTGCCTGGGTGTGGTCGATCACCAACCTCCGCAACGGTACATCCCAAACCGCCCGCATCAACACTGCCGGACTCATGTCGGCAACTGCCGAAGGTTCCAATTTCGTGTGGGCAACCTTCAACTATTCTGATGTCCAGACCGGGCTGCAGCGCCAATGGATCGCCTATGCGCGCATCGACACCACTGTTCCCAAAACCTACTCGCTGCGCCGCCTGTATCACAACGTCCTGCAGCAGCGGAACCGCTTTGAGCTGCGTGCCCGCCAGTCCATGCTCTGGTCTTCGGACAATGGCGACCTCTTCTTCAATGCCAGTCTCGACGGCTTGGCCGGCGGTCTGATGAATTACCGCGACGGCCAGTTCCGTCTCGTCTCTGCAGCCGGACTACCGCGCTTCGCCTCCGGCTCTTTCGCGAGCGAATTCTTTGTCCACTCGATCACCCGCAGCGGTCGCATTCTCTCCCACGAGGACACCAACATCAATGGCCGACAGCTCTCGCTCGGAGATCGCAATGGTGTCATCCCCTTCTTTTCGAACAACACCATACTGGTCGCCGGTACAGAAGCAACTTCAGGCGTCACCGCCACCCGCCACTCGCTCTCCACCAGCGGCCAGGTGCTCATCCGTGCATCGTTCCGATTTGAAAACGATTCCAACACCTACGCCGGCATCTTCCGCGGCTTCAACAACCGCATCACGGAACTGCTGATCCACAATCGCGATTCCATTCCCGAACTTCCTGGCACCGGCACCATCTCCATCGATGGCGACTACGGCATTGCCGATGACGGAACTGCTTACTACAGTGCAACCCTCGGTACAAATCGTGTCTTCTTCAAACAGGCTCCCACAGAAGAGCGTCAGAAGCTCATCGCTGTCAACGACACACTGCTCGGCTCCACCGTCCGCAGCTTTCCTGGCGGCCGTGGGAATCATCCCACCTTCTGGGTAGAAGAAACCAACAGCACTGTCATCCTCGCAGTCACTCTCAATAACAACAACAGTTACTATCTCGCCATCGACAAGCAGGGCAAAACCCAATCCCTGCAGTACACAGCCCAGACAGGAATCCTCTGGCATCACCCCAACCACGGCACGCTGATTCACGCCAACCCCTTCAACAACAAAGGCAACGGCGTCTACCTCTGGAAGCATGGCGAAGACCCCAAATCAGTTTTCCTTTACTCGAAACCCAGTGTCGCTGGAACGAACTTTGAAGACATTGAATCCGGCACCATCACTTCCACCGGAACCATTTATCTGATGGCCCGCACTTCTACCGCCAATATGGCCGTTGCCAGGATGGGCGATAACCCTGAGTACCTGATCTACGCTGGTCAAACGGTGGACGTGGAAGCTCCACTCAATTTGGTCACACTGATCTCAGGCGCTCGTGTTGGCCCGCCTCACGTCCTCACAGGCGGCACAACAGGTTCGGTAGCGGAATTCAACGGTACAGATTTCACAACCCGCCTCGCCATTGGCGAACGTCTCTTCGGGTCCATGTACTTCGGTGGCTTCCACGGCGGCACGGCGAATATCCGCAAAGCTCCCAATGGCGATATTTATGCGATCGTCCCTGCTGGCATTGCGCGCATCACAGGCAACGGAAATCCGGAACTACTGGTGCCCTACCCGCTGCGCGTCGGCACCTTTACTTACAATCTCCCGAGCCAGATCGAGATCAATTCGAACGGTGACATCCTGCTGCAAGGCTCCACCAGCGCCGGCGACAACCAGATGTATATCTGGTCCAGAGGCAACATCACCAGCATCGTCAACCTCAGCGCCACAGCCGTCACAGCGAGCACCATCGACAACCGTATCGCATCCGGCTTTGATAGCTTTGCGATCGCCGATGACGGCAAGGTCCTGGCCTCGCTGCGCTTTCGTGGTCTCAACGTCCCGGTGCTTTATCTCTATGCCAACCAGACCTGGACCCGGCTGGCGGAACCAAACCTTACGCAGGTTGGCCCGCATAGAATCACGGGCATCGCGAATCTCCACCGCACTGGATCCGGACGCCTCTTCGCGGCTCTCAGCATTCAAGCCGGTGGCAACATCATCGTCGAATGGAAAGGCGATATCCTCGAGATTCTCGTCAACAACTCAAGCGTGATGCCCAACGGCCAAGTCGCCAACTCTGTGGCTGCGCTGGATTCCAACCGCCGTGGGGATCTGCTCTTTCAGCAATCGAACGGTGGCAACAACTTTCTGCTGGTGATGCCTGCCAACGAGCCAACGAAGTTCCGCCAGTTGATCAATCTTTTCCGACCCACGGCCGAAGGCGATTATCTGGTCCGTATTAACGCAATTGACTTCCGCGACGACGGTACGGTCTATTTCCTCGCCATGACCGCCGATGATGAAACCGTGCTTTATGAAGCAAAACCAACTACTTAAGGCAGTATTTCGAGCCGGCCGATGTCCGGTATGTTAATCTGACAATTCCGGCCACTGTCCATGTCTATCCAGATTTTCGTTGAAGGCAAAATTGCGTCTAAAGGTGAGTTCCTTCGCCCCCTCGAGGGGCGTAACAACTCTGAATTGCTCGGCCGCCATCTCTATCTGAGTCTGGTTGGGGAAGTGATCCCGCGTGCCCTGCTCGACCATCTTGGCTTGTCCAAGATGCTGCTCGGCGCCTCGAGTGGAGCGAACTTTCTGTTGCTTCTGCCGCAAGAGTTTCAATCGAAGACCGAAGACTTCCTCCGTCTGGCCGCTGCGAACATCGAAGAATTGACTGCCGGTGAGCTGGTCTTCAACTGGGCTCTGACCGAAAATCTTGGCGACTGGTCTGTGGTGCGCAAACGCCTTTTTGAAGAAATGCAACGTGGGATGGGCACCAAGGCAGCGCCTGAATCCTTCCTGCCGTTTGCGGCAACCAGTTCGGGAGCGGATCGGGATTTCTTCTCGGCGCTCGCGATTGCAGCTCCCACCGCTGTATCGGTTGGTGTCGATGATGCTTCGCCTGCACGCTTCGTATTTGGCGAATCGAAGTTTACATACAAGCTCGGCTACGACATGGATTCGCTGCCCTGGACGGCCCATCTCGACCTTACGAATCTTCGCCGCCGCAAGGGCGCGGCGATGACCATCGCTGTCGATGCGCTTGAGATCCGGCTGCGCCGGGCAAGCAATGTCGAAGAGCATCTGCGCCTCTCTCATCTGTACAAAGGCTTTTTTGCTGGCGAACTGCAGACCCTGTTGCTTCGGCTTCCGGATTGCACCGGCAAGATCGCAATCCTCGATTCGGGCATCGAAGGCTTTACTGTTTATGGCGATGTCGATGCGCTGCTCAAGGTCTCGCAGGAGATCCATCGGCTCTTTCAAACCATGGCCGAAGTCACCCTCGGGGACCTGGCTGGTGCTGAAGGCAAGAGCATCTCGGCCGCACTCGCTGCTGGCGAACAGGCCTCGGCAGTTGCTGAAGTCAGTTCCGCTCTCAAGCTGGCGCAGGCGTCTTCCCGTGATTCCATTTATCTCTTCGGGCGCGTCCTTGACTGGAAGCAAATTCCCGACGCTCTGGAAATCCGCGAGCTTTGTCTCCGGATGATCCGCAACTATGGCGCATCCCCGCAGTTTGTCTCCGAGTTGTCCGCCTTCTTTCGGGAAAGCGGCTATCAGAGCCTGCGGCGCAAGACCGGTCGTTTTGAACGGCCCTGGCGCTTGTACCGGCGATTGAGCCTCGCGCTCGAAACCGAAAGCGAATCGCGTGACTTTGAACGCACGCGCAACCGGCTGCTTGCTGAGTTCATCGGCAAGAATGCTGGACAGACCAGACTCCGGCCTTCGGGTCGCGTAGGACTGGAACTAACCCGAATCTCGATCAACGCTTAACGCGAGGACACACGCATGTCGGAAGAAGAAGTAGTAGTAGTTAAACAAGAAACCCAGGCCCCGGACGCTCCCAAAGCGGAACCGAAGGTCGAACAGAAGCCAGCGGTGAGCCGCCCTCCCCAGGGTGATCGTCCTCCAAGTGACCGCCCGATTGGGAATCGCCCGCAAGGCACGCGGCCTCCGCAGAGTGGAGGCACGCAGAGTGGAGGCACGCAGAGTGGCAGCCCGCAAGGTGCGCGGCCCGCACTCGGAGATCGCGCTGCTCAAGGAGATCGTGGTGCCCGTGGGCCGCGTCCCGAAGGCAATCGCGGCGCTGGTGGCGACCGTGGCCCCCGGCCCGGTGGAGATCGCGGACCGCAGCGTTTCGGCGACTTTGCCCCGGACATCGATCTCGAGAAGCTCATCGTCGATGCGCTTTACCTCGACAATCAGGCCCACGCTGTCGTCGCTCGTTTGCGAGACATGGATTCCGGAACGAAGAGCCAGTTGCGGCGCTTCTACAACGCCGTACGCCGCGCCTGCCGCACGGTCGAGAGCGAACGTCAGCATGAGTTCGTCATGTTGCGCGCACGTCTGGCATACACGATCGCCCGCCACGGCCTGCGTAGTCTTGATGTTCTGCACGATTCATGGCCTGCGGAAAATAGGCAGAGCTTGCCGAGCAATCATCTAGGCGGATCAAGAGATGCGGCAGCAGCAAATGCTCATAGTGTAGAGCAGGCAGCAAATGGCTCAGAGGCCACATGCACAGGAGCTCAAAGGCTCAACGCATGGCTCCAAAGGGCCGAAAACTGCGGAGCTCAATAGGCTCTGACTGCGGGGGCTCTGAGGCCAAACTGCGGAGCTCAAAGGCTCAGCATGCATGGCTCAAAGGCCGAAACTGCGGAGCTCAAAGGCTCAAC
>JANXLY010000173.1 GCA_025354885.1 Acidobacteriota bacterium | reverse complement strand
CCCCAAGCAGTTTGGACCGATCCGATTCTAACTTTGCGAGAGCATCAGTCATGTAGTCTCCTCTGTGCGTATACATCCGCTCAGAAGTATGCCATAAAAAAAGAAAAACGGCTAGATCCTATTTCTATGTCGCACACCCGGTGAAGAGCGCTATATAATAGCAGCGTCATGCACCGGATTCCCTCTCTTGTTTTATTTTTGCTTTTCGGCAACTTACTCGCTGCCGCTGAAGTGGATGAGTTGTTACGCACTAAGTGCGGGGCTTGTCACGGCGAAAAGTTGAAGACGAGTGGTTTTTCGGTCGATAACACTGCTTCGGTTCTGGCTGGAGGCACCAAACACGGCAAGGCAGTGGTTGGGGGCCACCCCGAACAGAGCATCCTGATCCGCATGGTGCGCGGAGAATTGGCGCCCAGGATGCCGGTCGGAGGGTCGCTCGATCCGCGCGAAATTGCTGTGCTCGAGGAATGGGTTCGATCACTTCCTGCCGAAAAAAACACATTGCAGGCAACCTGGCGTTGGCCCTATGAAAGGCCGGTGAAAGCGGCGCTGCCAACGGTGAAAGATGCTGCCTGGGTGCGCAATGAAATTGATCGCTTTGTGCTCGCAAAGCTGGAGGCGAAAAAAATTACTCCAGCCCGGGAGGCGTCTCAGCAGACGCTTGCCAGGCGCCTCTATCTCGACCTGGTTGGCGTTCCGCCAAGCACGGAAGAGCTGGCCCGTTTCCTAAGCGAGCCCTATGAAAAGTCTGTAGACCGGCTGCTTGCTGACCCCCGTTACGGCGAGCGCTGGGGCAGGCATTGGCTGGATGTAGCGCGCTTCGGAGAAACTTCCGGTTTGGAAGGTGACGGAGCCATCGGCAATGCATGGCGTTATCGCGACTGGGTGATCGATGCCTTCAATTCCAACATGCCCTACGACCGCTTTGTAACGCTTCAACTGGCGGGCGGCGACGAGCATTCGAAAACACGCAACAACTATCAGCCCGATGTGCAAGGCCTGATTCCAACCGGCTTCTTACGTGTTGCTCCCTGGGATCGCTCCAATCTTGTGGCTGCTGATGTGCGCCAGAACTATCTGGCAGAAGTAACGGGAGTCGTCGGGAGTGTTTTTCTTGGCCTGTCTGTGGGGTGTGCCCGTTGCCATGACCATAAGTACGATCCGATTCCCACGCGAGACTACTACCGCCTGCAAGCTTTCTTCCAGGCGACCGAGGCTGGTCGTGATATAGCCGTTCCATACAAAGACAAAGCGCTGGCGGCCAAGGCGGCTGCTGAAATGGCCGAGTATGAAAAGCGGTTGAAGGACGGGCCCGAGAAAAAAGAGCTGGATGCCTTCGAAAAGGAGTTACTCACAAAGCTGGTAGCTCTTCGTAAGACCCGGTCTGCTGAAGCAAAAGAATTTGGCAAGTCAGACCTTCGGCTTGAGGTGAAGCTGAACATCAGCGAGCGCGGTATCTTTACCAAGCAACAGGTGGCCCGCTACGAGGAACTGCTCGAAAATGCGGAGCGAACCGGCGATGCCGCCGAGAAGCAGGCCCTCGAAGCGGTCGAAGTCCCGATGCTCGAAACACTGCGTGCTGCATATGCGCGTGGTGTAGATTCCTCGAAGCGTTTCGATGCCCTTGGACTCGAAGACGTGAAGAAAGAGGCAGAGGCGAAGTATTCCGGCAAGTCCTATTTCACTGCCGGGGAAAAGGCCCGCCACGGAGATCTGAGTGCAAAGCTTTCGGTCTACCAGAAGAGACTTGCTCGTTGGAAGCCAGTCGTAATCTGTGTGACAAACGTGGCAGGGCCGCCCAGCGGGCCGGACATTGCGCCATCAAGAATTCTGATGCGAGGCGACTACCGGCAACCGGGCGAGATAGTGGAACCAGGCTTCTTGTCTGCCATCGCCGGCAACAGCGATCCGGCCTTGCTCGACACCGATCGCTACCGTCAATTCGTGACCCGTGGCCGACGGACAACACTTGCCAAATGGATTGCCTCCAAAGAGAATCCGCAAACGGCGCGAGTGTGGGTGAACCGCCTGTGGCAGCAGCATTTTGGCGCTGGCATCGTGCGCACTACTTCTGACTTCGGAGTGAACGGGGAGCGGCCAACCCATCCCGAGTTACTCGACTGGCTGGCCGTGCAGTTAATGGAGACTGACTGGGATACCAAGGGGATTCATAAGTTGATGTTGACTTCAGCAACGTATCGACAAGCCGCCGAAAATCCGGCGTTGAAAGATTCGACTCTCGATCCAGAGAATCGGCTGCTCTCAAAATTCAACCGGCGGCGCCTTGAAGCCGAGGCCATTCGCGACAGCATCCTGCAGGTTTCCGGGCGATTGAATTTGGAAATGGGCGGGCCCAGCGTCTTTCCGCCATTGCCTGCAGACCTGGCAGACTTTGCCCGCTACGGTAGAAATGGTGCTCTGATGTGGGAGCCAAACGAGAAAGAGACCGATGCCCGCAGGCGCTCTGTATATACCTTCCAGCGGCGTTCGCTGCCCCTGCCGATGATGGCTTCCTTCGACGCCATCGTGTTTAGCGAATCCTGTGATCGCCGCAGCTCAACCACTACACCGCTGCAAGCCCTCTCGATGATGAACGGCTATCTGGTGGAGGAAGAAAGCGCACATCTGGCAAAGCGTGTGGAGCAGGAAGTGGGCCTCAAGAAAGAAGATCAGGTGCGGCGCATGTTTGAGCTCGTCCTGGGCCGCAGCCCGAAAGCGCAGGAACTGGATCGCTTCGCTTCTTTCTCAGGCAAGCTTGAAGCGCTGGCGCGTGTGTTGTTTAATTCGAATGAATTCTTGTTTACGGAGTAGATGGCTATGACTTCACGACGGCAGATGTTACTAAATTCGTATCTGGGTCTGGGCGGGCTGGCTCTCACAGACCTGCTTGCAGCAGAACAGCCACTGGCCGCGCGAAAGCCACATCGCGAGGTGAAAGCCAAGAGTTGCATCTTCGTCTTCATGGAAGGTGGCGTGAGCCAGATGGACACCTTCGACTACAAGCCCCAGCTCATCAAACATGCAGGCAAACAGATGCCGAAGGCGGCCGGAACCATCGGTGAAATCGCAACATTCTCTGCTGCCCCCAATCGCCTGATTCCTCCCGTTGCGCCCTTCAAACAGTATGGACAGACCGGCCGCTGGGTGTCAGACCTGTTGCCGCATCTGGCTTCGACGATTGATGATCTGGCCTTCCTGCATGGCATCAAAGTCGATAACAACAATCACGGGCCGGCCGTCTATCACACGCTCACTGGAAACATGTTTCCAGGCAGTGCATCGATTGGTGCCTGGGTCACTTACGGCCTTGGAACCGAGAACCAGGATTTGCCAGGATTTATCGTCATGGGGGATCGCCGGGGCTCAACCATTGGCGGAGCAAGTGTCTGGGGCAATGGTTATCTGCCGGCAGCCTATCAGGGCACCTTATTCCGAAATGGCGAGACGCCGATCGTCGATTTGAACCCGAACTTGTCTCCTGCCGAGCAACGGCGCGAGCTCGATTTGTTGAAATGGATGAACGAGCAGCATGCTGCCGAACGGACTTCAACAGGAGAGCTTGAAGCGCGCATTGCCTCGTATGAACTTGCCTTCCGAATGCAGGCCAAGGCCCCTGAGCTTGTCGATTTGAAGCAGGAATCCGAAGCCACGCGAAAGCTCTATGGTCTTGATAACGAAGTGACGGAACCCTTTGGGAAACAGTGTTTGCTGGCCCGGCGCATGGTCGAACGCGGCGTTCGCTTCGTCAAATTGCTGCACGGCGCAGGTGGCGACCGCTGGGATGATCATGGTGCAATTGCCGATCGCATTCCGGTGCACTGCAAAGAAGTGGATCAACCCGTAGCTGGTTTGCTGAAAGATCTCAAGGCGCGGGGGCTGCTCGATTCTACTCTTGTTGTATGGGCTTCGGAGATGGGCCGCACGCCTTTCGACAACAACCTGACTACGGACAAGCCGGGCCGCGATCATAATCAATATGGTCTGGTGGTCTGGATGGCTGGAGGCGGTATCAAGCCAGGGGCCACCTATGGCGAGACCGATGATTTCTCTGTTCGCGCCGCAGCAGAGGAGATCCCGGTGCGTGACGTACACGCCACGATTCTGCATGCGATGGGCCTCGACCAGAATCGCCTGACTTATCTACATGCAGGCCGCTACAAAAAGCTCACCGACATCGGCGGACGTGTTGTGAAAGAAATTCTCGCCTAGTTCCACGCCTGAGCAGGACTGCCTGTAGGATGGATTGATGTCTTGGCGTAAATTGGCAGGCTTTTCAAGATGAATGTTGCAGCGATCTCCTTGTGCGCGCTGCTTCTCGTGATCCTGCTGAGTTGCGTTACTCGGCTGAATGTCGGTTTTGTAGCGATTGCCTTCGCCTGGGGCATCGGCCTTATCGCAGGTATAGATGCTAATCAGGTCATCCTTGGCTTTCCTTCTTCTCTCTTTCTAACTCTCGTCGGTGTCACTTTGCTCTTCACGCAGGCGGAAGTGAACGGTACCCTGGAGCGCGTGGCAGAGGCTCTGATGCGGCTTGCCGGTGGCAATGCGGGCGGTGTGGTTGTCTTGTTCTTCCTGATGGCCGTTGTGCTTTCTACCATCGGCGCTGGGGCGATCGCAACGGCCGCACTGGTTGCACCGCTTGCCATGGGGGCTGCCGGCCGCGCAGGCATCTCGCCGTTTCTCATGGCGATTATTGTCGGCAATGGTTCTAATGCTGGTAATTTGTCTCCGCTATCACCTGTAGGTGTCATCGCCCAAAAGACGCTCGAGCATATCGGATTGGCCGATCACGCCTGGCGCATCTACAGCAATCACCTGATCGCGCACGTGTTGATCACCGCGATTGTGCTTGCCATCCTCGGTGGCTGGAAACTCTGGCGAAGCAACTCACAAGAAAGTGATGCCGCCCAAATCTCCGGGCAGTGGCAATGGTTGCACTGGCTCACCCTTGCCATGATTGCTCTATTGCTGGCAGGCGTAATTTTCTGGAAGGTCCCAGTGGGACTGGGGGCCTTTGCCGCCGCAATGGTATTGACGGTCTGTCGCGCCGCACCTGAGTCGACCGTAGTTGCAAAGATGCCGTGGGGCATCATTCTGATGGTGTCCGGAATGAGCTTGCTAGTCGCGATGCTCGAGCGCACAGGCGGCCTCGATCTGTTCTCGGCGGCCATCGCCCGCTTCTCTACCCCCCATTCGATCACTGCTGTTGTTGCCTTCGTATGTGGTCTTGTAAGTGCCTACAGCAGCACTTCTGGCGTTGTCCTGCCCGCTTTTTTGCCCATGGTTCCGAAACTGATTGCTCAAATGGGTGGCGGCGATGCACTTGGAATGATTTCGTCGATTAACCTCGGAAGTCATCTGGTGGATGTCTCTCCACTCTCTACCATCGGAGCGATGTGCATTGCCGCAGCAGGTGCTGGGGTCGACCGTCAAAAATTGTTTGGCGATCTCATGCTCTGGGGATTGTCGATGACACTGGTAGGAGCAGTGGCGAGCTACCTATTGTTTGGAGGTTGGTTGCTTTGAATCTCAATCATCTGTTCGACCTGTCCTTGCGAGGGCGATCCGGCAAAGAGGCTCTCGAATGGCAAGGCCGCGATTACACCTTTGGCGAAATCGATCAGCGCAGTGATCGCATGGCGCAAGCCCTGCGGCAGCGTGGGCTGGCCAAGGGCGAGCGACTCGCCGTCTATCTCGCAAACTGCATTGAGTATGTCGACCTCTACCTCGCCTGTCTCAAGCTGGGTGTGATTTTTGTTCCGGTGAACATTCTCTATCGCGAGCGCGAACTAGCGCATATCCTCAGTGACGCTCAACCAAAGCTGCTCATCTCCGCAGCAGAGTTGCCCCAATTGCTGGCAGAGGCCGCCCGAATGCCCGCAGAAGGTCCTGAAGCGTATGTCGATGGCGACGATGCCGCGGCGATCATCTACACCTCAGGAACCACCGGCGTCGCAAAGGGAGCAGTGCTCACGCACAACAATTTTGCCGCCAACGCAGTCAATCTGGTCACTGCCTGGCAGCTCTGCGAGAACGACCGCCTCTTGCTTGCGCTACCGCTCTTCCATGTACACGGCTTGGGTAACGGTTTGCATTGCTGGCTCATGGCCGGCTTCCGCATGCGTCTCCTGGAGCGCTTCGAGGCCACTAAAGCACAGGACGAGTTTCTCTCCTTCTGCCCCACTGTTTTCTTTGGTGTCCCTACAATGTATGTGCGACTCATGAATTGCGACGCAGAGATTGGCAGCTCTGTGCGGCTCTTTGTGTGCGGGTCTGCACCACTTCCGGCGCAGTTGCTCCAAGACTTCCGCGAGAAATTCGGCACGACAATTCTTGAACGCTACGGGATGACCGAGACGCTGATGAATATCAGCAATCCCTACGTGGGAGAGCGCCGTGCTGGCAGCGTAGGCCTGCCCTTGCCGGGCATCTCCGTCAAGGTCGTTGAAGGGGAAATCCTCGTCAAGGGACCCAATATTTTCGCCCGCTACTGGGGCAGGGAAGACGCCACTGCAGCCGCGTTTGTGGATGGCTGGTTTCGCACCGGAGACTTGGGCTCCATTGCCGCAGATGGTTATGTGACGCTGGCTGGGCGCAAGAGCGATCTGATCATCTCAAGTGGCTTCAACATCTATCCGCGCGAGATCGAAGAGTTTCTCCTCGAACAGCCGGAGGTGGCGGAAGTTGCCGTAACCAGCCAGCCCGATGCCGCAAAGGGCGAAGTGCCCATCGCGTTCGTCGTCCGCAATGGTGATTGCGACATCGCCGATCTCGAACGCCGATGCCGCATCTCGCTCGCTTCGTTCAAGGTGCCAAAGTCATTCGTGCTGGTGGAGACCCTGCCCAGAAATGCGCTGGGCAAGGTCCAGAAGCATCTGTTACCTAAAAGCTCAACTTGAGCGCAAGCTGCCAGGATCGTGGAGGGTCCTGAGAAGTGATCGTGCCGAACGCTCCAGAAGTAACTGTCGTGTTTGGGTCGCCCAGGTTGGAGTAGTTAGCGACGTTAAAGGTCTCGGCGCGAAACTGCATCTTCCAGCGTTCGGTGATAGGAAAATTCTTGATGAGACCAAAGTCCCAGCGTGCCTGAATCGGTCCACGAATGCCATTGAAGCGAATTGGAAAGCGACGGATGTTGGAGGCCAACTGCAGCGCGGCGTTCCTTTCGAAGCCAGCATTCACGTTGAACCATTGGTCGACACTGCGTTGGCCCTTCGGAAGCAGTACGTTATCCAGGTTTCCGTTGAAGATCACATTGCCAAATCCCAGCGGAGCGCCAGACTGGTACTGCATCGCACCACTCAGCTGCCAGCCGCCGGCGATGCCGTTTACAACAGGGTGCATGTTGGTACCCCAGTGACGGCCTTTGCCGAATGGAAGTTCCCAGATGCCGGAACTGGTGAGGCGCTGGGTGCGGTCGAGGTTCGAAATCACTTCGTAAGGGCGCTCGTCCTGATCGTTCAGCATCTCCGTAGCCTGCATATTCTTCGACCAGGTATACGAGAGTTGAGTCGTGAAGCCCATGCTGAATCGCTTCTCAGCGCGCACCTGGAGTGAGTGATACCAGGCGTAGCCGATCGGCTCATAAATGTTCACGTTGCCAAACTGCGGGTAAGGCCGAAGCAGGCTGCTGCGCGTGGTGTTGGCACCAAAAATTGCGTTCGTGCCACGCAGTGGATTGAGGAAGTTCTGCCCCAGATAGTTGATCGTGGTCTGGTCTCGCACTGGGCTGGTGGAGAGGTATTGTGCTGGCAGGAAGTTGAGGTTACGCAGAACGTTGATGCGGGTAGTGCGGTTGCCAACATAAGATGCTTCAAGGAGGAATCCACCGAACACCGTGCGTTGAAAACCCAGACTCCATCGTTGGGCATAAGGATTCTTGCGTGCCGCTGGAAAAGCGTTTACGGCCTGACCGATGTTGGTAAGCAGCCCGCCAGCGACTCCTGCCGGCTGTGTGAGTCCTGTCGGAAACGGGTTGGCCATTGTTGCAGGGTAGGTCAGTCCGTTGTCGAGTGAGGGCTGGATCGGGGTATTAAGGCTGAAGCCCGCCGGCTCCGTATTGGTGTAAAGCGTGCCGAGCGGCGCCGTGTAAAGGCCAAATCCGGCGCGGATCACGGTTTTCGGATCAAACTGATATGCCAAGCCAAAACGCGGCATGAAGTTTAGCTTCCCAGTATCCCAATACCCGCGTGGGTTGCCATTGGCGTTGGTAAATGTGAGTCCGCCAAGCACGCGAAACTGGCTGGCGGGTAACTCGGGAATTGGTGCAGCAGCATACTGCGAGCGCGCTAGCGCTTCAATCGGACTGGCCGTCGTGCTGTCGAAATTGCGGATGGCACGGTTGTAGCGTTCTGTCGTGGCCGATTCCACTTCGTAACGCAGGCCAAGATTCAATGTCAACTTGCGCGAAAGTTTGAAGTCGTCCTGTACATAAAAGCCATAGATGGAATTTCTCTCAGCATACGATGCGTTGACGCCCATGTTTCCGGCAGGCACGCCGAGTAGAAACGATGCGATTTCTCCTCCCACCTGCGGTGCTGCCGCCGTGTCAAGCGGGCCGCGTGTGTAGGTCGAATTGAATGTGAAATCTGGCGAAGTCCCATTGGGGTAGCGGTTGCGATTCTCCCGCAGGTTGCGCCAGTCAAATCCAAAGCGAAGGTTGTGCTTGCCCTTGTTCCATGTGAGGGTGGAGTTCAAATTGTGAATGAGCGACGCGGTTGTTCCGTCGCCAGACTCCCAATTAGAAGCAGCAGACCAGGGGGCAACATTGAGGCGAGGGAAAGTTGCTGTGCTCTTGTCAACAGAGTTGACCAGGCTGGAATTGAAGCCAAGGCTTGCAAGATCAAATCCTTGTGAAACGCGTTTCTCAGGGAATTCCTGCTGGGTGAGACCATAACGAACGTTCAGCAAAATGCTGGGGTTAATGACGTATACATCGTCAAATGCAGCACCGCGATTGATGCGATTGAGAATGACACCGCTGATGTTGTCAGGGCCAAAATATCTGTTCTTGTCTTCCTGCCAGTAGTCTCGGTGGAGGCGCACGAAAATGCGGTGGTTTTCCGAGAAGGAGTGGTCAATACGGCCGATGTTCGTCCAGTAAGTTTCAAGGGCTTTTGTGGCCAGAAAGAAATTCTGTCGGAAGTCTGCTGTTCCAGCCTGGTTGGGGGCGGGGAAGGCCTGGAGCAATTTTTGCGAGACAGGGTCAAGTCGCGAAGTCGGGATGAGATTGCCCGGTATCGGGGTGCGCTGAAAGCGGCCACCGGCGATGGCCGTAGTCGAGAACGGGTCGTAGACCTGGTTGTTGGCGCTCAGGCGAAGCAGCGGCGAGAGATCGCCGCGTCGCATCTCTGCCGTTGGCGTCGTAACGGTCTGGCTGCCGTTGGGGTCACCGAAAAGATTCGCTTCAAAGGCATAGAAGAAGAAGGTGCGATTCTTTCCCGAATACACTTTGGGGATCGAAAGCGGTCCACCCGCCGAAGCACCAAAGCGATTGTCCTGATAGAGCGGGAGCTTCTGGCCGGTGCGGTTCTGGAAGATAGTCGGGGCATCAAGTTTGGAGTGGCGGAACCATTCGTGAAATTCCCCATGCAGCTGATTGGCTCCTGATTTCGTCGTGACGTTTACGTTGGATCCGAGTGAGAATCCAGCCGAGGCATCAAAGGCTGCCGTCTGAACCTTAAACTCTGCGATTGAAGTCTGAGGTGGCGAGAAAGCGACTCGGGGAGCGGTGCCATCCGAGTACACATTCACCACACCGTCGATCGTAAAGTCATTGTTGTTATTGCCCGTGCCGTTGGTCCCAAAGGAACTGGGAGCGGAGTTGAACGGTGCCTTGCGCAGTCGAAGATTCGTTCCATTCACAGTGCCCGGTGCAAGATGCACCAGATCCATTGCGTTGCCTGCAAAGAGAGGCAGTTCTTCAATACGCCGTTGGTCAATTACTTGCCCTAGCGTAACGTCGGCCGAATTCAGCAGTGGCGTTTCCGCACGCACTTCTACCGATTCACTCACTTGGCCGACCTTCATTTCAATGTCGAAAGTGACTGTTTCGGTGGTCCGCACTTTCACGTCGCGGCTCAGAATTTTTGAAAATCCAGCTGCCTCCACTTCTACGTTGTAGCCACCGGGATTCAGATAGGGTGCACGGTAATTGCCCTCGCTATTTGTGGCAGTGGTGACCGTCAGGCCAGTATCCACATTGGTGATTTTGACATTGGCGCTGGGCAAGGGGCTGCCCGAAGAATCTGTGACCCGACCAAGAATGCTACCTCGGGGATCTTGGGCTGACGCGATGATCGCGCATACGAAAAGCAGGACGAAAAGCGAAGACTGGATAAACCTCATAGTTGCCCCAATATATCAAGTCTGATTACCAGGGCATGGATTCCGAGCCAGCCCAGACCGCCAGGATCTTAGCTTTTCCGTCCCGTTGAATCAGTGCTGCTACCCGGGTTCCTGCCACGCTCTTCTCGTTGAGCAACGCCTGTACCAAGCCTTCCCGAAACCAGTCAGGATGCGTCGCATTCGTGTTCGACTCAAGAATGGCGTGCAGCATCTCATGGCGGAGTGTAGCGATGGCAGGGTTCGGCGGCAGTTGGATCTGTCGCCCCCTGGTAGCGCCGTGAACGGGATCAAGAATCCCAGTTACATCGCGAAAAGCTTCTCGACTCGGGTAGATCCGTATCGAAGGATCCACCTTAAGCCGCGTCAGTCCTTCAAGCACCAGTAGTTCCTTTTCAGCCAGCGCGAGTAGCGCCTTGTCCTTCGCGGCATTGGTCGTAAACAAACTGATGCGGGTGGAGCGAACTGAGCTCCAACTAAGTCCACTGGCCGTAATTCCAATTTTCGTGCCCGGAAAATACTCCGAAAGAATCTCACTGTGCGTTTTGCCACTGGCGGCCATTCGCTCGGCGCTCGACTGCGGTAGTCCGATGCCGTGCCCTTTTCCCTTGCCCAGAAATACCAGTTGCTGCCCTGATCGAGTGACTTCAAACATCCTGGATGGCATCTTGTCCCACCCCAGCGTCCGACCTACCAGCATGCGGAACGCGGCAGCCTCCGCAGGATGGCCAAAGACATCGAGTCCCCGAGCGCGCCCCGAGACCTCTCGCGAACTTACACGGAAGTTTCGCGTGATGAGCGTAAGATTGAGCGCCTGTGCGAGCTCCGTTAGCTTTACCGTCCAGGTCCACCGCGATTCCGGACTATCCTGCCACCAATTGTCCTTGCGCTGGCTCAGGTAAGGAGCATCGCTTGCGGCCTCAAGCCAGCCACCAGAATCCGCATGATAGTAAGTTGCGGCGGGTTTCCCCTGGTGCCATAGCAGCTCCGCGCTCGTAGCCTCAACAGCGTCGCGAAGTTCCTTCCTCTCGTTCAGCAGGAATCGGGCATCCTGGCAATGTGTGGTGTCACAAAAATCGAAGCCTTCTTCCGAATGCCGGCTGCGAAAGCGAACCGCATAGGTGCGCGCAGCGATCGCCATTGCTTTTCGTGACTCCTGATGGACAAAGCCCCCTGCTTCGCCGTGCAACACAGCTGAGACGTAATTCTCCAGCGGAACCTGCGTGGTGAGCAGGTAAGCATTGTTCTTCAATTCAACTGTCAATGGCCCAGGCGCGTTGAGCTGGCTGGTGTTTGCTTCGATCCTGGTGCCTGCGGGATATTTGCCGGGCTTGAGGTTCAGGCTGGCGGGTGGGTTCTGCCAGAACAGACGAACACTGATCGATTGCGAATCGAATTCGGAGCTGGCTGTCTTGAAAAGTTTCGCGAAAATCTTTGCTGCAAAAGGTGCTGCGTCACCCCCTCCAGAGCCCGAGTCGAGATGAATCAGCAACAGATAGCGGGGTTTATCCGCAGGAGCATATCCGAAGAAAAGTGCCGACGAACTGGTCGTGCCGGTTTTCCCGGCAACTCTTGTAAGTGGAATTCCGGCCAGTCTCGCAGTGCCATAACTAACCGCCTCCTCAAGCCCCTCGAAGACCGGGCGCAACCGCTCTTCGTGATGCCGTGCAACCAGGCGTTTCGTCGCCTCAAGCAACGCAGCAAGTGTGAGCGTAGGCGCTCTGTAGTTAAGTCCAAATCGTGCGTAACCGCGCTCCAGATCAGCAGGCTCCATGCGCGCGGCCAATTTCTCGAAGTACTCGTTTGAAGAATAGGCCAGTGCTTCAGGTGCTTTCAAGGACTTCTTGTAGAGGCCCGCTTCAATATAGGCAGCGAGCGTGAACGGCTTGAGCACCGACCCCGGCTGCAACACTGTAGTCTTTGCACGCCGATCATTCCATGTGGAAATGAGCGTGTTTTCCTTGAGATCGAAAAGCAGCGCCGCCCCGCTTCGTCCTGAGAATATGCTCTTCAATTCAACGGGCGCCGCACTGAGCCCACTCGCCAACAGAACCAGCAAAGACAGCTTACGCACGTACAGCCTAAATTTCCGCCGTCGACTTGCCACTCAGCACATCGTGATACTTGGCAGGGCAGCGAATCGGCTTCATATCAAAATTGAGGAACAAATGGCGGGTCGCTCCTACCGCGAGCAACTGCTGGTCGCTGGCCCTGCGAATCTCGTATTCAATTCGCATCATTCTGCTCTGCACCTCAACCACGCTGGCCCGCACATCCACCAGGTCGTCATAACGAGCCGCAGCTTTATAGTCGAGCTCGACCCCGATGACAGCCACTCGAATGCCTTCACGCTCCATCTCGGCGTAATTGAGTCCAGCCGAACGCATCGCCTCTACCCTGCCCACCTCCATCCAAACTACATAGTTGGCGTGATAAACAACCCCCATCTGGTCTGTCTCTGCGTAACGAACGCGAATTTGTGTAGTGTTTTGTAGCATGCTTCCGGCTAACAAGTGATCTTAGCGCGCATGGCATACTGAAGACACCCCCTTATGAAGAGAATTATCTTTGCGCTCGCGGCGCTGATTCCCGCGGCGATGTTAGGCCAGAACTTGGCCGATATTGAGAAGCGCGTCACTGAATTCAAGCTGGCCAATGGCATAACTTTCCTCGTTTATGAACGTCACCAGGCCCCGGTTGTAAGCTTCTTCAGTCGCATTAATGCTGGATCTGCCGACGACCCCAAGGGTCAGTCGGGCCTCGCCCACATGTTTGAACACATGGCTTTCAAGGGCACAACTACCGTTGGTTCCCTGAACCTGCCAGAAGAACTCAAGGCAATGGCCGCCGTCGAGGCCGCATATGATGCTTTGACCGCTGAACGCAACCTTGCTTCTGAATCCAACCCCGAAAAGATCAAGAAACTCGAAGAGGGTCTCAAGAAAGCGATTGAGAAGGCAAACGGTTTTGTCGACAAGGAACGCTTCACCAAGGTACTCGAAGAAAATGGAGCCGTCGGCCTCAACGCCTTTACCAGTCTCGATGAGACGGCCTACATCATGAGTCTTCCTGCCAACAAGCTGGAGCTCTGGTTCGCTATGGAAAGCGACCGCTTTATCAATCCGGTTTACCGCGAGTTCTACAATGAGCGCGGCGTGATTCGTGAAGAATATCGGCAGCGCGTCGAATCAGATCCGACGGGCCGTCTCGTTTATGAGATGCTCACGGTTGCCTTTTCCACAAATCCTTATCGCACCCATCCAGCTGGGGTCCCGAGTGACATTGAGAGCTATCGATTTGCCGACGCCCAGGCCTTCCGCAAGATCTACTATGTCCCTTCAAACATCGTGATCGGCGTCTCGGGAGATGTTGATCCGGTAGAAGTAAAAAAGCTGGCCGAAAAGTATTTTGCAAAGATGACCGGCGGTCCCAAGCCCACGGGGATCATGACCAAAGAGAACGAACAGCAAGGCGAAAAAAGACTCATCGTTGAGAGTCCCTCGCAGCCCGTTGTTGCCATCGGCTACAAGCGTCCGAATGTTCTGGATAAGGCCGACACACTCTTTGACGTATTGACGACACTGCTCAGCAGCGGCCGCACGAGTCTCTTAAACAAGGAACTTGTGCAGGACAAGAAAATTGCTCTCGCCGCCCAGGCGATTGCGAGTTTCCCCGGTGGTCGGCGCGAAAATCTGATGCTGGTCTTCCTCGTACCCAACGCCGGTAAGACCACTGAAGATTGCGAGAAGGCCGCCTACGAGATTTTTGAGCGGCTGAAGAAAGAAAAAATAAGCGACGAACAGTTGAAACGGGTGAAGACCCAACTGCGCGCCCAGTTGATCCGCAGCCTCGATTCCAACAGCGGCATGGCTCAGAATCTGGTGACCACCAAAGCGATGTTCGGCAACTGGAGAATGATCTTCACTCAGCTTGACGACCTCGACAAAGTTAGCGCCGATGACGTAATGCAGGCCGCTAACAAATACCTGATCGCAAAAAATCGCACCGTCGCAATGACTGCGCAACCTTCTCAGTCGGCAAAGCAGTAGGAGTCTCACCAACATGAAAACAGTTCTATTCATCAGCCTGATCGCAACCATCTCTTTCGCGCAGCAAAAGCCTGCGACTCCAGCGAAAGCTCCTGCTGTCCTTCCTGTCTATCAGACCCTAAAGTTCCCTCCCCTCAAGGCCGTGCAGCTTCCCAAAGTGGAGCAGTTCACGCTTCCAAATGGACTCAAGGTGATGATCCTCGAAAATCACGAGTTGCCCCTTGCCAGCGGCTCGCTGCGCATCCGCACAGGCGCATTGCTTGAGCCAGCCAGCAAAGCCGGTCTCGCATCGATTGTCGGCCAGGTGATGCGCACCGGTGGTACAAAGCAACGCAAAGCCGACGACTTGAACGCCAAACTCGAATCAATGGCTGCCAGCATCGAAGGCGGCATTGGCAACGAGAGCGGCAGTGTCGGCTTCAATTGCCTCAAGGAAAATCTGGACGAGGTGCTCGATCTCTTGAAGGAAGTTGTCACTGAGCCTGCCTTCTCGCAAGACCGTCTCGACCTCATCCTCACCCAGGCGCGCAGCGGAATTTCGCGTCGCAATGACAGCCCCGAACCCATACGGGACCGCGAGTTTACGAATCTTCTTTACGGCAAAGACACACCCTTTGGTGACAACGAAGAATACGCAACGATCGACAACATCAAACGTGCCGATCTCGTGGCTTTCCACGAACGTTATTTCTTCCCCGCCAATGCCATGCTCTCTGTCTATGGGGATATCAACACAGCTGATGTAAAAGCAAAACTGGAAAAACTCTTCGCTTCCTGGACAACGCAACAGCCTGCTGCGCCAGCCTTTCCAACGGTCACGCGTCAGAAAGTCGCTGGTCTCTACGTGGCCGATAAGCCCGACAGCGAACAGACCTTCTTTACCATCGGCCACCTCGGTGGCAAGCTCAATGACAAGGACTACGCCGCCCTCACCGTTATGTCCAACATCCTCGGTGGCGCAGGCACTTTTTCAAGCCGCCTGATGCAGAGCATCCGTAGCGACAAGAGTCTCGTTTACGGAATCTCAAGTAGCTGGTCGGCCGACTATTTGCACGAGGGCACCTTTACGATCAGTGGCAGCACGAATGCTTCGACTACTGAACAGGCCATCGCCGAGTCTTTGAAAGAAGTGAAGCGAATGCGCGAAGAACTGGTCGGGCCAACCGAACTTGCAGCCGCCAAACAGCGTGTCGAAAACACTTTCGTGTTCAGCTTCGCTTCCCCGGTGCAGACCCTCAACCGCATGATGAATTATCAGTATTACGGTTACCCCCAGGACTTCATCAATCAGTACAAAGACGCGGTGTCAAAGGTGACGGCCCAGGACATCCTGCGTGTCGCAAAGCAACACATCAAGCCTGAAGAATTCACGATCGTCGCCGTTGGCCCGGCGGCTAAATTCACCGACAAGTTGAAGTCCCTCGGTGCAGTAAAGAACCTCGACATCACCATCCCCCAACCCAAGGCAGAAGCTGCAAAGGCCGATGCCACTACGCTGGCTGCGGGCAGATTGGCTATGGATAAGGTCGCTGCTGCTGTCGGTGGCAAAGACAAAATCGCCGGAGTAAACGACTACGTCCAGAGCATCACCAGTGAACTCAACATGGGCGGCAACAAAGTGAACGTCAAGCAAACCAACTTCTGGTTAAAGCCAATGGTGTTCCGCCAGGTGAATGAACTGCCTTTCGGGAAAATCATCGCTTTCTTTGATGGCGAAAAAGGATTCCTCAAGGCCCCGCAAGGGGAGCAGCCACTGGCTGGTCCTTTTGCTGCTCAGGTAAGAGGGCAATTGCAGCGCGATTATTTTGCCATTTTGCAAAGCAACGAAGTGAAAGGCCGCGCCGTCAATCTGGTGAGAGACGGTGAACTGGAACTGAAAGATGAGAGCGGCTCGGTGCTGCATTTCTTCTTTGATCCCAAGACGATGCTACCTTCCAAACTTGCATTTACAGAAGGCGGTGTCAGTGCCGAGGTCGCCTACGCTGGATTCCGGGAAGTGAGCGGGATCCAATTGCCAATGCAGTTGAAAATCAGCCAGAACGGGCAGGTATCAATACAAACCGTAACGGATTGGAAGTTGAACACCGGCCTCACTGTAGCCGCTATGAGTAGCAGGGAATGACACGCAGAGATTTAATTAAGAGTGGTTTGATTGGTGTTGCGCCTGCCTTTGTGCGGGCGCAGACCATTCAGGAAAAGGGCCGCAAGCTGATCGCCGAAGCCCAGCAGGCCCTTGGTGGCGCAAAGTTTCTCGGTATGCGTGATCGCATTGAAGAAGGCCGCGCCTTCAGCTACCATCGCGAGCGTTTGAGCGGCCTCGACGTTGGTCGCTTCGAGACTTTTTACGACGATGCTGCTACCGGAGTCAAGCAGCGGGACAAGCAGGTCTTCGGCAAAAAGCAGGACTTCTACGTAATCTTCGGCGCCAATGGCAAGGGGTGGGATGTTTCTTACAAAGGCGCGACGCTTCTACCTGAAGAATTAATCAAGAACTGGGAAGAATCCGTTCTCCGCAACGTAATGTACATTCTCCGTTGCCGTGTAGAAGAAAACGGCATGATCTTTGAGCGCCGTGCTCAGGAAGTATTCGATAACCAGTCTGTTGAAATCGTAGACGTCACCGACTCCGAAAATCGCGAAGTAGCAATCTACCTGAATGCTGCTACGAAATTGCCGGTGCGTGGCTACTTCAAGCGTCAGAACCTGAAAGACAGGGGCTGGGACGAGCAGGATACCCGCTACGCCAAATACCGCCAGACACAGGGCGTGATGTGGCCCTGGGCAATCACGAGAAGTCGCAACGGCGAGCGCAATCTCGAACTATATTCCGAGAATGTGCAAATCAATTCCGGGCTCACTGCCAGCAACTTCGAGCTTCGTACAGAAACAAAACTGATCCCGGCAAAGAAGACCCCACTCAAGGGGAAATAACTAAACCATCACGAATCGCTCCGTGTGAATCTTGCTTCTTGTGATGCCCAGTTTGGGCAGGATTTGCTCGATGGAATCCATCATCGGGCCAGGCCCACAAACAAAATACTGGTAGCTGGCATATTCGGGAGGCACATGTTTTTTAATCATTTCTGCCGTGATGTATCCAGTCTCGCCGCCCCACTCGCCGGCCGGCGATTCTAAAGCGTAAATCATCGTGAGATTCATTCTCCCTTGCAATTCGTTCAGTTCTGACCGAAAGCGAAGGCTCTCAACATTCTTGCTTCCATAAAAGAAATAGACTGGGCGAGAATCACGACGCTCGGCAAAGGTCTGACACATGGAATACAGCGGCGTAATTCCAACTCCTCCACCGATCAGGACATAGCCTGGACCCTGCTCACGATCCGGTGTGAAAACACCGTAAGGACCATCCACCCACACTTTGCTTCCCACCTCGATCTTGGGCACAATCTTGCCGGACCAGTCTCCAAGATCCTTGATCGTAAACCCAATTGCCCGGCTCAATTCGCTGCTCGCAGGCGACGACATCGAAATGGGGTGCCTGTCTTTATGAAAGGGAGTTTTGCCACTGCTCAACCAGGCGAATTGCCCAGGCGAAAAAACAAATCCTTCATGGTGAATCGGCTTCAACCAGAGCGTGTGTGTGTCGGCTGAGTCCTTATGATTCTCAACCACTTCCCAGGGGCGGGACCACATTCGAATGGGCTTCAGAATCTGGAAGTAAATTGAAATTCCAAAGATAAAAGCGCTGTATGCGGCAAGTAGAATTCTCATTGGCTTTTCCGAAGAAAAACCACCAAACATCACTAGATGTGCCAATGCCCCTAATACAAGCAGTTTGGCCAGAATGCTGTGCGACCATTGCCACCACTCGTACGCGATTCTCAACTGCTTCCGTGCCAGCGAGAGGATCACAAGCAGCAGCAACGCGATCACCGCAATCAATCCCCAGCGCATCGCCCAGGTCGTGTCGGGGCTTAGCGGATTCACCCAATCGAGCGGAAATCCGTTAGCAAGCAAAGCTGCCGCGTGAACGAGCACAAGAACCGTTGCCCAAATACCCATCCAACGATGGAACCGGAGCAATGCATCCATGCCAAACGCGCTCGCAACCGAATGCATCTTTGAGATCAACGAAAATTCAAAGCCGAAAATCGTAAAGGCGACAAATCCGCAAGCCACGCCAAACTGCATCAGGTAAGGCCGTCCAGCAGCTGCTCCCGGCCACACCGCCGCCACTCCCAACGGCAGCAGGATCAGCACGAAGTAAAACGAAAGCCAGAGAATTCCCTTTAGTGGCATAGTCAACACTTTGCCTTCAACCTTCATTGTATGCAGCCAGCGAACATGAGTTGCTGCGAGATTTCAATCGGCTCATTCGGCAAGAGGCAGCAATAAATCGGCATGGGGCGAGCGAGGCCCGCTAGCCGCGTAACTTCGCTTGCATCACCAGACGAAAGTGGAACCGAGCATGCGGCCACCAGTCCTTTCGATTCTTCAAAGGTCAGCGAACTTTCGTCTCCGGTATGTCTCAAATCTGCCATGGTCCGAAGGCACAACGGAATCGAAACTGCATCGCGTATTTGCCGCAGGATTCCGTACTGCACACTGCGTCTCCACAACAGCATCGTGTCGACGCTTGGATGCTTGGCGACCCCTGCAGACTGCTCCTCCATCACTTCCCGAGCTACGTGTTCGAGGATCGCCCCAGCTGCGCCATAGCCATACTGGCACGCGGAACAAAAGCAGATGCTCTTGTAGAAATGAAGCTCAGGTCCTTGCTCATCGATTACCCCAAAACTTCTGAATCCAAGTCCTACAATCTCCATGCCAGCCCACGGATACCTCTTCGCCACTTGCTCACAATAAGCAAGACAATGCTCTTGCGCCTGCGGTTGCGAGGGACATTCGTAACCGTCCAGCCATTGGCCAACTGCATTCACTGGTGCGATATCTCGATCCCGCCCTTGTCTCATCAACTCCACACGCGCATGCACTGCAAACTTGCGTCGCAGCGCCACAGCAAGAAACTCAAGATAAATCGAATCTTGTTCCATATTCGGAACAAGAAGATGCACTGCGTTGAAACCACGCAACTCCAGGCTGTCGAGAAACAGCTCGTGCGGCTGATGCAGCAGTTCCTCCGCATCAACTGACAGAGATCGCAGCATGCCTGCTACGATTTCACGATGCCGCGATAAGGCACGTCAATTTTCATCGGCCCGGCCCACCTTTTTGGCTGCTTAACCCCAAGCTGCCAGAAGATCGCATTCACCAACAGCCGCTGAAACGGCTCAAGCGCAAAATCCCCCGGATGACCGAGGCTCGTGTAAAACGACTTTGCTCCGTATTGGTTTCGCCATGTCCACGCAATCGGATTGCGCACCGCCGGCTTGTTCGGGTTGATGGCATCTCCAAAAAGTAGAATTTTCGCATCCGCAGGCGGATACTTCGGCAGCACATTGTAGAGCCACGACGGCGCAACAAAATCCCCACTCACACCCTTGAGGATCGGGTCCTGAATCGCCGCCGGGTTCAAGCTCACCTTCGTGGTCGCGAGATGCCCGTAGTGCGTGTGCCCCTCAACGTTCCAGCCAGGCGGCGCGCCAAATACATCCGGTCCCCAGCGGTTCCATTCCGCAAGCGGGTCACCCTTCGGGTAATTAAAAGCGTGCGATGTCGTTCGAATCCCAAGGATCGGTTTGCCCGACTTCAGATAGGCCTCAATCGGTGCCAGTTGTTCTGCAGGAAGCCTTCTCCAACGCAGGCAAAACACCGCCAGGTCCGCACTCGCAAGAACATCCAGCCCGGGAATGTTCGTCTCGGAATTCTGGTCTGGCGAACTCTTCCTAACCTCGGTTGCAAACCCATATCGGGCTTCCAGTTCTTTCGCTAAAAGCGGTAGTGTACTCTCGCCGGAATACTCATGATCCCCGCATACAAAAACAATCTTCGGCTTTGCTTTCGCAGCTGCAAAAGCAAACGGGGACAGCAAAAACTGTCCCCGCGAGATTTGAGCCAGGCTCGGCATTAACGACCTTCGGATGAGGGCGGCACCATGCCGTTCATACGCAGCAGCGTCACAAGGTTGCCATAGTGTTCCCAGGTGTGTGCACTGTTCAACATAAGGGGCTGAGCAGCAGGCACTTCGCGGCTACCCATCTTGATCATCGATCCAAGGCTCTTGTCCGTGGTCATTGCCCAGGCCTTCGTGCACTCTTCCGAAGAAATCTTCCATGCTGCCGCCAGTTTCTCCTTGTTCGTTTCCTTGCGAACGCTTTCACGCTTCGCACCGCCAGTGATCACACTGCAATAGAAATAATTTGCGTCGCTTACGTGGCCAATAAATTCCGAGACCGGCATGGTTCCGTCAACCGACTTAAATCCAAGCTTGTCAGCGGGGAACTTGTCGATGGCCTTCGCAATGTTTGTAGCGACAGACTTGTACTGTGCGGCGCCAACAGCCGCGATCGGGTTTTCCTTCATATCCTGTGCAAAGGAAGCCAGGGCAAGGGCAAATACACTAACAATAAGTTTCTTCATGGGTTGTTCCTCGAAGCCGATTATAGCTTCAAACCGTAAAACTTCGCAGCAGTCGATCCCAGAATTTTGGCCCGCTCATCCGCATTCTGTGGCCCCAGCGCCTGTGTAAATGCCGCCAGAACTTCCTTCCAGGTTCCGGCCAATGTGCAAACCGGCCAGTCGGAACCAAACATCAGCCGGTCAAAAGAAAAGAGCTTCAACACGTGCTGCACATAAGGTGCCAGTTGCTCAGACTTCCAATTCTTGGGGTCTGCCTCGGTAATCATTCCAGAAACCTTGCAGTACAAATTGGGATGCTTGGCAATGCGTTCCATATCCTGTGCCCAGCCATCAAAGATTCCCTCCTTGATGTTCGGCTTGGCAATATGATCCACCACCATCCGCAAATCAGGAAGCTTCTCCAGCAGGGCAGGGACATAAGGCAGATGCGGAGGCCGCAGCAGCAGGTCATACGGCACCTTGCGCCGCTCCAGTTCCTTCAAACCACGAATCACCTCAGGCTGCAGCATCCACCTCACATCAGGTTCATCGTGAATCAGATGGCGCACACCAACAAACTTCGGATGCTTCTGCAACTGGTCCAAGATCTTGCCCACATTGGCATCCTTGAGATCGACCCAGGCCACCACTCCCAAAATCGATTTGTGCTGCGACGCCAGGTTTAGCAGCCACGTTGCCTCCGCTGGCACCTGGGCCGCCTGCACAACGACGCTACCATCAAAGGTGTTCTGTGTGAGCGTCGGCTCAAGATCCGACGGCAGATAAATTCTTCGCAACGGATGAGGGGCCGGCGCCATCCAGGAATATTTAAGGAGATCGGGGTTCCAATAATGTTGATGAGAGTCGATGCGCATTGTACGGAGGCGATTCTATCAAGGAGGACGCTGCTTTTGGCACCTTTCTTTCTGGCAGCCTGCAATCGGGAGATCACCCACCAGCGCGTCGATCCCGCTTTGGCGCCCCTCATCCCTCATGACACAACCACGCTGATTGGCGTCCGTATCGACAATTTGCGCAAAACTCCAGCCTGGGACAAGTTCTTTCCCGCACAGGGCACAGGTGCCCTCGACTCACTGAAAAAGCAGACCGGCATCGATCTCAGCGTCGGCGCTCATGAGGCCATCCTCTGCTCCGGCGGCAAGCATCGCGTCACGCTCATTCGTGGCAAATTTGTCGATGGTGGCATCACCAACGCCGGCCTGGAACCCGAGCTCAAATTAGAAGGCGCGCAGAAACTTCCTTATAAAGGATTCAGTCTCATCGGCCGCGAAGAACAAGCGGTCACCTTCTTCAATTCCAGTGTTGCCGTTGCCGGTCGCGCCGCAGCCCTCCGCTCGATCATCGACAGTCGTGAGCTGAAAAATACGATCCCCCAGGCTTTGCTTCAGTTGGTAGAAACTCTGCCCCCTGAATCGCATCTCTACGTTGTTTCAACCAGCCCCACCATCCCCGAAGCAGGCATCGGCGGTCTTCGCAGTCTGCCCCTCTCGCTCAAGAGCGCAAAAGCCTATCTCGATCTCCGTACCGGAGCCGCGCTGCACGCAGAAGCCGAAGGTTCAAGCGACGCCGATGCCAAAAAATTGCTCGATGGCCTGCGGGGAATCATCGGACTCCTTCGCATGACCTTGAAGGGCGAGCAGAAGGATCTCCTCGCCGTTCTCGATGCGATGCAACTCACTCAGGAAGCTGCAACCGTCAAGCTCGATGCCAATCTCTCTCTCGACGCCGTGCAAAACGGATTGAAGTCACTGGACATGTTTGGCACGGGCCGCGCATAATTGCCTCATGCGCCTTTCGATGCTTCTTCTGGTTGCCCTATGTAGTTTTTCCGCCGAGCTCCTTGGTCCGGATACTCTCTGGGATTGGCGCAACGTCGCCTCTCCGCGAATTAGTCCTGACGGAACCCGCATCGTCTACCAGCTCGAATGGGCCGACAAGATGGTCGACGCCTTCCACACCAACCTCTGGATTGTCGATGCCGACGGCAAAGGCAATCGTCCCCTCACCCAGGGAAAGCATCGCGATTCCTCCGCCGTCTGGTCGCCCGACGGCAAGCGCCTCGCCTACATCTCCACCAAATCCGGACGTCCGCAAATCACTGTGCGCTGGATGGATTCCAGCGAAGAGGCCCAGATTACCAACCTCGAGAACGCCATGTCCGATCTCGCCTGGTCGCCAGACTCCAAATGGATTGCTTACTTTTC
>JANXLY010000165.1 GCA_025354885.1 Acidobacteriota bacterium | reverse complement strand
GATACCGGCATCGCGATCATCGATAGGTGTGTCGAGGATGATTTGGGGGTGAGACCAGGTGCGGCCCTCGTCGCGGGAGCGGATGAGTTCTACGCGGCCAAAGGGACAGACGTGTGCTTCGCGGCCGCCTGAATAAACGACGAGGAGTTCGCCGTTGCTGCGTCGAGTGAGTGTTGGCCAGCCGGAGAAAGGGGAGCCGGGAGGCGTGATGATTTTAAGAGCCTCCAACTGGAGGGCGGGTGCAGCTTTTAAGAGAGCGAGCGAGGGCAGGCTGAGGATGGTGCGGCGAGTGCAGTTCCTGGTGGGTTGCGGGTTCACTTTGCCTTTGATGATATTCGATACGTCGGTTCGTTTTGGAGTTGAGGCAGAATAGAAGATATGGATCGACGTCAAATGTTCTCTCTTCCTTTGGGTTTTGGTGGCTCGGCTGCGCTTAGTTCTGCGCAAGTGAGGGCTAAAGGAGGGCAGCCAAAGAATATCATTTTTTGTGTGTCGGACGGCATGAGCCCGAGCGTATTGATGATGGGGGAATACCTTTCGCAGATTGCCCGCGGGAAGGGGACACGCTGGGCGGCGATGATGAACGACATGACGGCGTCTCGCGGGATACAGGATGTTGCGGCTCTGAATTCTCCGGTGACGGATTCCTCGAGCTCTTCGTCGGCATGGGGATCGGGGAGCAGGATTTTCAATGCAGCGGTAAACATATTGCCGGACGGTACGAAGTTGACGCCAATTCTTCAGTTAGCAAAGCAGGCAGGGAAGAAGACGGCGCTAGTGACGACGGCGACGGTAACGCATGCGACTCCGGCGGGATTTGGGGCATCGCAGGCCAAGCGAGATGACGAGCACCTGATTGCGCCGCAGTATAAGGGTCGAGTGGACTATGTGCTGGGCGGAGGGCAGCGGTTTTTTCTGCCAGAGATTCGCAAGGACAAGATGGATCTGGCTGGGGATTACGCAAAGGCCGGATACCAGGTGGTGAAGACCAAGGCGGAAATGCTGGCAGCAAAGAAGGCAGCGCCGATATTGGGTTTGTTTGCTGATTCCCATGTACCGTATACGATGGATCGCGGTGACGGACCAACGCTTGCGGAGATGACGAGTTTTACGCTCGATGCGCTGGCGGGAGAAGCGAAGAACGGTTTTATTATCCAGGTAGAGGGCGCGAGGATTGACCATGCGGCGCACAACAACGATATTGCGTCGCAGTTGTGGGATCAACTGGCTTACGATGATGCGCTGGGGGTGTGTCTTGATTTTGCAGCCAAGCACAGCGATACGCTAGTGATTACGACGAGTGACCATGGGAATTCGAGTCCCGGGCTGAACGGGATGGGGCTGGAGTATGTGGATTCTGGAAAATGCTTTGAGCGGATTGTCAAGGGTAAGAGTTCTTTTGATGTACTGGGCCGACTGTTCGGGACCAAGCCAAGTGGGGCACGGATTCGCGAAGTAATTGAAGCGCAACGTGGGATTGTGATTACGCCGGATGAGGCGGAACTTGTTGCTGCATCGGCAAACGGCAAGAAGGGTGTTGTGATCAACAAGCTGCAGGACCGGGCGTTCGGAGTTTTGGGTCAGGTGTTGAGCAATTACTATGGTGTAGCGTATACGGGGATGACGCATACGAGCGAATACCCGTTGATTACTTCGACCGGGCCCGGGAGTTTGCCGTTTGAAGGTCTGGTGAGGAATACAGAAGTGTTTCCACGGCTAACGAAGTATATGGGCATCGACTTCAAGAACCCGAGCATGACGCCGGAGCAGGCGTCGAAGTTCAAGGCCGTTTAAGGGGGATTTGTCTCTGGCCGAAGTGTGATTCGGCCAGAGACACCTGGAGTGCCGGTTGTGGGGCGGATTCAGTTTTCGAAGAGCTGGTGGCGCTTGGGCCGGGTTTGGGTTTGTTTGGTCAGTGAGTGTTAGATGGCGTTGGGGCCCTGAATTGGCTTTGTTTGGGGGATCTGTTTTGCTGCTTCGGTTGTGGCTAGCAGGGAGATCGCGATGAGGCTGGCGCTGGGGAGGACTTTGGAGAAAGTGAGTTCTTTGCCGTAAGCGTAGATTTCACCTTGTACTTCGAGGTCGGCGAAACGATCACGCTGTAGTTTGTTGAGGGCTTTGTCGGCGCGGCGTTCCCGAAGGGCACTGAGTGTGAAGAAGCGTTCCATTTGGGAGAACCGCCTGGGGGGATTGGGTTCGTTTATCCAACGGTCCTGGGCGCGATTGATCTGGAAGGTGGCATGGACGTAACGGCGGAAGGCTTCTGCTTCGAGGGTGCCTTCGGGGAGACATTCTTTACGCAGTTTTTGGATGTGTAGCGCGAAGTAGTTTTGCGCTTCTGGGTCTGAAGCGAAAAGGGTGTTGGGGATGGCGCTTAGGCCATGACGCATTGAGTTTCTGGAAGATACTGCGCGGCCTTGTGTTGTGATGGGACCTGTTGAGCTTTTCGCGATGGCGCGATTGGCTTCGATTTGTGCGGCTGACGGCATAGGGACATTTCCTTTAATTTGTGAGATGGAAAAAGCCCGTACGCCTTGCGGCTCACGGGCTCTTTCTCGATTCAGAATCTAGCAGGGGTTGGTGACCATAAATGGGCTGGATTTTGGAAGTACTTGAATCGAGGGGAAATATACTTCTAAATTTTCTGTCAACGATAAAGTTCGCATCGGTCAGGCGGGAGTGCTTCGGCGGAATACATAGCTCCAAGCGGTTCGTGAGTGGGAACGTGAGTTCCCAGAGCCGAAGTTGCGTACTGGAGTCACGGGATAGCGCGACACTGTGCGACTGATCGGGTTCTATCGCGGAGATCGAGTCCTGACCGCAGAATGTGCTCTGGATTAGACTAAAGGGAACCTATGAGAATCCGTGTGATTGTCCACAAAGCCGAGGAGGGAGGGTTCTGGGCCGAGGTTCCTTCGATACCCGGCTGTGCCACCCAAGGCGAGACGATGGAGGAGATCGAAGCCAATGTCCGCGAGGCGATCGAAGGGTGCCTGTCCGTCGAGGTTGAGAAGCCTTTGCTCCAGATGGATGATCAGGTGATCGAACTCGCCCTGTGACACCCGTTTCGGGCAAAGAACTGGCCAAACTGATCGAATCCAAAGGCTGGTCCCTACTTCGGGTAAATGGCAGCCACCACGTTTACTCAAAGCCTGGAGTCAGCATTCGTCTTTCCATCCCAATACACGGTTCGAGCAAACTCAAGTTCGGATTGCAACGCCACTTGATGAAACTCGCCGGATTGCCAATTTGAAAACGAGCGCGGATCAGGAGATTGAAAGGCTGAGCACGCACCGAGAGCCGGGCATCGATGGCGAAGTCCATCGGATGGCGACAAGGTTCCGGAGCACTGTGCGACTTCTTGTCCTTATCCATTGCCCATGGCATTCCACATGACTTTTCGGATTGGCGAGCGGGTGCATGCGACTTAGACCCGCAGCGAGCCACGAAACGCGCGGGCGGCATAGTAAGACTCCGCGCCGTTGTGATAAACGAAAATCGTGTCGTAGCGGCGATCACAAAAGAGGGCGCCGCCCAGTTTTCTGATTCGTGGAGGTGTTTCGATCCAGCTCGACGTTTTGGTATCGAAGTCTCCGAGCCTCTGCAATCCTCGATACTGTTCTTCCGTCAGGAGATCGACGCTCATGGCAATTGCCATGGCGTGCGCACTATTCGCCGGCTTGTTTTGCTTTCGCGCCTCCAGCGCTTGATCGTCATAACAGAGGCTTCTGCGGCCAGCCGGACTTTCCGCTGAACAATCGTAAAAAATGAATTCGCCGGTCGTTCTGTCGTAACCGACGACGTCGGGTTCACCCCCAGTTCGTTCCATTTCATTCAGCGACCAAATCTTATCCGGGCGAGCTTCCAGCTTTGTTTGCACTTTCGCCCATTCCAGACCTTGATGACGGTTCCCGTTCCTCTCGAAACGGACCTGCAAGGCTTTTAGTAGTTGTTCCTGCTGTATTGGAGACAAGTTCCGCTTTTTGTTGTTCTCGCTTCGCAACGTTGTTCCCTTCATTCGCCAATCTCCCGGGTGGGAGCGAAGCCAGGGCGGGCACAGAAGGCGCGGCCATCCCTCGCACTCGCGTACATGCGGAATTATCTCACTATTGTTGATTAGCGCATCTTCACTGGTCCCGAGCGGATTAGGTACAACTCCGAAGCACTGCCTATTTGTAGACTCCTCGCTAACGGCGTAATGTTGAGTTTGCCCTTTTGAACGGCCCCGCGATGGCGTTTAAGGAGCTAAAGTTCTGTCATATCGCCAAGGAAAGCACGACCTGGCAGGTGTCGGTCGGCAGAACCCGTGGTCGGGATATGCGACTGCAAACCAGTGTCGCCCATACAACGAGTCTGCGCATCCATCGTAGAATCCGTCGCTCGAGAAGATCAATCCTCCCACAGATTTCAGCAATCTGCGCAACAGTCAAGTGGCTCGCGTTGACCACTCGTCTTAGCGCACTGCTCATTTCGATTGCCACCAGATTGTTGGTATTTAAGAATTGAGTTTGTGCGACCGGGAGGATGGTTGACGCATTAGACCGGGAGGATGGGTGACACATTGACAATCTGCCGGGCCGCTTAGACAGAAGATAGCGCACTGAGTTTTGGCTTTGGGCGGGAGAGGCCAGAGGAATATCCGCCGTCGC
>JANXLY010000140.1 GCA_025354885.1 Acidobacteriota bacterium | reverse complement strand
TTGTCAATTTTTGTTGCATTTAAAATGCAACTTTTTTAGATTACAGTTGCGAGCCGTCGAGTTTTGAGTCTGGCTGGTTTGGAAAGACCACGCTGATTTGGACCTATTTGCATCTGGAGTTTCTTATCGACCGGTCGCTCTGGTTTTGCAGCTTCTATTTGGGGAGAGGCAAGCGTTGTGAAGACGCTTGACTGAATCCTGGCTCTGAGGCAAGAGGTCCTCTGTCGCCAGAAGCTGGCTTGTGATGTTGTCCGTGGTGAAGTGCCAATCAAAAGAGGTGAACTTATGGATACAAAGAGGTTCCTTGCTGCCACGAATGCAGGCGCTGTCACGATGTTCTTTCCAGGCTTTGCGATCTATGGAAATTTGCTTGATGCGTTTATGCGGGCAAACAGGGCAGACGCTGCCGTGATGAAGACGCTGCCATGATGAAGGCGCTGCCGTGATGAAGACTGAACCCGATTTTGCACATCTGTTCCTTGCTCAAGTGGAATGGGGTGCTTTTTTCGCGATTGTCCCTGGTATGTGGCGTGGCATAACAACGTTTGCCGCAGGCGCACTTTGGGGGGCCATTACGGGAGTAGGATTTGATTTCGAAATGTTCGCGACGATGAACCCGATGAATTTCAGGCGACCTGCATGGACATCCTGGCGATGACCGTGCGCTTCGGATATTGCCAGGACCTACTTGCATCAATCAGCGTTCTCCATTCTGACGGATGTGGCTCGGAAGTTGCTACTGAGCAGCGCGCGTCAGTAATCGGTCTCGACCAGTGGGGTACGTGGTACAGAGGGGATCTGAAGTCACCGGATCTCCTGTGGCACCGAAAGCGCGGGCGAGAGAAGCGCCGCAGAGGGCGCGGCAGTGAGGATGTTGTTGATTCGGCCGCAGATTGAGTCGGGAATGGCTGTGAGCCACGTGTCAGGCGAGCTTGATTTTCTTGAGATCGATCTTTTTGCGGTCGGCGATGCCGAGGCCGAGTGCGCCGGAAATGTCGACGTGCTCGGGTTGCATGCGGACGAAGCCCGAGTCGGCGTCGCGGCGGGCGATGGCGAGTGGATCCATGCCCATGGCGGCACGCTTGGCGTCGATATGATCCCATCCGATGCGGTCCATCGCAACAGGGTCTGTCGAGAAGAACATGCGGTTGTGCTCCCAGACGTACTTCACCTTCTTCGGGTTGAGTCCGGGGCCGCCGTGATAGAGGGCCTTCACTGCGTCGCAAATGTTGAGGACTGTTTTGTTGCGGATGGCAGGAATCGAAACCGAAGTTGGAATGAACTGACCGCAGGAGTTGAGCTCTGCTGAGGAGTGGCTGCGATTGACGTTATTGACGAGGCCGTGGGAGAGATTCTTGAGGGCGATGGTGAGACCGGCGGACTGGTGATGCTTGAGCAGGGGGAGGTTGATCAGCTTGTCGATTTGGGTGGTGATGAATTTGGAGGCGTAGCTGCGGCGGGCGGTTTCGTTGTTGAAATCGTAGCCGGGCAGGGTGAGCTGCATGTCCATGTAGTGGTTGATATCGTAGCCGGCGATCTTCTGCTGGGTGTCGTCGTAATAGTCGGCGGCCCAGGAGACGCGGACGCCTTCGGGCAGCCATTTGTCAAAGCCAGCCTCATAGAACTCCTGCTTGTAGCGGTCGTAGACTACGATGTCTTTGCGTTTGATGCCGGCTGCTTCGAGACAGACGATGATCTCCTGGACGGTTTCAGGAGAGGACATGACGTAGGGGCGGGAGACGGGGTTGAGCTTGAGGCCGATGACTTCGCCTGGTTGGACGAACATGCGCCAGGCGGCGACCCAGTCTGGGGCACCCGTGAGTTCGACCATGCCGCGACGGAGCATGTCGCGGACGGCTTCTCGCTGGAATGCGCCGCTGATGATGGAGCCACTGTGTTCGACTTCTACGACGCGACCGGGGAAGAGGCCGGGGATGGACCACTTGGTGCGCGGAGTTGTGCTGGAGGTGGAGGAGGCGAGGGCGGCCTGGAAGGGGAAGATGGGGGCGATTGCGCCGAGGGAGAGCATGCGCTCCATCCATGTACGGCGAGATTCTTTGCGCTTTGGTTCCGGATTTGTGTTGTGGCCCATAGCAGAATTATAGGCCTGTTTGAGTTGGAACTGAAGGGATTGGAGCAGGAGAGTTTGATTGGAGGTTGATACGGTGTCGGGACGTGTGAGGCTCTCTCCCGGGCTGCACACCCAGGAGAGAGCTTTTTCCCTGAAGACCGTTTTGGGCCAACTAAGAAGATGATCTGCGAAACAACTGCTTCTGAGTGGCCGACCGAAGAGACTTAATGCCCGCGTACAGCAGCGCGGCAAGTCTCGCCCAAACGCCTCCGTCAGCGCGGATCCAGAAGGACGTTACTGAGCGCGGCTTCATTGAAAACACGGTACACGTCATCCCACAAATAAAACCTCTGCTGATACAGTTCCATGGCCGCGATTGCCACTCGCAACGCATATCCCCAGTGGTCCCCATACAGCTCTTCCAGCGAGGATCGCGGATCACCTGTAGCGGCCTTTTCGCTCCGGGTTGTGGGGAGGCGGATCATGGCTCCTGCTGCGTCGCACAGGTCGTCTCCGGCAAACGCCGTCGTTCGGGTGCCCCAGCCCGTGTAAGTCGCCAAGGGGGTGGCAAGCTCTGGAAGGCGGATACCAGCGATATCGTTTCCATTGCCATCGGTCTTTGGAACAAAGGTCGGATAGGGTGAGCCGAGGAGAACCGGCGGTAGCTTCGTCAGGATTCCCTGATCGAAGCCCGCGCCGAAGTCGAGAAGATCCCCGGTGCTCATGAGACCGTTGTAGGTCACTCCCGGGATGCGTGGAAACCCGATTCCGCTCTGCGGTAGAGCAGCAACCAGCGTTCCGTCCGCGATTCGTGGCACTTGGCTCGGAGGGGGCTCCTGCTGCTTGGATACCCACTCATCCAGCGCCACCAGCAGCGCCCTCAAACCGGCGTTGGCGACGAGAGGGTTTCTCGGCTGCTGGCACATGCCCGGTCCGACCGGCCCTATCCCTGCGCTGTGTGGCAAACTCGAGAAAAAATAGTAGCGGACATTCGGCGGATCGGGCAGATCATTACCCTGAGTATCCGTGTGAAGAAGCGAACCGCCTTTTACCCAGTACTCGTTCGCCGAGTTCGCCTCAAAGATCTTCGGACAGGTGGCGGTGGCGAGGCAGCGACGAAGTCGACCGTCTGTCTTTCCGGTGACTGAGTCGGTTAAGACCTGGTTCGCGAACGGGAACTGGCGCTCCGGATAGTGGCGACCGATATGCTGGCGGTGGGTTCGTCCGGGCTGGCCAAATCGATAATTAAAAAACCCGCCGCTGCCTCCTCCAACCCAATTCAGGATACCGTCAAAGACACGCTGGCCTTGTTCATCCGCATTAAAGCCGAGGTTGAGGAAGTCGTGCATGTATCGACAGGGTTGGGAGAAGCAGAACGAGTACACATATTGCACATCTCCGGAAAGAGGATTTGGTTGGCCGGCTTCGTCAGCTTTTGCGCGGCGCAAAAAAGTCGCAAGATCGCGAGTTGCGGCAAATCCCAGCCCTATCAGGCTGGCGCCGGTAGCAGGATACTGAAACTCGTACAGCCGCCCCTGCTGAAATTGCTTACCAGAGGGAAGCAGTCGAATCGTACTCACGTTGACATACTCCCAATCTTCTGAGGGAATGGGCACCGGCGGGTCGCCATAGTGCTCACGAACAGTAAGGCTGGACTGCGATTTGTCCAAGTTGGCCGCCGGGTAGGTAAGGCCGGCCGCCAAAGTCGTGCTGTTATCGATGACGAACTCCTCCATCGACGGGCCAACGATTGGGGATCCGTCTGTGTTTCGTGCGAGCGGGACCTCAATCGTCTGGCGGCCTCCCCCGGCAGACACGCCAGCATCCCAGCCGCTGAAAACGATGGTGTAGCCCTGACGCATCAGGAAGCCATTGCCGGCATCGGCAACCGTCGTCGGATCATTGATTGCTGCCGCTGGAGAACTGTTTAGGAGGCCGAAAGAGTAATCACTGCCGCGGTTGTTAATCTCGTAGAAAATCTTGTGATTGCCCGCAGCGCTATTCACTGGCCGTAGGATATAGAGATCGGTCGAATACTCGACCTGGCCCCTGGCATTCCGCGGTGCCAGTGCAATGTCCGCAATAACTCGATTCGCTGGGTCGTTGGGATCTACTTCGCCAAACGCGCGGCCAACGAGTTTCTCGTACTGTCCCACATCGCCGAAGGACATCCCACCAAATGTTGGTGATTCCACGCGGGTGATCTCAATCCGCTTGATGCGGGCGTCGCCGGGGATCGCTAATGCCAGAATGAAACCGAGCAAACTCACAAGCCCGGTGAAAAGCCCGGGAACTGTTGGTTGCGGCCTTGTCCTGCGAATCCGGGCCCCGGAGCCAGAGCACTTCATTTCAGGAAGTACCGCGCTTGTCGCATCGGGTAACCGCCATTTGTCGGCCAAAATATTGGAGACAAAACTGATATGATTTTTCACCTTCACTCCTTGGAATCGCTGCCGTTTTCAGAAATCAACATGGCTGAACCTGCCGTCGAAAGTTGGTGGAAGGCCCCACCACGAGCACATCGCGTGGTGGGCTCGCCACCGCTTACTGCTCCCGTAAAACTTGCCCTTTCGTATCGACGGAGAATTTCCCATTCGGCTGTCCGTTGTAGGTTCCATTCAGCAGCCACTCGCGCGATGCGCGAAGCAGCGCTTCATGCTGATTTTCCCAGAGCAGGTAATGGGAAGCGCAAGCCACGCTGACCCAAGCCTTCTGCGGAACTGCGGTGAGGTCATCAAAGAGTGGCTGCACCAGGGCAAGTCCGACTTGCGAATCGAGAGTTCCCCGAATGAACAACGTCGGTGCAGTGATTTTGGAGACAATCTCTTTAGTCAACCCCCAACTCGGCGTCGTGGAGTTGAAAGTAGGCGCTCTCCGGACACCGTCGGGTCCCCATGTGCTCCCAAGCGGATCAAAGGCGAGGAGCGTCCAACTGATGGCGTCGAGAATGCCGGGTTTGTACTGGTCCTGACACCCTATCTGGCCATTCCAGACGTCAAAGACGGCTGCGGCGCTCGAGATTGTCATCGGTGCTCCCGCCAGGGGCAGCGGCTGAGGCGAATCATTGGTGGTTTCCCGGCGGTAGCTGCCGCCGCCGGAGTTGTCGCCCGGCGCGAACAGGAAGAGGCGGCCGACTTTTTCTGGATGCAGTCCCGCATAGCCCGCCGCGCGAATCCCACCGCGCGACCAGCCAACGAGATGGACTTTGTCAACTCCGCGTAGATCCCGGATGTAATCCATCACTCGGTCGATCTCGTCCCACTCAGTCCTGAACGTGTTGAGCTGGTAAGGGTAGGCTGGTGCGCAGGGCTGCGAAAGAATCGAAGGGATCAGGTATTGCTGTTGCTGCGCCGTCGAGAGGTTGCACGGGTTTTCCATCATCGGGCGGGGGCTTAAGCCGTAGCCGGTCAAGTCCATGGCGAAGACATCGAGACCGCTGTTAGCAAGGTACTCCATCCAACTGTAGTTCTCGTACTGCAAGTCAAATACCGGTACAGCAGAGGCTCCAGCACCGTGGATCATCAGAACCGCTGGCCGCGTCCCAGATGGTGACCTCTGGATTTTCTCCCGAACAAACAGCTCGACATACTTGCCGGCATTGGCGGGAACGGTCGAGATATGCGGCACCAGGTAATCCGTGGTCCGTAATGAAAATGAAGGGGCAGTTTGAGCCTGGACGGTAGCAGTGACGGGGGCGAGGCAGATAACTGCAACGGCCAGGCACAAGTGTTTTCTTGTCAACATATGATTCATCTCTTAAAAACGCTTTCTTCTTGTTTATTTACGGCTCGTGCAGCTGTGCGCGCAGCCGCATCGCATTCGACATACTTCTACCACCTGTAGGCAGTGCTATCAAGTAAAGCGTTAGGTAGTTCGAAAGGATGACACGGAAAGCAAAATTATTATTTATTGCCAGGCAGATTGCAAGAAGTGCCGCAGAGTCTCAATGCATATTCCAAGGTCAGGTTTGGGCCAGAGAAGATGCGAGATGGGTCAGTCTGGAATTCGCCCCGTCGCGCAGTCCACCAATCGGCACACGAAATATTAAGGCTCCTGTTTAACGTTTCCGCCTGTATCAACACTGAAATTCCCATTGAATCTACCTTCATAAGTACCATCCATAAGCCATTCGACTGATGCGTTGAGAAGAATCATGTGTTGGCTTTCCCAAAATAAATAATGCGACGCGCATTTTACCTCGATGAAAACTTTCTGCGGCGCTCCGCGAAGGTCGCCCAAAAGATCTCTTAGATCGGAGATAGGCACCTGTGAGTCGGAATCACCACGGATGATAAGCGTGGGAACTCGCACTTGTCCGGCAAGCGTCGCGTTCCAGCCCCAATAAAGGAATCCCTCGGGGCTATTCCAAACGGGTGCGCGCCTCACCCCTGCTGCTCCCCAACTGCTTCCGACCGGGTCAAACTCAAGGGCCGATTCGGTGATCGCCTGGCGGATTCGCGGCGTAACTTGGCTCTGACATTTCACCTGCGTAGTCCAAAGATCATGAAGATCCGCCGCCCCTATCAGGGTGCCGGGGACTCCGGGCCTAGGCAAGGGGTTTGGCGCGTCAGTTGGGCTTAGTCGAAGATAGCGGCCGGGAGCAAGCAGAAACAATTTATCCACTTTCCCTGGATGTTTGGCCGTGTAGCCTCCCGCACGAGCGCCACCTCGCGAATACCCCACAAGACTCACTTTCTCGACGTTTCGAACCCGGCGGAGATAGTCCACCACCCTGTCAATGTCATCCCAGTCCGACTGGATGGTCGTCAGCTGAAACGGGTAGGAAGGCGCGCAAGGCTTCGCCAGCTGCTTTGGGATGAGATATTGCTGCTGCTCTGCGGTCGAATAGTTGCACGGGTCGTCCATCATCGGTCGCGGGCTTAATCCGTAGCCAGTCAAATCCATTGCGAACACATCAAACCCAGCGGCAGCCAAATGATCCATCCAGCTATAGTTTTCAAACTGTAGATCAAACACCGGAACAACGGAGCCCGTCGCACCCCCAATCATTAAAACTACTGGCCGGGCACCCCGGCCCTTTTTATTGACTTTTTCCCGGACGAACAACTCAACTCGCTTACCAGCGTTGGCCGGCACGGTGGAAATGTGGGGAACCAGATAGTCTGTGGTCTGGATGTTAGTCGCTCGTCCAGCCTTGTCCGCCGCAGCTGCAGCCTGATCCTGCGCGAATGCAGAAAGGCTGAGGGAACAACAAGCGAGAACAAACAAGGATGAAGACATATACTTACAAATGTGTTTCATTACTACCTCCAAATGTGTCTAAAGAATCAGCGAAGCTGAAATTACTTGAATTCGATTTGTGTGGAAGCAAATTTCAAGGAAGAGCCCTGCCGGACATAATCCCCAGTCGTCCAGAACCCATCGCATGGTTTTTGCATACTTCTACTGATCTATACGCACCTGTCCGAACGCGTCCACCGCGAATGCTCCGTTAAAATAACCCTGGTACGTACCCTGTTTCAGCCACTCCACCGATGCCTCCAGCAAAATCATATGTTGGTTTTCCCACACTATTTGGTGCGCAGTGCAGGCAACGTGCACGAATACTTTTTGGGGCACCGAAGAAAGGTCGGCGAAGAGATTGTTGCCCTGCACCGGAGGTACAGTGGCGTCGAGGTCCCCCAAGATGACCAACGTTGGCGCCTTGATCTGGCGGGCAAACTGAGCATTCCAACCCCATCGCGTATTTTGAAATGGAGCTCGCCACAACTCTTCTGATCCCCAAATGCTGCCGAGTGGATCGAAATCGAGCATGGTCGATCGGATTACATTGCGGATATTGGGGTTGAACTGATTTGTACACTTTACCTGATTGTTCCAGGTGGAGTAGAAACCGGAGATTGTCCGTATCGCAATAGGAACCCCCGCTTCCGGAAGCACTGCGGGAGGCCCCGATAGCTCCAGTCGGTCATAAATTGGAGCATAAAGGAACAACTTATCCACTTTTTCCGGGTGACGCGCTGCATAGCCACCCGCGCGGGGCCCTCCCATAGACCAGCCGATCAAGTGCACCTTATCGACGCCTCGACGCAGGCGGAGATAATCGACGACCGCGTCGATCTCGTCCCAATCTGTCTGACTCGTCGTGAGGCGAGAAGGGTAGGCCGCAGAACAGGGTTGAGCAAGCGTTTTGGGGATGAGTAGCCCCTGCTGGTCAGCGGCAGCAGCGTTACAGGCGTTTTCCATCATTGGCCTTGGGCTCAATCCATAGCCCGTGAGATCCATCGTAAAAACGTCAAAACCAGCGTTCGCCAGATACTCCATCCAGCTATAGTTTTCAAACTGAACATCGAAGGCAGGCAGTGCTGATACCGTCTGCCCGGCAATCATCAAAACCACGGGCGCTTTGCCGATCTTGCGGCTTTGCACCTTTTCTCGCACGAACAATGAAACCCGCTTACCAGCGTTGGCCGGCACGGTGGAGATATGGGGGACTAGATAGTCAGTTGTCTGAAGGGTGCCCGCAAGTTTCGCTTTGGACTGAACTGCATCCAGGCCCTGCGCAAAAGTTGATTCGGATCGTCCGAATACAGTAAGTATGACCCACAGGGAATACTTACCCAAGAGAAAGCGCATCGTATTTATCTCCATGGCAAAGACAGTAGCCATATTTATCTAGAGTTAATGGGATCCCTGTCCGACGCAACTTCGCTGCGTTTTCAGAGATCGGAAATTCAAGCATAAGACCGATCCTTGATTTGTCAAGGCCAATTCGTAATAAATTGTTTCTTGACGATAAATAGAGCGCGTCCTAGGCGACTGGGGCGTATTACCGCGATGAGAATTACATCCAACTCCACGATCCAGCACCAAACCCGCTTCCGTTATGAGGTCAGGCCGGGTTCTGCTTCAGTCCAAAGCGATCTGTCCGAACTTCTCACCGACGTCTTGAAGCGCGACATCGAGATCAGCGAAGCCTTGCGATGAGTCTCAAGCTTGATCGGTCAACACGAAACAGCTTTGTTGGCTCGCTGGCGGAGACCAAGCTGAATTCGGGCAGGTCATCTTGGACCGAAGTCCTGCCGACGTTCAGATGAGCGAAGAATTCCGAAAGGTTTAGCCTAAACGCCCGAGATCGCGTGTGCCCGGAGCCAAGAGTCGAGTTCTGGCATCCTGAATCGCCTTGACTCATACAAGTCCATCATGAAGCGGTAAGCTGCCAACTGTTCCGGCTGCAGCCAATAGCCGTTCATGCCGAGATGCGCCGCCATCGAAGCAATTGCAGTGCGTTTGTTGCCATCGATAAAGGGGTGGTTCTGCGACAATGATTCCCAAAGCGCGGCGGCTTCTAAAATCACGTCGGGATAATAGCCACTCTTCGGTCGCATCACCGCTGCTTCCAGCCCCCCTTGATCGCGAATGCCGTGGCTGCCGCCAAACGCTTCGATCGAGTCCTGATGGATGCCCAGAACGTCGTCGAGGGTAAGGTAGTTGTTCGTCAACGCCGACCTATTGAGCCAACAGGTGCATCAGTGTAGGGTTTTCGCGCATGAAGCGGCGGGCAGCCCTTCTGGCAGGTGATAGGCCCTCGTCGGGGGTGTCGAAGCGGGGCTCACTCGCCGGTAGTTCCGCAAGCAGGGCATGGGTTAGCACTCGCGCGTCGGCAGCCTCTGCACGCCGACTTTTCAGATACTCGGCAATGGCAAGGATCGCCTTCTGCTCGGCAGGCGTGAGCAGTTCCAAGGTTTCCAGTAGCGCCGTGTCCACCATGTCTTTAAAGTAGCACCGACGAAATTATGGTGCGGGCGCTACTTGAGACGTACAAAGCACAGGGGCGTAGCGTGAGGCGTTAGATCAGGTGAGGATTTTGTTGATGACCTGGCCGTGGACGTCGGTGAGACTGACGTCGCGGCCCCCAAATTTGTAGTTGAGCTTTTTGTGGTCGAGGCCGAGGAGTTTGAGAATCGTTGCGTGTAAGTCGTGCACCGTTGTGACGTCTTCGACCGAGTGCATGCCGACATCGTCGGTGGCTCCATAGACTGTGCCGCCTTTGATGCCGCCACCGGCGAGCCAGACAGTGAAGGCAGTTTCGTGATGGTCGCGACCATCGGCAATGGGGGAGTGGGGTGTGCGGCCGAATTCGGTGGCCCAGACGATGAGGGTTTCGTTGAGGAGTCCGCGGGCTTTGAGGTCAGTGATTAGCGCAGCGACGCCGGTGTCGGTGATGCGGGCGTTGCCTTCGTGGCCTTTCTTCAGTTCGCCGTGCTGATCCCAGGTGCCGTTGTTACCACCGTAAACTTCGGGACAGGTAATCTCGACAAAGCGAACACCTGATTCGATGAGACGACGGGCGCGCAAGCACTGGAGACCGTAGAGGCGCTGGTTTTTGTCTGCGGCATCGAGGCCGTAGAGCTTCTTAGTGGCGTCGGTTTCTTTGTCGAGATTTAAGACATCTGGCACGGTGGACTGCATCTTGTAAGCCATTTCGTAATTGCGAATGGCGGAATCGATGGCGTCGTTTGAGCCGATGGTGGAGAGGAATTGACGGTCTTCGGCAAGGACGACGTCGAGCTTGGCGCGCTGGAGGGCTGTGGCTTTGTCGGCGGGTTCGATGTTGGCGACAGCTTTGCCTTCGGCCTGAATCGGCATGGCCTGATAAGAAGCAGAGAGGAAGCCGTTGGAGAAGTTTTCGAGACCACCAGGAGGGACTGCGCCGCCGTGGAGGAGGACGTAGCCCGGGAGGTTTTTGTTCTCGCTACCGAGAGCATAGTTGATCCAGGAACCGAGGCTGGGGTAGCCGCCAACGTTGCGTCCGGTGTGCATGAGCAGGTTGGCGCGAGGGTGGAGCGGGAAGCCGGAGATCATGGAACGGACGATGGCGAGATCGTCGACGCGAGTGGCGACGTTTGGGAACAGTTCGCTAACCCAGGCGCCGGATTGGCCGTGCTGCGAGAAGGCCCAGGGACTCTGAAGCCACTTGCGATTGGTCTCTTTTTTCGCGCCGACCTGGTAGAAGCCATCGAAGGATTTGCCGTTGAGGGTGGTGAGTTTTGGTTTGGGATCGAAGGTATCGACGTGGGAGACACCGCCGGGCATAAAACAAAAGACGACGTTCTTGATTTTTGGCGTGAAGTGGAGTGTGGGGGCAGCCTCGGCCATGAGTGAATTGAGAGCGATGAGGCCGAAACCGTTTGAGGCGCGGGAGAGAATTTCGCGACGGGTGAGCGGATTTGCGAGGCGGCCCGGGCAGAGTTTAGCGGACATAGATGAGCTCCTTGAGATTGAAGATCGCGTGGGCGAGGTCTTTCCAGACGGGCTGGCTTGCGAGGAGTTTTTCGGGTTCAACTTTGTGGAGGCTGGCTAGCTCTTTGGTGAGACTAGTGAAGCGTGTGCGCTCAGCATCATTGGGGAAGCGACCGAGGGCGGTGCGGAACATGAGGTCGATGCGGGCTTCTGCGGAGGGAGTTTCCTGCTCGATTAGTTTCGCGGCCCAGACGGCGGCTTGATCGAGAACAAAGGGATCGTTGAGGAGAGCGAGGGCTTGTGGAGGGACGTTGCTCAAGTCGCGATTGCCTCGGGCGATGTTGGGATTGGGGAAGTCGAAAGTATCGAGGAAGCGGGAGCCTTCGTGACGAGTGACCTTGATGTAGATGCTGCGGCGGCCATCACCATCGAGGGGGCCCTGGTGGAGCTTGCGGTAGTCGCTGGGCTCATCGCGACGGGGCTGGATGCTGGGGCCGTAGAGAGTGCGGTCGAGACGTCCGGAGACAGCGAGTAGCGTGTCGCGGATGGATTCGGCTTCCATTCGATGCACGGGATATTGGGAGAGGAGCGTGTTGAGTGGATCGAGGCTCGTGGATTGTGAAGCGGTGTTGCTGGACTGCTGAAAGGTTTGGGAAAGAACAATGTCGCGGATGAGGGACTTGATGGACCAGCCTTTGGCCATGAAGTTTGTGGCCAGATGATCGAGGAGTTCCGGATGAGAGGGGCGTTCGCCATAGACACCGAGATTGTCGGCAGTGGTGACGATGCCGCGACCAAAGAGGTGTTGCCAGATGCGATTGACCATGACGCGTGCGGTGAGCGGGTTGGCTGAGTTCGCGATCATGTCGGCGACCTCGAGGCGACCGCTACCGAAGGCGCTGACCTTGTTGTCGGGGTTGATGAGGCTGAGAAAGCCACGGGGAGTGAGCTTGCCGGGACGGGCTGCATCGCCTCCGATGAGGACGGGGAAGTTGTAGCCGGGGTCGAGATCGGCGAGGCCCTGGATCACGCGGGGGGTGGCGATTTGTGATTCGATGGCGCGGTATTCGTCAATGGCAGTGCGAAGTTTTGGACTTGCGTTTGCGGCGGTTGAGAGGAGTTTGTTTTCGATGAGCCATGAGAGCCAGGCAGCGTCTGTTGCGGTGGCGCGGTTTTGCTCCCAGGCAGTGATGGCGCTGGTTGCGATGTCGGCGTAGCGGTCTGCGAGTTGCTCGAGGGATGCGGGGGCGTTGCCGCTAAAGAGCTGGGCGGCTTGATGGAGTTCGTCGCGTGGAGACTCGTCGATGTCGTGGATGACGGCGCGGGCGATACCGAAGTAGGATTGCGGTGCGGCGAGTTGCTCGGGTGTTGCTTTGGTGTGACCGGGTCGATCGGGGATGCGGGTGTTGTCGGCTTTGGTTGCGAGTTCGAGATAAAAGGGGAGATCGGGTTGATCGTCGCGATTGGGAATCTTGACCCAGGAGAGCGTGTCTTTATCGAGGATCTTGTAGTCTTCGCCAAGCATGCAATTGTCAAGGACGGTGCGACGTGCGCCGAGCTTGCCACCCATGAGGAGAAGGCTGACGAATTTCTTATTCTTGGGAACGAGGGGGGAACGGAGTGCGGCGTTGAGACGTTCTGAAAGGGTGTGGGTGTAGAGGCCGGCAGGGAAGATGCCGCTGATTGCTTTG
>JANXLY010000134.1 GCA_025354885.1 Acidobacteriota bacterium | reverse complement strand
GCGCCGAGCTTGCCACCCATGAGGAGAAGGCTGACGAATTTCTTATTCTTGGGAACGAGGGGGGAACGGAGTGCGGCGTTGAGACGTTCTGAAAGGGTGTGGGTGTAGAGGCCGGCAGGGAAGATGCCGCTGATTGCTTTGGGGCCGGTGGAAGCGATGGCGAATTCGCCGTCGTTTGTGGGGGCGGTGAGCGAGGCGTTGCCGTCGGCAGTCCAGCCGCCGAAGCCGTCTTTGGTGAAGTCTCCGAAGGGGCGGAAATGTTCGCGGTTGAAGGCGGTGCGGTCTTGCGATTCTTTGGTGTAGGTGGCTTTGAGATCTTGCCAGGAGTTGGGGGATTTGGCTAGCTGGATCCAGGGGTAGAGAGGATCTTCGAGTTTAGGCTTGGGAGTTTCGAGCGCTGAGAGTAAGGCCTGGAATCGATCGAGTGACATTTCAGCGGAGGTGTCGGAGGGGAGCGGAGGGAGCTTGCGCCAGGCGCGGTCTGCGGCGAGGAGGTAGCGGGGAATGAGTTTTGCTTCCTGTTGCCAGAGGTGGGACAGTTCGGTCCGGATCGCGGGTTTCATGGCGGCGAGACGCTGCCGGATGGCAGAGTTTGCATCATCGAGATCGATGGTGCGGGTGATCATTCGCGAGCTAGTGAGGACGCCGTAGAGAGCGTAGTAATCGGCGGTGGGGATGGGGTCGAGCTTGTGATCGTGACAGCGTGCGCAGGCGATGGTGAGGCCCTGAAAGGCTTTGCCGAGAGTGTCGATCTGATTGTCAACGACGTCGGTGCGGATCTGGCGGAAGCGAATGCAATCGTCGTGACCGAGTTCGCCGAGGCGGAAGGAAGTGGTGCCGATCTCTGATTCGTTGATGCCTTCTTCGGTATTGATGCGGGGCTTGGGAAGCAGGTCGCCGGCGATGTGTTCGCGGATGAACTGGCTGTAGGGGACGTCTTTATTGAAGGCGCGGATGAGGTAGTCGCGATAAAGGGAAGCGCCGAGGAGTTCGTAGTTCCAGTCGTTGCCGAAGGTCTCGGCGAAGCGCATGATGTCCATCCAGTGTCGGGCCCAGTGTTCGCCGAATTGCGGAGTGGCGAGGAGACGGTCGATGACTTGCCGGTAGGCGTTTGGAGACTGATCGCGAACGAAGAGATCAACTTCCAGGGGAGTGGGAGGGAGGCCGTTGAGGACGTAGCTGAGACGACGGATGAGAGTGGCACGGTCTGTGGTCTTTGAGGGGTTGAGATTTTTGTTTTCGAGGGCGGCGAGGATGAAGCGATCGATGGGTTGATTGGACCAAGTGGTGTTGCGGACCGTGGGAAGTTTGGGATCGACAACCGGCTGGAAGGCCCAATGTTCGCGGAGGAGTTTGGGGTAGTAGCGCGGATCGCCTGAACTGATTGGGGTTTTGGTGGTGTCGGTGACGGGCCAGGGAGCGCCGAGTGTGATCCATTTTTCGATGGCGGCGATGTCGGAATCTTTGAGACGCTTGGCGCCGACGGGCATTTTGAGAGTGTCGTCTTCGTGACGGATGGACTTGGCGATGAGGCTTGCGTTAGGGTCTCCCGGAATGAGAGCGGGGCCGCGATTGCCGCCTTTGAGCATGGCTTCGCGCGAGTCGAGTCGGAGCGAGGAGGACTGTTGCGCAGGGCCGTGGCAGGGGATGCAGGACTTCAGGAGGACCGGGCGGACTGAGAGTTCGAAGAGCTCCGAGGATTGGGCCTGGAGGGTGGTGGCGGTAAGGATTAGGAGACAGAGTTGTTGCATGGGTCTCTGACCGGGTAGTTTATCGTATAGAACCGGGAACTAAGAGGTTACAGCGTTTTGGCGCCGCTCAAGGTGAGGAGACGATTGAGGAAGAGCTTGAGGGTGGGGCATTCTTTGGAGGCGTGTTCGAGGTCTTGGCCTTCGAGGATTTTGGGGAGATGAGAGACTTTGTTGTAGCTCTTGCTTTTTCTGCTGCCGGTTCGCCATATCTCGCCAAGCAGCCTCGAGGGGGGCTTCTGGTTGTTAATTTGCTCTGGTGCTTTCGTCGGCTTCGACCTTTGAGATTGTGCTAAGGCTTGAATTCGTGGCCAAAAGGGAATGAGCCACGCTTCGATTTCGTATTGAGCTGCATGGACGAATACCTGATTGTTGAGTGAAGGCAAACCACCAAGCGAAGATTCGATTTGAGCAATCGCATCCTGAGCATCTTTGAATTTGTTCGGACCCTTCACGTCAGTCAGGATAATCACGTGATTGCTTCCGTCCTGCAATAGTGCCCGGACCATTTTGATGAGCTTGGGGCTGGGTGGGATGTTGCTATTCATGGGGCGGGCAACGAGCTTGGGCATTGCTCCGGCGGGGCATTGAGGTCGGAGGAAGTTTCGGACTGAGTCGAGGAAGATTTCCTCGGATGCTCCTTCAACAATCAAGGAAATCTTCCTCATTGCTCAGTGAGGCGGCCCATGCTCCAGATCTCTTCGAGAGTGAAGTCTTCCAACCAATGAGCGAGGTTAAGGTTTGAGGCACACTGCATCGTGGCTCGACCGATTTCATCGGTGTCGATCACTAACAACTCTTCAGGCTTGATGAAGCGCACTATGGTGGGAGAGTGGGTTGTGGCAATGATTTGAGTCCAGGAGGAACACTGCCGGAAGACGGCAATCATGATCTGAATCAATCGCGGGTGGAAGTGGGAAACAGGCTCGTCGAGCAAGACCACTGGTGGGCAGTCTGGATGGTACAGGATGGAAAGAAGCCAGAGAAATTGAAGGATACCGTCGGAGAGTTGGCCTGCTTCGAAGGGTTTCGCGAGACCGGATTCGTGCCAATAGAGACCAGCATGGGAGTCTGCAACGATACGAATTTCGAGGCGGTCGAAGGATGGAAATGCAAGCTTGAGATTGTCGGACACCATCTCAAACATTTCCGGGTCACCCTGCTGGATCTCAAAGAGGCGGACGCAGAGTTGGTCGCCATCGACCGACTGGTAGGAAATTGGCGAAAGGCGTTGTGCGGATCGGATAGCCGATCGTCTTCCAGTAAAGATTGACGGGTAAGTAAAAACTCCGCGCATCTTTTGGAGCACCGACAGGTTCTTGTCGGGATACTCCATCAGAGGTGATTCGTCTACAAGAGAGTTGAAGGTTCGAGTGGGATTGAGCAGCCTTCCAAATCGCGCAGACTCACCATCGAAGAGATAGTCGGCAGAATCGAAAGCGTCAACGAGAGTTGGCCCTCCCGTGCGATTCTGCTTGAGCGATTCAGCTGAAATCTTGTGCGTGTATCCAGCTGGAACGCAGGTCAGCCCGTACTGAATTTGGCCATCTTCAGTGTGGATGTCAGCCTCAATCGAAAGCGAATCCGTTGCTCTGGAAAGCACCTGCTGGAAGCCGCCCAGTTCATTGAAGAAGGGCTTGAGTTCGCGACGCAGGGCACGGGAAGCGAACTCGATGGCGTCGAGGAAAGAGGTTTTGCCGCAGCCGTTGGAGCCGATCAGGATGTTGAGGGGGCCGAGTTCCACGTCAACATCCACCAGGCGACGAAAGCCCGCTACCTTAAATCGCTTGAGCGATCCGATTACGGCGGGCTGTTGTTCGTCCGGAGTCATATTTACACGATAGCGGCGGGGTTGGACAGGGTACCGATTTGCGGGACTGTGATGGTGACGATATCGCCGGGAGCCAGAGCGCTTTCCTGAGTCACGATGATGCCTGTGCCGGTCTGCAAAACAGTGCCGCAGGGGACATGGTTCGAGCGCAGGAGATAGCCGATGATCTCTTCGATCTTGCGTCCGAGCTTGGACGTGTTTGTGCTGCCTTCGAAGGTTGTAGTGTCGCCGCGAGTGATCTTGCAGGTCATTTCGAGGTTATAGACATCGCCGATTTCATCCGGTGTTACGAAGACAGGGCCGAGCGAGGCACAGCCTGTGAAGGTCTTCGATTGCGGGAGGTAGAGGGGATTCTCTTTTTCGATGTCCCAGGCGGAGACATCATTCGAAACGGTGTAGCCGTAGATCTGGCCTTTGGAGCCGATCAGCACGGCGAGTTCGGGTTCGGGAGCGGTGAACTTTGAATCGGCACGAATGCCGATGGGTTGACCGGGTCCAACGGCGATGCGAGCCGTTCCCTTTAAGAAGAGCTCCGGGCGGCCACCTTCAAAGACAGCACGGTAGAAGCCTTCGCGAGTGCCGTGTTCGGCATCGCGAAAGCTGGAGCTTATCTCGTAAGTACAGCCGGCACCCCAGACTTCACGGGGGGCGATCGGGATGAGCGGCGTGACTTCTTCAATGTGCGCGGTGGCCAGGCGGCCGGCAATCGTCTTGAGGTCAACGCCTTCCATTTCGGCGCGCTTGACGAGATCGTACATGGAGTAATCGGGGATCGGCCGGGCGTGCGTCGTGTCTTCAAAGATTGCAGCGACTACGGCGCCGTTGCTTTTGATTTGTCCTAGTTTCATCGAGTGTTTTTTCCGTGTGTCTTTTAGTACTTGAGGTAGATGGTTTTGTAATCGCTGTAGAAATCGAAGGCGGCTGGGCCTTGCTCTTTGGGGCCGAAGGAAGAATCCTTGGTGCCACCGAAGGGGAGCTGGTATTCGACGCCTGCCGAGGGAAGGTTGACCGTAAGCAGACCCGCATCCATGCCGTAGACGAAATCGAATACTCGTGAGACGTTGGAGGTCTGGACACTTGCGGAGAGGCCGTAGACGCTGGAGTTGGCCATGCGCATGGCGTCTTCAAAGTTTGAGGCGCGCTGGACGGTGAGCACGGGTCCAAAGATTTCTTCTTTGACGATTCTGGCGTCTTCTGCGACATTGGCGAAGATGGTTGGCTCGACGTAATAGCCTTTGTCGAAGGCTCCGCCGGTGATGCGGTTGCCGCCGACGACGGGTGCGCCGGATTCCTTTTTGCCGATTTCGATGTATTCGAGAATCGTCTTGAGTGCGGGTTCGTCGACTGCGGGGCCGATGTCGATGCCGGCTTCCATGCCGTTGCCGACCTTAAGTTTTTTGGTTCGTTCGACGAGCGCAGCGAGGAACTTGTCGTAGATTTCGTCTTCGACGATAGCGCGCGAAGTGGCAGTGCATTTCTGACCGGTGGAGAAGAATGCGGCGTTGGCGACGTTTTCTACGGCCGAGTTGAAGTCGCAATCCTTGAGGACAATGGTGGGGTTTTTACCGCCCATTTCAAGCTGGATGCGGAGCATGCGTTTGGAGGCTTCTGCATGAATCCACTTGCCGATGGTCTCGGAACCGGTGAAGGAGATGGCCTTGAGGGGCTTGGCTTCGACGAGCGCTTTGCCGAGTGTGGCACCGGAGCCGGCGACGAAATTGACGACACCCTTAGGGATGCCTGCTTCGTGAAGGGCTTCGATGATGCGCCAGGCGGAGAGGGGGGCGGAGCTTGCGGGCTTGATGACGACCGTATTGCCACAGATGAGTGCGGGGGCGAGCTTCCAGCAGGGGATGGCGCTGGGGAAGTTCCATGGAGTCACGAGGCCGACGACGCCGATGGGCTTGCGAATGGCGAACATGTGGACGCGATCGCGCTCACTGGGGACGAGGTGGCCGCCCATGCGGGCGCCTTCGCCGGCAAAGTATTTGAGGATGTTGATGGTGCGGCGGACTTCGCCTTTGGCCTCGGGGAAGGTCTTGCCTTCTTCGCGAGTCATGTCAGCGGCGACGGAATCGAAGCGGCTTTCGAGAATTTCAGCAGCCTTGAAGAGGTAGTTGGCGCGAGCTGGTGCGGCCATGGCGGCCCACTTTGGGAACGCGTCAGCAGCAGCCTGAGCGGCGGCATCGACATCGGCTGCAGATGCCTTCACAAAGAGGCCCACGAGCTCGTCGGTGTTAGCGGGGTTGCGGTTCTCGAATGTAGCGCCAGTTGTGACCCATTCGCCGTTGATGTAATTTCCAAAAGTTTGCATATGAAGAGCCTTTTATTTAGAGAAGTCGACCTTGGGAGCGGAGCGCGCGCCGGGATCGGTTTTGAAGTAAGCGTCGTTGCGCTGGAAGCCGAAGAGCGACGCAGCAATGTTGGTTGGGAACAATTCGCGGTTGGTGTTGTAGTCCTGAACCACTTCGTTGTATTTGCGACGCTCGACGGCAATGCGGTTTTCGGTACCGGCGAGTTCATCCTGAAGGCGCATGAAGTTTTCGTTTGACTTCAATTGCGGATAATTTTCTACGACTACGAGGAGACGCGCGAGGGCGCTGTCGAGTTGGCCGTTGGCGGCGATCTTGTCGCCGGGAGTTCGGGCACCACCGAGAGCGGCGCGGGCATTGGCGATGTTGGTAAAGATCTCTTTCTCTTGTGTGGCGTAACCCTTAACGGTGGAGACGAGATTGGGGATCAGGTCAGCACGGCGCTGGAGGGCGACGTCGACTTGAGCCCAGGAGCCTTCAATGGCTTCGCGCTTGACGACGAGGTCGTTGCGGCTGCCCATGAGTTTGCCGCCGAGGAGCAGGGCTCCGAGCAATAGTACACCGATGATGATTAGAGCTGAACGCATATGGGTTTCCTTTAGAGGGCGTCTACGGACGCAACCAGAGTTTGAATCTGTTTCAAGTAGTCTTCGAACAATTGTACTGAGTCTGTGGACTTGGGGCTGAGTTTCCCCTCGCGGAGATCGATCAGTTTGATAAAGCAGCCAGGTTGGATGAAGCCTGCGTTGTGGGCAGCGGCGATCAAATCGCGCCGGGAAGGCGGGGGATTGAGGTCACTCAGCAGCATTGCGTGGCGCATGAGAAGCAGGAAGGTGGTGACGGAATCTCTCATGAGGCGGAGGAGCGCATTGCGGTCATCGAGGATAGGGATGGCCTTTTGGCGGAGACGGAGCAGCTTGGCGCGGAGTTCGTGTTCGAGCTGTGCGCGGTGGTGTTCGCGATTTACGATGAGGCCATCGAGAGGGTTGGCACCGTGGAGCAGGCGATGGGCAACCTGGATGTCTTTGATCTCGATGGGGAAGGCATCGGTGGAGCGACGGAATTCTTCAAGCGTGAACAGGAGAGGCTGCGGGTTGCCGAGGCCGAGCCACCAGAGGAAAAGAGGGGCGGCGAGAGCTAAAGTTTGGCGATCCAACTGACGGGTGAGGATGAGGATGTTGAGGTCGGAGTGGCCCGAGTCGAATTCATTGCGGGCAGCCGAGCCGTAGAGCAGTATAGTCTCGAGGCGATCACCGAGAGCAGTGTCAGCGCGTGATATCAGTTCTGCGAGTTGTTTTTCGATTGGGGTCATAAGAAATTACCAGTCGCTGGATGCGCCTCCTCCACCGGAATCACCGCCGCCGAAGCCGCCCCAACTGGAGCCACCAGAGCTTGAGCCGCCAAAGCCGCCGCCGCTGGAATAGCCACCGCCACCGGGGAAAAACCAGGGTCCTCCACCTCCGTAACCGCCCCGGCGGCGGTTGAAGAATGCGATGAGAGCAAAGACACCGACTACCAGCAGCAGCTGTGTGAGTTGCCGCTGCTTCGCATCGCTGCTTTGAGGGGCATTGTCATCGCGGAACTGGCGTGCGGGAAGGGATTCGGGGATTTGAATATTTTTGCCAGTGGCAATTTTGGTGCCAAGCACTCGGGCGGCTTCAATGAGAGCAGGGCCATATTGCTGAGCGCGCAGAGCGGGCCGCATGGAACGAAGGATGTCGCCGGCCACACCGTCAGGCACGATTGGCTCCAGCCCGTAACCGACTTCGAGACGAGACTTGCGGTCGCGGACCACAAGGAGGAAGAGTGCACCTTCGTTCTTGCCCTTTTTGCCGACGCCGAATTGACGGTATAGCTTATTGGCGACGTCGTCGACCATTTCGCCGTCGAGAGTATCGATCGTGACGATGGCAATTTGCGCGCCGCTGGCCTGTTCGAGGGAGGCGAGATAGCGGTCGATGCTGGCGCGCGAGGGAGCATCGATGACATGAGCGAAGTCAGAAACGTAGCCTTCGGGCGTTAGTTTTGACCAGTCTACGGCTAAGAGCTTCGAGGCAAGAGCGAGACTGAGAACGAGGCGGAGCACAGTTTTAGGGTTCCGTTAGCAATTGAGCAAAGCGCGGTCGAGTGCAAGGCCATCGACTTTGCCAAGCGCGGTGAAAGAGAGAGCGTCGGGCCGAAAGGCTTCGGCAGCCAGGGCCTGGACTTGTTCGGCGCTGACGGCTTCGATACTGGTGATCATTTCGTCCATGGAGAAGAAACGGCCGAAGAAGATCTGCTGACGGGCGAGATTGGTCATGCGGGAATTGGTGGATTCGAGCGAGAGCATGAGCGAGCCTTTGAGGTGTTCTTTGGCGCGGCGCAATTCTTCGGTGGGCACAGGGTTAGCTTTTAGGTCTCGGAATTCATCCATGACGGAGGAGATGACTTTGGGCAGTGCATCGGCGGCGCAGCCGGCATAGATAGCCATGCAACCGGCGTCGCGGTAGAGCATGAGGTCGGACATGACGGCGTAGGCGAGGCCCTGCCGCTCGCGGATGTTCTGGAAGAGACGTGATGACATGCCGCCGCCAAGAATCGTGTTCAGGACGTATGAGGCGTAGCGGCTTACGTGAGCGATGGGATGCGAGGGAGCACCGATGTAGACGTGAGCCTGCTGGGTGCGCTTGTTTTTGAGGATGAAGGGCGCTTGCAGCTTGGGTTTGGTGTGTTTGGGAAGTTTTTTCCCGGCGGGGCGGGAGGCAAAGGAAGTTTCGACCATGGCGACAATTCTGTCGTGCTCGAGGTTGCCAGCGGCGGTAACAACGATGTTGGCTGGGGTGTATATGCGCTGGTGGTAATCGATGAGCATCTCGCGAGTGAAGGCGAGGATGGTTGGCTTGACGCCGATGATGGGCTGGGCGAGGCCATGGCCTTTCCAGATATGTTTTGTGAAAAGTTCGTGGACGAGATATTCGGGGTTGTCGAGCTCCATTTTGAGCTCTTCGATGATGACGCCCTTTTCCTTTTCAAGTTCAGGGGCATCAAAGACCGGGTTGAGGATGAGGTCGGAGAGAATGTCCCAAGCAATAGGGAGGTGCTCGTCGAGCACTTTGGTGTTGTAAGAGACGAGTTCTTTGCTTGTGAAGGCGTCGAGTTGGCCACCAACGGAATCGACCGCTCGGGCAATGTCTTCGGCTGAACGAGATGTGGTGCCCTTGAAGAGCATATGTTCGAGGAAATGGGCGATACCGCGTTCTGCACCGCGTTCGAGACAGGAGCCGGAGGCAATCCAGGTGCCGATTGAGACGCTGCGGACATGGGGCATGCGTTCGGTAACAATTTTGAGGCCGTTGGGCAGCGTGGTGCTTTGGATTTCGCGGGGTGGGTTGGAATTCATTGGTGGAAAGAGGGCCGAGGACGGATACTTATATTGTGACAGAGCCAAAACAATCCCTGATGGGCATGGAGATGGCCGACATCGAGTCGGCGCTGGGATCGCGGCATCCAAAGTTTCGAGCAAAGCAGATTTATGATGCGTTGTATGCAAAGCGTCAACTGGATTTGACGAAGGCTACGGCACTGCCGGCGGCGATTAAGGCTGAATTTGAGAGTGGCGCGCTGACGGAAGCTTCGCGGTACGACAGTGTGGATGGGACGGTTCGGTATCTGCTTGGGATGAAGGACGGGAAGACCATTGAAGCGGTTTTCATGCCGGAGCGAGGGCGGGATACGCTTTGCATTTCTTCTCAAGTGGGTTGCCCGGTAGATTGCAAATTTTGCCTGACGGCGTTGATGGGGCTGGAACGGAATTTGACGGCGGGCGAGATTGTGGGGCAGGTGCTGCATCTCGCAGCGAGGCACCAACTGGATCCACAGGACAAGCAGATGAATATTGTGATGATGGGCCAGGGCGAGCCGCTGATGAACCTCGATGCAGTTTTGAAAGCGACGCGATTGCTGGTGGATCCGGCTGGAGTGGGGATGAGCGAACGGCGGATTACGGTTTCGACTTCCGGGCTGATTCCGAAGATTGAAGAACTGGCGCAATCTCCGGTGCGGCCCAAACTGGCGATCAGTTTGAATGCTTCGCATGAGGAGCAGCGGGTGGAGCTGATGCCGATCACGAAGAAATGGCATTTGAAGGATTTGTTAGAAGTTTGTGTACATTACCCGCTGCGTTCGTGGGAGTTTCTCACGTTTGAATACGTGCTGTTGCGTGGGGTGAACGATACGGATGCTGATGCGTTGCGGGTGAGGAAGTTGCTCGCGAATATTCGGTGTAAGGTGAATCTGATCGCACTGAATCCGGGGCCGGGGATTCCGTTTGAAACTCCGGATCCGGAACGGGTTGAGAGTTTTCAGGACATTGTGAAAGTGGGCATGCCGTGCTTTATCCGCAAGCCGAGGGGGCTCGATATTTATGCGGCTTGCGGGCAATTGAAACGCATGAGTGAAGGCGCGGAGTTGATCGGCATCACCGGCTGAGATTGAAGATGATGGAAGTGATTCGACCCTTTAGGGAAGCAGATGTTCCAGTTGCAGATCTGATCCTGCGGGCAGCGCATGGCGTTGAAAACAGCTTTGATTCGCTGCTCAACCGCAATCGCCTGCTGACGCCGGAATGCTGGTGGATTCTGGAGATTGACGGGAAGCCGGTGGGTGTTGTGGGGGCGGTAGATTTTGGGGAGTTTGCGCATATAGGCCTGATGTCGATTGAGCCTGGGGTTCAAATGTCGGGAGCTGGATCGAGGCTGATGCAATACGCGCTGGATCAGTTGGAGGGGAAGGGGTTTCGCTCTATCACGCTGTATTCCACGAATGCGGGAGTGGCCTTTTATCCGAAATTTGGATTCCGGTGGAGTGGGTTGAGTTGTGAATGGAAGTTGAGGAAGCGCAAGGGGCTGCGTCGGGATATGCGTATTTTGGCCTGCCTGGATTTGGAAAGGATTGCTGCGTTTGACGCGCCGATTTTTGGCGGTAATCGGATGGCGCTGCTGGCTGCCCTTGAACGGGAGTCGCCTGGGCGCATCTTGATGGCCGAAGGCGAGAGTGGTGCCTGTGTCGGTTTTGTTTGTGCGCAGCCTAACGTGATCGGGCCGTCTGCAGCAGATACGCCCGAGGTGGCGGAGGCGCTGCTCGATGCGGCACTGGATTTGTCATTTGATGGCGTACCTCGGGTGTTGTTGCCCGAAGCTCATGGGGATGGGGAGAGTCTGATGGCGAAGGCAGGATTCGAGCCGTTTCGTACGTCGCGGTATTTTGTGCGAGGGGATGCGCCGCAGCAGCAGCGGCAGAAGATGTATGGGCAGGCGGCGTATTCGCTGGGTTGAAGGCGAATTTGGGCATTGATATATTTGACTCACCAAACTCCAGAAAGGGCAGCAACGGAGTGACTCATCGAGAGCAACAATTCTGGACGCTCGTGGCATTCAACCTAACGGTAGCGGCGCGGGAAACCTACGAGCCTCAAACTGATAGCCTTAGCCAACCCGCCAAGTTGAGGGCCTACCTTGAGATGCTCCACCGAATCTGTTCGCACATGGCGACCGAGGCGAACGCTTCGGATTCGTGGCTTTTCTCGTATTTGCGTGATGAGTCGGAGCGGAGCGGAATTAGCAGGTCAGTCGAGTGGGCAATTGACGACGCCAAGAAGAATCTCGGAGCTTCCTAGTAGGCGTTGATGAGTCAAGCATATGTATACCCTAATTTTGAAGAATTCAAAGTGATTGCCTCAGCTCTGAGCTACAGGTTGCTCTACATTCATTGAAACCTCAGAGTGGGATTTGCGCGCCGAGTGTTCGATGCAGAGGTTTGACTTCGAGTTGCTACCGCCACTCCATCAAGGTTATGGATGGGATATGACCGTCGAAGCCTTAAAAGAGGCGATCACCGGATTGCGCGAAGACGAGCGTCATTCTCTTGCCATCTGGCTCAATGATCTGGAATACGATGCTTGGGGCCGACAAATGGTGCAGGATTTCTCGCTTGGCGGACGTGGGGCTGATCTTCTCGAAAACGTAAATCGGGAGATTGTAGCCGGGCGAGGCGTTGCATTCAAAGAAGGTCTCGCAAGCACCAAGCGGAATCTGCCACGACAGTGAGCTTTGTACATAAGACACTCCCGTCCTACTGGGATTGCTATCGCGGATTGCCTGAAGACGTTTGGCGGCGCGCGGACAAACAGTATGAACTACTCGCTTCAAATCCTGCTCATGGTTCTGTTCAACTGAAGCCAGTAGGCGGATTCTGGTCTGCCCGTGTCACCGATGCTTATCGTGCGCTTTCACTTCGTCAGGAGAATACTCTCACGTGGTTCTGGATTGGGACTCATGGCGAGTATGAGCGACTTTTGAAAGACTGACGTGCCAAGCTGAAAGCCAGCTGCAAAATGGCCCAGGCTCCAGTGACATTGATCAACATTTTGGATTGATAGAGTCAATCCAATTGAAAGCGGTCCTCCACGATAAAAACGGAAACGCGACGCTTAGGCGTGGGCGGCGGCGGCTTGGCTGAGGGCAGCTTCTCGAGCGTTGCCCTTGTTGTCGTAGACGGCGTGAATGCGGTCAGTGAAGCGACCGAAAATCATATTGCCAGCTTTGGGCTGGAGGACGCTAGTGAGAGCGATGAGTATGGGTTTTGAGATCAGCTCGTGAGCATAGGGATGGAGAGAGTTTGATGGCGCAGGTTGGATTTGAGCCGTTTCGTACGTCGCGGTATTTTGTGCGAGGGGATGCGCCGCAGCAGCAGCGGCAGAAGATGTATGGGCAGGCGGCGTATTCGCTGGGTTGAGTGGGGAAGCTTACCAGGGCGGGGAGATGCCGTTCATTCTGGCGTAGGCAATCAACTGGCCCATGTGTTCGTTGGCGTGAACGATGATTCGGAGATACCTTCCGTCCACTGTGGCCTCACGGCCAGAGGCTTTCACTTTTCGTGCGAAATCGGAGGTCTTCAGTTTAGCTCGTTCGGTCCCAACGGGTTCGAGCGAGCGCCGCAACCAGCGGACGACAACCACTTTTGCTGTAACGGTCTTTTCCATTTCATTCGAGAGGAGATCCTTTGGGAGTGGTTGGCCCGTTACACTGCGCAGGTAGAAATTACTGCTGGCAAGATGCATGATCACTTCGCTCGTCGATCGCACGCCTGGAGCGGGTCTCCAGTTGTACTTGTCAGCCGGGATGGCCTCAGCCAAAGCGATCAGTTGTCTCGAAACATGCCCCCATTCGCCGTCAAATCCTTGCCAAAGGCCTTCTATGGAATCCACCTTGGGCTGAGTTGCCTGCTGGGCATTTGCAGCAGCTATGGCGAGCAGTGTCGCAAGCAGTATTTTCATTCTGGAGCTCCTTGATTTCCATCATGGCAGCAACTGTTGACCTTCAGGAAATTCTCAAGCGCGCGCGGCGGCTTCATGGCTCAGAGCGGCTTCGCGAGCGTTGCCCTTGTTGTCGTAGACGGCGTGGATGCGGTCATCGAAGCGGCCGAAGATCATCTTGCCAGCTGTGGTCTGGAGGACGCTAGTGACAGCGATGTCAATGGTTTTTGAGATCATCTTGCGGGCATTGTCGACCACGACCATGGTTCCATCGTCGAGATAGGCAACACCCTGAGTGTTCTCTTTGCCTTCTTTGAGGATGAAGACCCGCATCAGTTCACCGGGCAGCACTACAGGGCGCATGGCGTTGGCGAGTTCGTTGATATTCAAAACGAGAACGCCGTGTAGCTGGGCGACCTTATTCAAGTTGAAATCGTTGGTAACGATCTTGCAGGCGTACATCTTGGCGAGCTCGATCAATTTGAGATCTACTTCTTTGACATTTGGGAAGTCGTCTTCAACGATCTGAATTTGGAGGTTCGGCATCTTTTGGATGCGCTGCAGGACATCGAGACCGCGACGGCCTCTGTTGCGTTTGAGGGAATCGCTGGAATCGGCGACCATCTGGAGTTCGCGCAGCACAAATTGGGGAATCACCATCACGCCATCGAGGAATCCGGTTTCGAGTACATCAGCAATGCGGCCATCAATGATCACGCTGGTATCAAGAATCTTGAAGGAAGAGCCCTTCTGGGCGTTTTCGCCGCCCACGATGCCGCCGAGTGCGGAGAGGTTGAGAAGGTCGCCTTTGGTGGCTCCCAAGACCAGGCCCACATAGCCCATCAGGAGGAGCGTGGCGATCTGAAGGAAAGGAATGGTGGTAGTGGAATCCGTGATGGCCTGGCGTAACACCATTGAAACCAGGTAGGCTCCGAGGATGCCCAGAATTGAACCGATGGCGGCACCAATCAGGCGCTTCAGGCTGATTTGCTTGAGGCGCAATTCGAAAAGAATGATGGCTGCGCCAATGAGAATGCCCATGCTGGAAGCAAAAGCAGGTTCGAGCTGGAAGGGGCGCAGGAACCAGGCGCAGAGGGCAAGCAGAATCACGAACAGAATGCGAAAAATGATGAGGTCTAGCATATGAAGTACCCTGCGGCCAGCCCTAAGAGCTTATCCTACAACGCCTAAAAGCCGAAACCCGGTGCCTCATTCTAGCACCGGGTTTCAAAATGTAATACCTGTGGTTTCGCGGAAAAGTAATAGGCCGAGGGGCGAGCGCCTTTGACTGTAGCGCCTTTGACTAGAGCGCTTTGGCGAGTTCTTCAGCGAAAGCGCTGGTGCCGCTTGGGCGGCCACGGCGCTTGGCACCACGGTTACGATCAGCAGTAGCAGCGGCAGCGGCGCGCTCTCCTGCAGGACGTTCAGTGGTGACGCGGGCGTCAGCGGAGGGGCGGTTATCGCCTGCGGGGCGAGCTTCACCGGATGGGCGAGCTTCACCGGCAGGACGGGCATCTGCGGCGGGACGATCACCAGCAGGGCGGGCACCCATCGGGGCACCTTCTCTGCGACGATCAAATCCGGTGCCGGGACGGCGTTCTTCAGGGCGGCCCATCGGAGCGCCTTTGCCCTTGGGGGGCTGTGCCGGATTGGCACGAAGCAATTTGTCTTCGAGCGGAGCACGATCGAACCTTCGAATAATTGACTGCATCTCTTCCGCATTGGGAGCTTCGATGAAGGCAAAGCCTTTGGATTCCTGGGTCTCGGGATTGCGGATTACTTTTATGGAATCGGCAACCAGAGCTTCGGCATTCAACCATGACTGAATATCATCGGCTGTAACCCAGGGGGGTAAATTGCCAAGAAAAACGGTAAAACTCATTCGGTGGGGCGTCTCGCTAACAGGGGATCTGACGAAGGCGGATAAGAGTTTGCAGTCGTCAGGCAGTATTTATGTTAACACCAAACAATTAGAGGTACAACGTATTTAAGAGTTTTCATCAAGCTTTTTTGAGGGGCAGCTGAAATTGGAAGATGATCGTGGGATTTGGGCCGATAAGTAGTAGCGAGAGGAACGGAGCAAGATGGAAACGAGCGAAAAGACAGTAACGGAAGCGCTTCAGGCTGAAATTCCCGGCGGTGCAATTGCCGGAGGTGAACCGGGGCGCTCGCTAATGGCGCTAGGGAAAGCGCAGCTAAGCCCGAGAGCTGGGCCGATGGAGCGCAATGAAGAAATGCCGATCGGGGTGGGATCTGATTCGCAGAATTTGGCAGTAATGGAATTGCAGTTAGCGATTGCAAATCGGCTCGATTTGCTGGAGCAGCGCCAACTGCATCCCGAGCCGCAAGACATCAGCCCGAAGAGCCTGGAGCCGTTGGCCAGATCGTTGACCGAAGCATTTGCGGAACTAAACCAGCGCATCCACGAGAGCGAAGCGAGGCAGGCGACCACGATTGAAGCGGCACTCAAACAGTGGGAGGGGGAGCGCGAAACGAAAGCTGCCGAGCACCTGATCGAAATAGAAACGATGCGAATGAGATCGCAATCAGAAGTGAATCGGATTTTGCGTGTGATGTGGTTAGGCACGGGAGTTGCTGCGGGTTGTGCAGTGAGCGCGCTCTATTTGTTCCGCAACTGATTGTTTAGCAACTGATTGTTTAGCAACTGTAGGGCCAGGTCTTGATAAAGTCGAAGGAATGGCCCGCGCATATTCTTCTGAACCCCGCAACGTTGCTCCTGTCGACACGTCGCTCCGCAAGATTGTAACTTCCATCCCTGCTCCTGGATCCATTGAGACCATCGAGCGGCTGCATCGCAATGAACCGATTGCAATGCAAGGACAACCCCCAGTAGTGTGGGATCACGCCGAAGGCTTTCAGGTGTTTGACAAATGGGGCAACTGCTGGATTGACTGGTCGAGCGGAGTGCTGATCACCAATGCTGGCCATGGCCGCAAAGAGATCATTGACGCGATTGTGCGGCAGGCGCAGTCGAAACTGCTCACGAACTATTGTTTTCCGAGCGAGATCCGGGCTGAGCTCACACAGCGACTGATTGACCTTTTGCCGGCACCGCTCAAGAAAGTTTTTCTGCTTACAACGGGATCAGAAACTGTAGAGTGTGCGATCAAGTTGTCGCGAGCTCATGCAGTCAAGCATCATGGCCGCGAGAAGAACATCATTGTCAGCTACGAAAAAGCTTTTCATGGCCGCACGCTGGGCAGTCAGCAGGCGGGCGGGATTCCATCGCTCAAAGAGTGGATTGTAAATCTGGACCCTGGATTCGTGCAGGTTCCCTTCCCTGACGGTTTTCGGACTCCAGATACCAGTTTTGAGTTCTTTCTCGAGAGCTTGAGCAAGCAGGGTGTGAAGCCAAGCCAGATTGCCGGGGTAATGCTCGAGACCTATCAAGGTGGGAGTGCCAGTTTTGCGCCGGTGGAGTATATGAAAAGGATGTTCGCCTGGACCCGCGAGCACGACATCATTCTGACTTGCGACGAAGTGCAGGCAGGCTTTGGGCGGACGGGCAAGCTTTGGGGGTTTGAGCATTACGAGATCGTGCCGGACCTGACGACCTGGGGCAAAGGTGTATCGAGTTCCCTACCACTGGCATTTGTGGCTGGTCGGCCGGATTTGATGGATTTATTTCCATCGGGAAGTATGACGAGCACACATACCGGAAATCCGGTGTGTTGCGCTGCGGCGCTGGCTTCGATCGACCTGGTGTTGAATGAAGATTTGAGCGGGAACTCCGCAAGGCTGGGCGCATTGATGCTGGAGCGACTGAAAGCTCTGCAGGAGAAGCACGCCGATGTGATTGCCAGCGTGGATGGCAAGGGGCTGGTAGCAGGCATGGCCTGCGTGAAGGCGGGTACGCTCGATCCGGACCCGGACCTCGCCTTTCAGATCGTCAACAGCATGATGGAGAAGGGGGTACTGCTGTTTTCGCCAGTGGGATTTGGCGGTGCGACGATCAAGATCTGTCCGCCACTTTGCATTACTGAGGAAGCAGTTCTCGAATCGACCGCAGTGCTGAGCGAATGCTTTGCGGAAGTGCTGGCCAAGTAGTGAAGATGCACGTTACGGTTGTCGGCGGCGGAATGATTGTGCATGATCAGATCCTGCCTTCGCTCTACCAACTGCGGCGTCGCGGGCTGGTGGGAAACATCACGGTTTGTGCGCGGCGTAAAGAAACCCTCGATTTGCTGGCGGCAAATCCTCGGATCGCGGCTGCGTTTCCGGGTGAGAGTTTTACGGCAACGACAGCACCATACCGGGACGTTCTGGCCAATGCGGCCGAACGAAATCTGGCGATCATCGCGCTGCCGGACCAGATCCATTTTGATGCGGTGATGACGGCGATTGATGCGCAGCAACATGTGATTTGCGTGAAGCCACTAGTGCAGAAGATTCAGCAGGCCACGCTGGTTGAAAAGGCAGCTCGGGACCACAATTTATTTGTCGGAGTCGAGTATCACAAGCGTTTTGACGACCGCGCGCTGATGGCACGTGACCGGTATCGGCAGGGTTTGTTTGGCGACTTCAAGCTGGGGACGGCCCGATTGTTTGAGAAATGGTATTACCGCCATTCGAATTTTCAGAACTGGTTTTCGATGGAGAATTCCGATGCGTTCACCTACATCGGGTGCCACTATGTGGACCTGGTGCATTTCATTACAGGCCTGATGCCCGTGAGTATTTCCGTGGCCGGAGTACCGGAGCGCTTCCCGAACGGGACCGAGGCATGGATGTGGACGGATGCGCGAGTGAAATGGTCTAACGGCGCGATTTTGAATGTGCAGAATGCTCTGGGCTATCCGGATCAGGGCCCGGGTTCCAATACGCAGGGGATGACGCTTTGGTGCAGCCAGGGGGATAGCGGCGGTTTTCTGAATCACATCGATTCGCACCGCGGCCTCGAGTATTGCTACGTGGATGGCGCCTATTCGGAACCGAGCCCGGACTACATGCAATATGTACCGAACCACCTTGGCCCAGGGGAGCATGTGGTTGGCTACGGGTACCGCTCGATTGAGGCGCTGGTAGAAGCAGCTCAGAGTGTGGAGTTGGACCCGAAGGCGCTTGAGAGCATCGAAAAGCAGGGCATTGTGGCAACAGCCGCCAATTCCAGCTACAACGAACTGGTGACGGAAGCGGCTCGATTGAGCCTCGAAAACGACGGTCGCGAAGTTTTAATTCAGTATGGAGTTTTGCCTTTTGTTCACCTAAAGAGTTATCTCTAGAGAGTGGGCAATTTCCTTTTCGATTTTCCGGAAGACGAAGCGACGCGCAACGCGGTTCCGATTCCCCGCCGCGAATCGGTGATGCAGGCCGTTCATCGTTTTGAAGAGATCGCGACCAAGCCGGAATCGCCGGTACGGTCGATTCGCCATATGCCGGCTCGAGAGGGTCAGTACGTCGCGATTCCAGAGGGAGTAGACTCGAAGCTCGCAAATGCGCTGGTAAGCCGGGGGATCAAGCGGCTTTATTCGCACCAAGCTGCCGCGTTTGAGCATGTTTATGCGGGACGCAACGTGGTAATTGTCACGCCGACGGCTTCTGGCAAGACACTCTGCTACAACTTGCCGGTATTGAACAAGCTACTCGAAGAGCCTGGGGCAAGGGCGCTTTATCTTTTTCCGACCAAGGCGCTGGCGGAAGATCAGTTGAACGAGTTGCATGGAGCGGTGGAGCAAATGGGCTCGGACCTGAAGTGTTTCACGTATGATGGCGATACGCCGCAGGATGCGCGGCGGGCGATTCGGGAACGGGCGAATGTAGTACTCACCAATCCCGACATGCTGCATTCGGGGATATTGCCACACCATACGAAGTGGGCGAAGCTGTTTGAAAACCTGCAGTACATCATTGTTGACGAATTGCATTACTATCGCGGCGTGTATGGAAGCCATCTGGCGAATATCTTTCGCCGATTGAAACGGCTGTGTGAGTTTTATGGGTCGAAGCCACAATTTATCTGCTGTTCGGCGACGATTGCGAATCCGAAGGAGCTAGCCGAAAGAATCAGCGCGGAGCCATTTTCACTGGTGGATGTGAATGGGGCGCCATCGGGCGAGAAGTTTTTTGTGATGTATAACCCGCCGGTGGTGAACCGGCAGTTGGGCATCCGGCGAAGCTACCTGCATGAGAGCCGAAAAATCGCAATCGAAGCAATCCAGCGTGGACAGCAGACTCTGGTGTTTGCGAACAACCGGCTGGCGACCGAGATTCTGATTACCTATCTGAAGGATGCGATTGAGAAAGGGCCGACCTCGCAGGGGATGATTCGCGGGTACAGGGGTGGCTATCTGCCGAAGGAGCGGCGGGAAATTGAAGCCAAGCTTCGTTCGGGAGATATACGGGGAGTGGTGGCGACAAATGCGCTGGAACTGGGCGTGGATATAGGTTCGCTCGATGCCGTTGTGCTTGCCGGCTATCCCGGTACGATTGCTTCGACCTGGCAGAGGTCTGGACGTGCGGGCCGCCGACAGAACACCTCGCTCGCGGTGATGGTGGCGAGTTCTGCGCCGCTTGATCAATTTATCGTGGAAAATCCGGAGTATTTTTTTGGGCAGCCCCCGGAGCGGGCAACGATCAACCCCGACAATACGGAAATCCTGATCAACCATTTGAAGTGCGCGGCTTTTGAACTACCGGTGAAGGAAGGCGAGAAGTTTGGTCCGCATGACACGGGGGAGCTGTGCCAGTTTCTGGCTGACCTTGGACTTGTAAATCACTCGGCGAAGGCCTGGCACTGGACCAGCGACAGCTATCCAGCTGATGCCATCAGTTTGCGTGCGGTTACAAGCGACAACTTTGTCGTGATCGATATGACGAAGGACAATGCCGTGATTGCGGAAGTTTCGTTTCCTGTGGCGCTGGTTACATTGCACGAGAAGGCGATCTATCTGCATGAAGCGCGGCAGTATCAAGTTGAAAAATTCGACTACGAACAGCGCAAGGCTTTTGTGCGGCGGGTGGATTGTGATTACTTTACGGACGCGATCGATTACACACAAGTAAAGGTGCTGGAAGAAATTGACCAGCGGCCGATTCAGATGGCCCGAGCTTGTCACGGAGACGTGAGAGTGAATCGACAGATTGTCGGATTCAAGAAGGTGAAGTTTTACACGCTCGAGAATATCGGGGCCGGAAATTTGTCGATGCCCGAGCAGGAAATGCATACGACTTCTTGGTGGCTGCACTTCCCTGCGGCTTTTCTGAATCAGATGGAAGCGTATACGCCGTCGGAACGAGCGAATGGCTTGGCAGGTCTGGCGAATGCGTTACGAGCCGTGGCTTCGATGCTTGTGATGTGCGACCCGCGCGATATTGGCACCGCTTTGACAGAGGAGATTGCAGGAGGAGTAGTGGCGTGGGAGCCGAACCTCTACCTCTACGACACCTATCCTGGAGGCATTGGGCAATCACAGCCCTTGTATGGCCAGACGAAGCGGCTGATTGAGGGGGCTGAGGAGTTGATCTCGCGTTGCAGTTGTGAGGCGGGTTGTCCATCCTGTGTCGGGCCGACCGGCGAGATTGGCGAGAAGGGGAAAGCGGCGGCACTGTTTGTGCTGGGACTTTTGCGGGCTGGGGTTGCGCCGGCGATTGCCAGTGACGAAGTTCCCTTTTAGGGCGAGGGCGAGCGCGGGCGATATAAACTAGGCGCAATGCTGCCGCTTTTTGCATGGTTGCTGTTTGCGTCGGGGCCCAACGACCCGCAACTGCTGGTCAGCGGCGTCGACAGCCTGGGAGCGCCGACTCGCGATGGGCGCTATCTCACACACGTTCACGAAGGGAATCTTGCTTTGCGGGATCTGGCTCGTGGGACGGATCGAATACTGACGACCAGGGCGGCGGGATCGAGAGAGTTCGCCTATTTTTCTGTGCCATCGCGTGACGGAAGTCAGGTCGCGTATGCATGGTTTAACGCGGAAGGCTTTTATGAGCTGCGGATTGTTGGGGCTGGAGGAGGAGTGGCACGAACGGTTTATCGTAACCCCGAAGCCGGCTTTGTGCAGCCAACAGCATTTACGCCTGATGGGGCAAAGATTTTGACACTCCTGTTTCGCAAGGACAATACGAGTCAGATTGTTCTGATTCCGAGTGCGGGTGGCAAGGTGGAGACGCTGCGTTCGCTGCAATGGGTTTATCCCAAACGAATGGATTTATCGCCTGACGGGAATCTGGTTGTTTATGACAGTTTTCGGACGGGATCGACAACGGAAAGAGCGATCTATTTGCTGTCACTGGATGGATCGGAGGAGAGGATGTTGACTCCAGAGGCTGGATCGTATTTGTTTCCGATTTTTTCACCGGATGGGGCAAGCATTACCTATTGCGGCGGCGAGGGAGAATCGCTGGATCTATGGCAGAAGGCTCTCAGTGGGGGGCAGGCAAGACAATTGGCTGCGGGTCTGGGGAGAGCATTGCCGCTGGGAATTACAAATGCCGGAAAGTTGTTTTTTGGATTGCGAAACGGGGCATCCGATATTTATGAGTTTGATTATCCGAAACTCGGGCAGGCGAAGCGGGCGTCGCTGCGATTTGCGGGGATGAACCGAGCACCCGCCTGGTCCGTGGATGGAAAGCAGCTCGCATATCTATCGCGGCGGGGAGCAGAAAATTTCGGCCAGGAATCGCGCACGATCGTGATCCGAGATTGGGGCACGAATCGTGAGCGGGAAGTGAGTACAAAGCTTGCATACATGGACCGGATCAGCTGGTCTGCGAGTGGGTTGGTGGTGAGCGGAAGTGACGGCAAGGGGCGCGGCGGCGTTTTTTTGGTGGATGCGGCTTCTGGTTTGACGCGGCCTCTGGTTGCGACGCATGGGGCTCCGTTTCGCGGATATCCGGCTGTGATTGGTGAGGCTGGGATCCTGTATTTTTTGAGCGGGGGGCAATTGTTTCGCCAAGGGTCGACAGGGAACAGTGAGGCCATATCAGCAGGCACGAAGCATAATGTTCTTGCGATGGCGCTGTCGCCCGATTCGAA
>JANXLY010000053.1 GCA_025354885.1 Acidobacteriota bacterium | reverse complement strand
GATGATCTTTTCGTTACCTACCTTGGGGCGAATGTACTTTACCGCAACACCGGCAAAGGCGGCTTTCGTGCCGAGCCTTGGCCCGACAAAGGAGAATGGAGCACCGGCTGTTCTTTCCTCGACTATGATCGCGACGGCCGCCTCGATCTGGTCGTGTCGAGATATGTGGGCTTCAATATCGCAAAAATTCCGCTCCCCGGTTCTGCCCCAAATTGTCTCTGGAAAGGAACCCCTGTCTTTTGCGGCCCGCGCGGCCTTCCCATCGGCGGACTCACTCTCTATCACGGCAAAGCCGACGGTACTTTCGAAGACCTCACTGCCCAAAGCGGTGTCGGCGCGGCAACAGGCATTTACGGCTTCACCGCACTGGCCGCTGATCTCAATCACGACGGTTGGGTAGACATTTATGTCGCCGGCGACTCTTCGCCCAGCCTGCTGTTTCGCAATAACGGCAATGGCACTTTCTCTGAGCTGGGAACTGAAACCGGGCTCGCCTTCAACGAGCATGGCTATGAGCAGGGCGGCATGGGTCTCGCCGCTGGCGACTTCGACAATGACGGACTTCTCGATCTCATCAAGACCAACTTTGCCGGAGACTATCCAAACCTCTATCGCAACATCGGCAACGGCATCTTCGAGGATCGAGTCATTCAGGCCGGTCTCGCTGTCAATCCTCAGTACGTCGCCTGGGGCGTAGGCTTCGTTGATTTCGATAACGACGGTTGGCTCGATGTCTTCCAGGTCAACGGCCATGTCTTTCCGGAACTCGAACGAAAGCCCGGAGGCGAACCTTTCAAGAATCCGCGCCTTCTCTATCGTAATTTGGGCGGCGGCAAGTTCGAGGATGTGTCCGCAATCGCCGGGCCTGGTGTTGCGCAGCGCGCCTCAAGCCGTGGGGCTGCTTTTGCAGACTTCGACAATGACGGAAACGTCGACGTGCTCATTATGAACATGCACGAGGCTCCGTCCTTGCTACGCAATGATTCGACAAGTGGCAACTCCTGGCTCCAGGTTCGCCTCGCTGGCGTCGGTATGGGTGCTGTAGTCACCGTCGAGGCCGGTGGCCGCAAACAAGCTCAGACCCTCGTGAGCCAGACAAGCTTCCTCTCCTACAACGGCCGCCGCCTCTACTTCGGCCTCGGCAAAGCAACTCGTGTCGATGCCCTGACCGTGGTCTGGCCCAGCGGACGCACCGAACATTTCGCGGTGGACGGCGTCAACCGATTACTCAAACTCGAAGAAGGTACCGGCAAACCGTGATCTACTTCTTCCTGCTTCTTGCGCTCTCTCAGGACACTCCCGATTCTCTTTCTGCAAGGGCCATCGGCCTGGCCTCTGCCGGCAATTTGACCGAAGCAGAGACCCTCTGGCGCCGCGCAGTCGATGTCGAGCCAACTCACTTCGCCTCCTTGTTCAATCTCGGCTTCATGGCCCTCCGCCAAGGCCAGCATGCCCAAGCTACTCAATGGCTGCGGCGTGCCTCAACCGCCAATCCCAAAGATTTCAATTCCTTCTATTTGCTCGGCACTGCTCAAAGCCATCAAAACCAAACCGACGAAGCCTTGCGCTCATGGCGCCTTGCCTTGGCTCTACAGCCTGCCAACCGAAAATTGATGCAGGTGATGTCAGTCGAGTACAGCAAAGGACGCTACTTTGAAGAAGCCGCGTACGCAGCCGAATCCGCCTTACGCCTCGCACCCGAAGATCCCGCTCTCTATTTTTTAGCCATCAAGGCTCGCCAGGATGCAGCGCAAAGTGAAGAAGCCTTTGCACTCGCAAGGCGCGCCATCGCGAAGTTCCCCCAATCTGCACGCGCCAATTTTGAACTTGGCTTTCACCTGCACAAACTCGGACGTTGGGATGAAGCCTTGCCGTATTTCGAGAAAGCCATTGCCCTCGATTCTGCCTATGAAGAGCCTTATTACTTTCGCGGTGATGTGCTGTTGCGGCAGGAACAGGCAGAGCGGGCAGCGGCCGCATTCCGAGCTGCGCTGGACAATCGTGCAGATTACACACTGGCCCGCCTCGGCCTGGCACGGGCGCTCATTGCTCAGGCAAAGCTGCAAGCCGCAGTTCTCGAACTCAGAGAAGCCGCCCGCCGTGACCCTACAAATCCACAACCCTTTCTGCTCCTCTCGCAAACTTTGTTTCGTATGGGTAGCCTCGAAGAATCCAAGGCCGCAAAAGAAACTTCGCAGCGCCTGCGCACCGCCAGGCCAGAGCTACTAAACCTGCCGCAAGCCCGGCCATTCCCCGCGAAGTGAACTACCCTTGGCATCCATCCCGCCTTAAATCTCTGCGAATGGGTTCTGCACGCCAACCTTGCCCACTAAAGAGAATTTGTGCACTCCAGAGCCAAGCGGCGGGCAGACTCGCCAGCCGAGAGCCACTCTCATCTACTCACATAACGATTGGGGGCAGATTTCTCCGCCAACTCTTCGAGATACTCCCTATCCAATAAACCAACACTGGCCGCCAAATGCTCCCTCCTGCCGAATCACCTCTTCGTCTTTTTAGCTTCCTTCCTGCCCGCAACGCAGGCCAACCAAAGTTTTACTACGCAGCGATGGCTAGCTCCCAAAACGGCCGGACAATGTACTTTCGGATGCCGACAATCCGTGATTCAATCACAAGTATCACAACCGCCGACTGTCCCCCGAAAGTCGAATCGCCACAGCTTGCGTGGACAATTGCAACGGCTTCGTTCGCTACGAGGGAATTCCAGAGAGAACCATGAAAATACTTTGCCTCAGTCTCTTGCTCACTCTTGACTCGAGTGCCGCTGTCCCCTCGCCAACAGATCAGATCGAAATACAGAATGCACTCAAGCTCTACGTCCTTGCCCTAAACGATTGCAATGAGGCAGGCGCTCGCGCAGTTGTGACACGCGACTTTTCTGCGGTCGCTCCCGGCATGGGGCCGATATTCAGCGGCCGCTTGCGCCCCAGCCCGCCAGTGTGTAGCACGACCAAATCGGAATTTGAGTTGACAACACTCTTGCGCTTTTTCCTCGTCGCGACAGGCGACGTTGTGATTTCCGATGGCTACTTCCGTACGCTGCAACTGCCAGGCGGCGACAAAGCCGGACGGCTATACGCAACCTTCGTCAAGCGGGAGCAACGCTGGCAGCTTTTGGCCTTGCGTTTTCACTCGTTGCAATTCGAGAAGCCATACATCGGGATCGAAGCGGCAGCCAAACACGATCAGCCCGGTCCATCTGGATGGATCACGCTTTTCGACGGCCACTCGACCGATGCATTCCTCGACATCAGCGGAGGGCCATTCCCTGCCACCTGGACGATGGAGGGTGCCCTGCTAAAGACGATTGCCGGCAAGAACAGAAGTCTGCGAACCCGCGATACCTATCGCTCCTTTGAACTCCGCTTCGAATGGAAAGCCTCGCCAAAGGGCAATTCGGGCATCAAATACCATCTCTTCTTCTTATTGGATGGAACAGGTGGCTCCGACGGCACCGGACATGAATATCAGCTGGCCGATGATGCAGGAGACCCCGGCGCGATCCAGTTTCCCGTCGAACGATCAGGAGGCCTCTACAACCAGATCGCACCGCTGAACGCCATCACAAAGCCGTTGGGAGAATTCAACGAAAGTGCAATCATCGTTCGCGGGCGACATGTCGAGCATTGGCTCAATGGCACCAAGGTCGTCGAGTATGAATCCGAGTCCCGCCCCCCGGAAGGGCCGCTTGTATTTCAGCACCACGAGACTGAAATGTGGTTCCGCAATATTCGTATCCGTCGCCTCGACGAATCGCGTTGAACCAATCTACGAGAGCACTACATAACCTTGCTTGGCTTTGCCAGTTCTTTCTCAAGGCTCTCCAACAGTTCTTTGCCGTTGGCGTCTAATTCTTTGGAAGCACGCAGACCACTCAGGATTTGCCTGGCTCGTTCGTACCAATGGCGTGCCGTGACACTTGCGCCATTGACAGCATACGTCTCTCCATAAGTCGCATAGACGCTCGCCAATGCGCCCTGGCTCCTGGCACTTCCCGGAGCAGGGTTCTTGGATTCTGCCAAAGCCTTTTCCGCCTTCGGCAACAGCTGCAACGCAGTCTTGATTTCACCGGCTGCCGCCGCAACACTCGCCGTCCGCCAGTATGCAGACACAAGACTTGCCATCGCTCGGGCGTTGTTGGGATCCATGGCCGCAATTTCCTCCCGGATCTTGACTACAGCCCGGTAATGCGCAAGTGCTTCCACAGGCTTCTTGCCTTCTCTCAGCAGAAAGCCAATATCGCTATGGCTATAGGAAATCGCCATCTTCGCGTCTACGCTGGACGGCTCAATTCCCGACCACCCCTCCTCAAGCTGCAGCGCAGTCTGGTAATAACCCATGGCTTCATCCATGCGCCCCACTTTCCAAAGCAATGCTCCCAGCTTCTTTGAAGCCAGCGCGTAATTCCTCGTGGCCGCAATGTTCTTGGAATCCGCTTCCAGAATTTGCTTTTGTATCGACCATTCCTTCAGTCGGAATTCCAGCCCCTTCGACAAGTCGCGCCTCTCCACCATCTGATCCCCCATGGTGCTGTAAGCCACTCCAAGATCAACAAGGCTTCCTCGCCATTCGCTGCTGCGAAGACTCTCCAGAGTCTCCACTGCTTGTTTTGCATTCTCGAAATCCCCAAGCTGCAGTTGCGTCATCGCCATCAGACGGCGTCTCCTCTGATCCAGAGCTCGATCCGAAATGCTCCGCAACAATGCCAGCGCTTTCCCATAACTCTTTGCCGCAGAAGCATATTCCCCAAGATGCGCATCGCCAGATTTCCCCTGCACATCTCCCAACCTCTTGTAGCCTTCCGCAAGCTCTAGCTGAAGTAGCGCGTTTCCCGGAGAATCCGCCGAGAGCCGGTCCAGATACTTCAGCGAACGCTCGATGATCATGGCTCTCGCTTTGGTCGATCCAGGCAAATCCTTGATCGAATCATGAACTTCAAACAACAATGAGTTCGCCAGTTGCCTCGTGTCAAAAAAACGCGCTTCAGCCCGCCTGCGCTCCGTCTCCGCAATTCTCGCCTCCCGAATCGTTGCCGCCATTCCCCCAAACAGCAGCAGAAGCATCAGCGCTACACCTGCCACTCCAAACCGGTTTCTCGTTATGAATCTCGATGCTTGATATCGCCAGGTATGCGGACGTGCAATCACTGGCCGCCCCTCCTGATAACGGCGAATATCCTGCGAGAATTGTTCCGCCGAAGCGTACCGCAACTGCGGGTCCTTCTCAAGTGCCTTAAGCACAATATTGTCGAGGTCACCATGCAACGCTCGCCGCTCAGAGGCACCTACAACGCTCGACGGCGCACCAGGGTCCATCTCGCAAATCGCATGCGCCAGTTCGTGCGGCGTGGTCTTCGTTTTAGCGTAAGGGCTCTGTCCGGTGAGTAGCCTGTAAAGCAGCACTCCCAGTGAGTAAACATCGCTCGACGTCGTGACCGGCTCGCCGCGAATCTGCTCTGGGCTCGCGTAGTCGGGTGTCAGCATCTGCGCCGCGCTCAGCGTCGCAAGCGCCGGTTCCGGAGAGAGTACCGTAGCAATTCCAAAGTCAAGTAACTTGGCTGTTCCATCTCCATTCACCAGGATGTTGCTCGGCTTGATATCACGATGCACCACCAGACGCTGATGTGCGTATTCAACCGCAGAACAAACCTGCTGAAACAGCGTCAGCCGATCACTCTGGCTCAGCTTTTTTGTGTCTGCGTACGCATCGATGCGTTCCCCCTCGATGTACTCCATAACAAAAAAGGGTCGCCCGCTCGGTGTCACCCCGGCATCCAGTAATCGCGCGATATGCGGATGATTCATTCCTGCCAGAATCTGCCGTTCCAGTTGAAAGTGACGCAGGATTAGGTCGGTATCCATTCCCAGTTTCAATATCTTGACTGCTGCCTGTTGTTCAACTTGCCCATCGGCCCTTTCCGCAAGGCACACGCGGCTCATTCCACCCTCGCCAATATCAGCGAGGATCTTCCAATTGCCAAGACGCCCGCCCACAAAGCTTTCCCGCAATACCGGTAGAGCTATGAAATCGCCCAACTGATCGTGAGATGCCAGTAACGATTCCACCTCGCTTCGCACTTCAGAATCTCCGCCGCATGCTCCATCCAGATAAGGCGTCCGCTCCGAGATCTCCAGATCCAGACATGCATCGAGAATTACTTTTACCTTCGCCCAGGTCTCAGTGTTCATACATCAAACCCTGCTCAACTCCCGAAACAGCCATGCCCGGGCCATCGCCCATTGCCGCTTCACACTGCTGGGCGAGATCCCGATTAGCTGTGCAGTCTCTTCGATCGATAATCCCCCAAAGAACCTCAGTTCAATAATCTGACTTTGTTGCTCGTCGATCTTCGCAAGATTATTCAATGCGTCGTCCAGCCTCACCAGATCCACTGCCTGTACCTCCCCAGGCAAGTAGATACCCTCATCCAGCGACAGCATCGGCCCCCCGCTCTGCCGTTTCCCCGCTTGCTTCTTCCGCGCTTGATCCACCAGAATCTGCCGGATGAGTCTTGCCGCAATTCCAAAGAAGTGAGACCTGCCTTGCCAGTCCACTGCATCATGATTCGCGATTCGCAGGTATGCCTCATGCACTAGTGCCGTAGTCTGTAGCGTGTGCGAATTCGATTCCAGGCTCAAGTAATGGCTCGCTAGCCGCCTGAGCTCCTCGTAAACCAGCGGTGTGAGTCGATCGAGAGCCTTGGGCTCCCCACGGCCCCATTCAGCCAGGAGCATCGTTATGCTGTCATCGCTCAAGCTCAGCCCTCCTCGAAAGCTGGGTCGAGTCTAACAGAATTCCCCTTCTCCCCCCGCTGAAAAATATCTTGGTCCAATTCAACCGATTTCCGCGCATGTGTTGGCTGGAGATAGTTATGAGAACCTGGATTCCCTTTTTTCTGCCTGTTTGCCTGCTTGCCGCCTCCCTGATTTCTTGGGGGCAGGCCCTCCCGCCGCTCTATCGTATTGATACGGTTGCAGGCACTCTTCCAGGCGAAGAGGGCGTCCCCGTGGCGCTGGCCTATCTCACCCGCCCTACCTGCGCTCTGAGCGATGGTAAAGGCGGGGTGCTGATCGTTGAGCAGGAGGCTCATCGCATTCGCCGCGTCGCCGCAGACGGGCGCATTACCCTCTTCGCCGGCACAGGCGCATTCGGCTTCTCGGGCGATGGCGGTCCGGCCACCCTCGCGGAACTCAACGAGCCCAGCTTCGCCGTCCGCGATGCTGCTGGTAACGTTTATATCTCCGACACCAAAAATCATCGCGTTCGCCGCATCGCCCCCGATGGCATCATCACAACCGTAGCCGGAGATGGTAATGCAGCTCATAAAGGCGATGATGGATTGGCAACTGCAGCTTCCATTAACCTGCCTCAGGGTATCGCTGTGGATTCCAAGCGCCTCTACATCGGCGAAATCGGAGGGGCATTTCTTCAAGACGGTTTCATTCGCGTGGTAAATCTCGAAACCGGCATCATCTCGGCTTTTGCTGGTGGCAGAAGGGATCCAGCAGATGGTGTCGACGCAAAATCAGGCTGGATTGCCACCCCTGCCCAAATGGTGATCGGCCCGGGTGGCGTTCTCATCTACGTAGACGCTGGCATCTTTCGTATTCGCACCATTGGCCTCGACGGCAAGATCCGGACCCTGGCTGGCGGCAGTAACCGTGGTGGGTTTGCAAACACCGGCGAGGGCGACGGCGGCCCGGCGAGCCAAGCTAAAGTTTACGCACCCTATGGTCTTGCTGTCGATAGTATCGGCACTTTATATATTTCCGATAACCTCGGGAGCCGCATTCGCCGCTTTCCCTTCAGCGGTGGCACCATCACCACCATCGCGGGCACCGGAATTCGCGGATTCTCCGGTGACGGTAGTGCAGGAACGGTCGCCCGTCTCAATGCTCCGAACTGCCTGAACCTGGCCGATAACGGCAGCCTCTTGATTGCCGATCGTGACAATGGTCGGATCCGCGCGCTTTCCGTGTCAGGTTCGATCAGCACCTTTGCCGGACGCTATCAGTACGGTGGAGATGGTGCCAAAGCCGTGGGTGCCACACTGTTCCAGCCGCACTCGCTCGCCTTTGACCCCAACCTGAATCTTCTCTTTACCGATCGAGGAAATCATGTAATTCGTGTCCTCGACACCACGGGAGGCATCAAGCTCCATTCTGGCAAACCGAACCAATTCGCCGAGAGAACTCCAACAACACAGCTTGTTGGCCCACTTGGCCAAATCTTGTGGAACGACCCACACGGCATTGCCGTGCGCACCGATGGTGGCATCTATGTCGGAGACAGTGGCACCGTTTTGCCGCGGTTGATTGATACGAAAAATATCGTCTCCCTCCTTGGTATCTCGGGCAGCAGCATTCGGCCCACGGACCTCGCGCTCAATTTGACGAATACCTTCGTCACACTTGCTGACCCCGATGGCGACCGCTTGCATCGTGTAAATCTTGCAACCAGGAATGGTGAGGTACTCGGCACCAGTGGACTCTTCTCCGGCGATGGCGGCAAGGTCTCCGTTGCCCGCCTGAAAACTCCCGAGGCTGTCGCCTACGACCCAACCGGCAATCTATGGATCGCCGATTCCAATCACCATCGCCTCCGGCGCGGATACAGTGGGCAGTTGCGACAAAGCCGATGCCCATCCGGCCGAAGGCGATGCCTGCAGGGTAAAAGACAGACGCTGCAGAAGCCGGTCCGAAATCGCCGGTATTTTCGGCGCGCCCCGTTCCGGCCATCGTATT
>JANXLY010000027.1 GCA_025354885.1 Acidobacteriota bacterium | reverse complement strand
GATGTCGATGTTGATCTTCAGGCCCTCTTCGGTAATGTCGCCTGAGGGCACTGCGAGCAGGTCTGCTGCCGTCACCTGGACATCGTCGCGCTTGACGTGGATCTGGTTGGGCGTAGTCATGTTGGCATTGAAGATCTCCATGGCGATCGGTACGAGGCCAGGGTGGGCGACCCAGGTGCCATCGTGTCCGGCCTTGACCTCGCGCAGCTTGTCCTGGCGCACTCTTTCGAGCGCTGCGTCGTTGGCGGCCGGATCGTTCTTGATCGGGATCTGCGCTGCCATACCGCCCATTGCAAATATGCTGCGGCGGTGACAGGTGCGGATCAGCAACTGCACGTAGGAATGGAGGAAATGGCAAGTCATGGTGACCTGGGCTCGGTTCGGCATGACGAAGTCCGGACGATTGCGGAAGGTCTTGATGAAGCTGAAGATGTAATCCCAGCGACCGCAGTTCAGGCCGGCAGAATGGTTGCGAAGTTCCCACAGGATCTCGTCCATTTCAAAGGCGGCGAGGATGGTTTCGATCAGGACGGTGGCGCGGATGCTGCCTTGCGGCACGCCCACGTAGTCCTGTGCAAACACGAAGACGTCATTCCACAAACGCGCTTCGAGATGGCTCTGCATCTTGGGAAGGTAGAAGTAAGGTCTAGTGCCGCGAGCTAGGGCGGTTTTGGCGTTGTGGAACACGTAGAGGCCGAAATCGAAGAGCGAGCCGGAGATGGGCTGGCCATCTACCAAAACATGTTTTTCGATGAGATGCCAGCCACGCGGACGCACCATCAGGATCGCGGTCTTGGCCCCTAGGGCATACTGCTTGCCTTCTGGACTCGTGTAGGCGATGGTGCCTGCCATGGCATCGCGAAGATTGAGCTGTCCCTGGATATTGTTCGACCAAGTGGGCGAATTTGAGTCTTCGAGATCTGCCATGAAGACAGTCGCACCGGAGTTGAGCGCGTTGATTACCATCTTGCGATCTACGGGACCGGTGATCTCGACACGGCGGTCTGAAAGATCCGCAGGAATCGGAGCGACCGTCCAGTCGCTTTCACGAATGGATGCGGTTTCGGGGAGGAAGTCGGGTAGCTGTCCGGCGTCGATGGCGAGCTGCCTGACGTCGCGCTGGGCCAAGAGATCGAGACGACGGGCGTTGAAGCGCCGGTGTAATTCGGTTAGAAATGTCAACGCTTCAGCGGTCAGGATCTGTTCGCTTCCATCTATGATGGGGGCGAGTATTTTGATTGGTTCCGTGCTCATTGCTCTTAGAAGTTTAGCTTGAGACCGAGTTGAATAATTCGCGGATCGCGCGCGGAGTTGATGAGGCCGAAAGCGGCCTGGTCGACGAAGCGATTGGGTGGATTCCATTGCGGGTGGTTGGGGAAGTTGAAGAATTCCGCGCGGAATTGCGTCGTGAAACGTTCGGTGATTCTGTTGTTTTTCAGAACGCCGATATCGATGTTTTGGATGACCGGCCCGATGACCGTGGATCGTCCAGCGGTTCCATAGCGGATCGGACTCTGTCTGACAAAGCAGCTGGTGGTAAAAAAGGGGTTGTCTACGGTGCGGCCATCTGAGGATTGGTTGGGGTTACAGACCAGATCAGGGCGGGCGTTGTCGGTGCCGGAACCAAAGACGTCTCCGTTATATTTGACGGTCAGCGGCAGGCCCGACTGGTAAGTGTAAATGCCGTTCAAGGACCAGCCGCCTACGATGGCGTTGAGCACGGCAGGCGCGTTGCCGAGGAAGCTCTTGCCTTTGCCAAAGGGGAGATCGTAGATCACCGAGCCGCTCAAGCGGTGGCGATGGTCTATGCTGGCCAAGCCTTTGTCAGCTTTTTTGTTGAACATGTCCTGGATGCGGTTGCCGGTATCGTAAGGACCGCCGCCATTGAAGCCGGTGGCATCGGAAAGAGCCTTGGAGAAGGTGTAAGCGAGTAGCCAGGTGAGGCCTTTGGATTGCCGCTTCTCGAGGCGCAATTGTGCGGAATTGTAATTGGAGAAGGCGGTTGAAGTAGTATCGAAAACGTTATCCAGTAGATAGAGTGCGTTGTTCTCCCAGGTATTAATGGCATAGGGAACGAGGCGCCGGAAGCGCGACCGCAGCGAGGCGTTCTCGATCGGGTTGGCGGAGAATGGCTGACCTGTGATCGGGTTGAGGGGTTGGGCGGGGATGGAGCTTAAGGGGACAGTGGCGTCCGGGCCATTAGGTTCGGCGGAGTTGGAGTTTTCACGCCGATTGAGACGGGTTCCTTTGCTGCCTACATATGACATTTCCAAAAGAATTGCGCCGGGAAGCTCACGCTGGATACCGAAGTTCCAGTGCTGCACATAGGCGTTCTTGAAGTTTGGCGACACGTTGTTAGGGCCGGGACTGAACTGGCCGGGGCCTGGATTGGCAATTAGAAAACCGTTAAAGGATTCTAAAGTAGGCAGGCTGTCCTGGAAAAGACTCAGACTTTGCTGATCCTCTTTCATGTTCGGCAGGTTCTCGAGCGTGTCCTGGGTGATGTAGAGGGGAACGGTATCGAAGAAAATGCCGTAGCCTCCACGGATGACGGTCTTTGTCAAGGGCCGGTACGCGAAGCCGAAGCGAGGTCCGAAATTCTTCTTGTCAGCTTCATAAAGAGATCTTGGCAATTCCTTTCCCGCGCGTCCCCAATTGGGCGCATATTTTTCGTTACCCGGTGTAAGGAAAAACAGGGCGCCTTGGTTAAAATTGGTCGGCGCTGGTTTGGGGAAAGTGAGCGTAGAGACGCGGTCCTGAATTTCATAGGGTGGCGCGTAGTACATATAGCGAATGCCCATATTGATCGTGAGTTTGGAACTGACCTTCCAGTCGTCCTGGACAAAGCCGGCGTATTCGCTGGAGCGCAAGTCCTGTGCGAAGCCGCTCACGCGACGCCCTTTCTGAACCGCCAGACCAAGGAGAAAATTTGCGAAGGTGTTGCCAGTATTGGCAAAGCCCTGCTCGCCACTCCAGTTATTGCTGGTGTAGTTGAAAGAGCCGCGTAGCGTATTGGCGCGAGTAATATTATTCTGGACGCGGCGGATCTCGCCGCCGACCTTGATGAAGTGACGTCCTTTGTTAAAAGAAAACTGGTCAATGAACTGGTACGTATTATTGCGCGGGCGATAAGGGCCATCGCCGTCGCCGATGGTGGCAAAGCCGCTGATCGCGAAGTTGGGCGCACCGCGCAAGCCGGGAGTACTGGCAAAATCGAGACCGCGCAGGCCGAGTTCCTTGACTACATCCTTATCGGCAATTGTGTTTTCGCCGGCTTGAAACTGCGCCCAGCGCAAGTAACCAAACTTAAATTCGTTCACGGTAGAGGGCCCGAAAACGTGAGTTTCAGAGATTGTGCCAGCCATCTGGCGCTGGTTGTCGAAAGAGCCATAGCCGGGGAAGGTGTTGGGAGCGAAGCCGTAGGAATCGGTGATACTGTAACGCGCCATCAATGTATCTTTTGTCGAGAACTGATGATCGCCGCGAAGGCTGAACAGATTGTAATTATCCTTCCGCGTGCGGCCATCGAAATAATTTTGCGCTGGGTTGCCGTTAGCACCGCGGCTGCCTGCGGTGTTGGGATCAGGCACCATACCTGCATAGTTGATGACGTTGCGCGAGACCGGATCGAATCGGTTGCCTGGAATGATGTTGCCTGGGAACAAGTCGCGAACAAAGACATTGCCCATCTGCCGAGATGATCTGGCGTCATAAATGCCATTACGGGGCACGGCGCGTCCGAGAGCGTCGGTACCCTGACTGGCACCGATAAAGCTCGCAAAATCTCCGCGCTTCATTTCTGGTGTCGGTACCGTGGTAAGCGTCGTGTTGCCGCGACGCAAGCTGTAACCCTCGTAGTTGACAAAGAAAAAAGTGCGATCCTTGCCGTTGTATTTGGGCGCTACTACTGGGCCACCCAGGGTGAATCCAAACTGGTTTTGGTTGTAGGGGGGCGCTTTGAATCGGCCGTCGCTGGTCTTAAAATTCGAATTGCGATCAAAGAGATTGCGTGCTTGCAGGGCGTTGTTGCGATTGAATTCAAACAGGGTGCCATGCACGGTGTTTGTGCCTCCACGGGTGACCACATTGATCTGACCACCTGCACCTTTGCCGAATTCGGCTGAATAACTTGAAGTTTGAATTTTGAACTCTTCAATGGCGTCTACTGAAGGACGGATGACGAGGGCGTTTTGATACTGATCGGAATTCACGGTGCCGTCGAGGAGGAAGCTGTTCTGTTCGGGCCGCATTCCACTGATAGAAATACCGCCGCCGACGTTGCTGTTGCCACCATCGCCGCTGTTGACTCCAGGCAGGAGTAAGGCGAGCTGGACGAAGTTACGGCCATTTAGGGGGAAGTCAATGATTTTCTGGCGATCGACTACGGAGCCAGTGGAAGACTGTTCGGTGTTGAGAAGCAACCCCTGGCCGGTGACTTCAATTACTTCAGCCGCGTTACCTACTTCGAGTTTCACATCAAGGTGAACGTTTTGGTCCACTTCGAGCTTCAATTGTTTGGTGCTGGATTTCTTGAAGCCCTGCATTTCGATGGTGACGATGTATTCGCCGGGTTGAAGGCCGATGAGGGAGAATTCACCCGAGTTGTTGGCGGCCGAGTCCCGTCGGAAGCCCGTTGCTTCGCGAAGCGCGGCGACCGAAGCGCCGGGCACAGCTGCACCGGAGGAGTCAAAGACGGATCCTGAGATAGTACCTGTGCCTGCTTGGCCGAAGAGGCCGACAGTTGTGAGGAGGCAGAGAACCAAAACCCTGAATGTGTTCATGGAAAGGTAATCTATCACCTGGCAAATTGAAAGACAAGGCTTTCGGCACCAGGAAGCCAGTGTCATCGTCCCGGCGCCGGTGATCGAGCATCATGATATCGGCGCGCTTGCAGATTTCGCGGAGGTCGCGAAAGGTCGTTGCCTGCGGGGAGACCGAGCCGCTATTCATGCCTGACCAAACGCAGCCCTTGCCCCCTGCGACGCGAGTTACTCTGTTGTTCAACGCTCAGACTTCAGTCAGGCGCTTGCAGCTCTCCATGATCCATTGGCGATAGGCGGCGGCGCGTGCTTTTGCAGGTGTAGCAAAAGCAAATGTTTTCGCGGTCTATACCGCTCCAGCTGTTATCGATGACGCCTTCGGAATGGGATAGCGGGATGATTTCAGTGATCGCTTTCGGCAGCTAATCGTCGTAATAAGGGCTGTTGATATAGATAAGGGCTTTCCGTCCTCGTCGAGGCGGAACCAGTCGGGGTGGGCGTAATAAAAGGCTTTAGCGACTCGGTTGGAGTCCATACGCGCCATGACCAAAATGCCATCTTTGTGGGCGGCCTCAGTGAGTTCGCCACAAAGGTCGCGGCCATTCAAAAACTGTGCGCGCTAGGAGAGAGGGACCTTACTTGGGTTGTAGGCGACGATACCAAGGCGCGTCCGGCTTTGTGTCGGCTGCAAGGGCTGCTGAAGCCACGCCAGATGTTTTCACAAATTCACGTCTAGACCAAATCCTGACATAATATAGAGGCTCTGGCAAAAGCCCCAAACAAGACATGGCGCAAAGCTATTCCAACGATTTGCGAGCGAAGTTTTTGCATGCCTATGCGAAGGGTGAAGAGGGTCTGAAGCGTTTGTCTGAG
>JANXLY010000347.1 GCA_025354885.1 Acidobacteriota bacterium | reverse complement strand
TTACGCCCGCAACAAGTTCGGCAAGAAGAAGTAATCTTCCACTGTTTTTTCTTTCGCGAGTCTGTGCTATCAATGCCTGAATTTTGCCTTGACAGAACGAGACAAAAATCCAGAAATGAATCGAGGCGCTCAAAAGCAAAGCCAAATTCAGGCATTGATAGCACAGACTCGCGAAAGAAAAAACAGTGGAAGATTACTTCTTCTTGCCGAACTTGTTGCGGGCGTAAAGCAGGGCGCCAAGGCCAGCGCCCATCAAGAGATAGCTGCTGGGCTCCGGGACATTGCTTACGGCTGAAGCCGAAAGAAACGAAGTGATGGCGAAGATGCCGATTGCCAAACGAGCCATTTACATTTTCTCCTCAACATTTTTGTCTTGAGCGGCCTGATCCACTCCGCATCTTGTTGGTAAATCAAATCTGCAACGAGCGCGCCGCGCCCAAAAGCCTGCCAATTAGCAACGGCGCGTCATAAGTACTCAGTTTTCGACTAGAGCAGAGCCGTAGGACGGCGAGTCCAGGGCTTACCCTTCTCCGCCCCAATTCCCTCAAGAGCCTGCACGTGTGCGCCGGTCTGGGTGAGGATGTGATGGAGGTCGTTGCCAATCGAAATAAACGTAAAGCCCTTGTCGAGAAATTCGCCGACGCGACTTGTTCCAAACAGGAAGAGCCCGAGAATCACGTTGTTCTTTTTTGCTTCTGTAACCAGCGTAGTGGTAGCAGCAAACAATTCCGGACTGGTGTACATTTCCGGAAAGACATAAGTCTCAAACAGGCCCATCGACATGCAGAGATCGTTCTGGCCGAGGAAGAGAATATCAACTCCTGGAACGGCAGCAATTGCGGTCATGTTCTTGATGCAATCGTGCGTTTCTACCTGCAGCGCAACCATGATGTTCTTGTTGGCATTAGGCACATAACCAAGTAGGCCAGCCTTATTGGTGCAGCGCTGTGGAAAGTAGACGCTACGGGTGCCGACAGTGGGATAGAGGCAGCAGCTTACAGCCTGGCGCGCTTCCTCAGCAGTATTGATGTAGGGGACGAGAATTCCGTCTGCGCCAAGATCAAGAGCCTGCTGGATGCCCGCGCGGTCTCCGTAGCCAGCAACGCGCACCATCGACTTGGCACCGCCACTGCTGATCGCGCACAACATGGCGCTGAGCTTTTCATAACCCATCGGGCCATGCTGGGCGTCGACGAGAAGCCAGTCGTAGCCAGAATGTGCGAGTTGCTCCGCTACGGTCGTCGATGCGGAATTAAGAAAGAGGCCCATCTTGGGGCTACCGTTGCGAAGTTCTTCTTTGAACTCGGCGCCGGATTGAGTGGACATGATTAGAGTGCTCCTTGAGAATGCTTGTCTTGGGGGACAAGAGAACTATAGCGGAGCGGACCGAGACGAGTCAAAGCGAAACTTATCGCAGTGCCAGAGTAAGGTAGGCACCAGGCGGTGTAGTCTGTCCGTCTACCCGAACCGAGATCGGCTGATTGCTGGCTGGAAGCCCGGTTGGAATACGAAAGTTGATCTGATAAATCAGCGAATCTGGAGCGAATCCTGCATACAGGATATTGCTCGTCGGGATGAGTTGACCGGCGAGCCGCAACTCAAAGGGCAAGGCAAGAGCAGAGAGGCCAGTGGCAAGAGCTCCGGGAGGAAAAACAGGATTGGTAGCACCAAGGCCAGTGAGATACACCGTCACAAAATCGCCTGGACGCGCGGGCTTGGCGTTACCGCCGAATAGCGTGAGCGGCCCAAAGAATTCGTTGCTAATCGCATCGACGGCAGCGACTGGATTGTTACCCGTAGAAGTGACATCAAAGAAGAAGAATTCAGGTGCCGCTGCGGCAAGCGAAATCGTTTGTGCGTCGGTGCGCTCCTCGATGGGCGAACCACAATTCTTGGCAACACGCAACTCTGCTGACGAACCAGTCAAGGCTGGAACAACGATGTTGAGTTGGTTTGGATAAACATCCAGCATGTACGCGGGAGTGGTACCGAAATACACGCAGATGCCAGCGAAAATAGTGGGCAGGCGATTGCCCTGGAGTGTCGCCCGGCCGCCCTTACCGGGAAGAACGAAGTCTGCTCCATAGAGAGAGAGAATCGCTCCAGGGCTGGCAATTCGCACGCTGGGCACACTGCCACCCACCCCGACAATGCCGCCGGGGCTGAGCTTGGGGTCATCACCCCTTGCATTTGCGATGAGCTTGAGTGGCGCAAGTCCAAGGGAAGAAGCTGCGATTTCGATGGGCCCCGACCGAGGGCCAAGCGTCAGCTTCGCATAGGCAATTCCGAAGGGATCTGTCAGTGCCGAAGCCGGCTCAATCGTTGCGGCACCAGAGCTGAGCGTAAAGTTCACGAGTACATTGGGCAATGGATTTCCGGAGTTACCGCGCAAACGCACACCCAGCCGCTCAGGGAGCACAGCCTTGGTAGCTCCGGTCTGGTTGTTCCCGGAGACGACATCGAAGATGGGCAAAATCAAAGGATTCAGTTCTTGAGGAGCAAGGAATAAACAGCTCGTATTTGCTGCGGCAGAATAGTGAAAGAGCGGACGCTTTGCAAGGCTTGTCAAGCCGGTTCGAATCTTGAGCCGATTGGTCAGAGGCGAGTTTGGAAAGCGAGCCACATAAATCTCGATCCAGGACGCCGACGCACTGGAGTTAGCAGTGAATTCCAGCGCCTTTCGTTCGATGGGGGCGTTGTTTACAAACTCGCATTCGGCGCTGGGGTTGTTGTACTTCGAGATCAGAGTGATGTTGTCGTAGGCATCGAGAAAGAACTCTATGGCAGTAGTCAAGGATCGCCCATTTGAGCTAAGCGAGTAGAGGTCATAGCCTTGCGCTGCAGCAGATTCGGCAATCGAAACGAGATTGCTGATCGCCTGATTCGTGGAGCTGAGAGAGCAGGGGCCGCGCTGCGCCTCAAGCGGCATCGACCCATCAGCGCGGAGTTGATGAATTGAAATCCAGTAGCGTTCCACCGATTGAGCAAAGGCGAGATCGTCGCGACGCTGGATCGCATCCATGATGCGGATGGCTGCGGCTTGGGTGCCCCGGCGGTCGGGCAGTGACATGCTGTTGGCCGCAGTCTGATATGCGGGACGAAGCCAGGCTGCGATCACGTTTCGATCCTCAGACGGAAGTGCGGCCTCACGCTCGAGGCTTGGCCAAAACAGTGCGATCGGTTGAAGAATGCGCATCAGATTTTGTTCTGAACTGGCGGCAACTGCATTAGCGCGGGCCCAGGCAGAAAGATTCTTGTTGATGAGTCGGGCAGGAGTGAGCGAGCCGGTGGCCAGATATTCAGAGCCGTTTTTTGCCAGCAAATCCCCGAATCGCTGCAATTCATCCTGTGCGCTGCAGGAATTGAAGGGGCTCTTGATGCAGGTAGCATCGAGGACCGGAGCACTCGTCGGGCTGGCGTAATCGAGAATCGCCTTCGAAAAAATATTCGCAAGGCCACGCAATTCCTGAGCCGCAAACAAAGGCCGGTTGAAAGGCGTTGGATCCGGTATGCGATAGCTGGCAGATTCATTCAGGATCGAGGGCAGGTTCACCGCGATGGTCCAATAAATACGCAGCAGTTGCGCGTTCGTTGGTGGTTCAGTAAGAAAGTTCAAACGGTTCGTCGCGGGGTCGACGACAAGCACATAAGGTGTTGTGTATTCAGGGATGATGACTCCGTTGAGCAGATACGTGGGGCTCAAGGTCAATACGATGAGTGCAGAGCCTCTGCTGCGCGACAGGCGAAAGACAAACTGCGGGATCGAGAAACCATCCGAAAGAACCATGTTCACGACCGTAGTCTGGGCAATGACTTCCTGATTCAAAAGTCCGTTCGGCGTGATGGATTCCAATTCGTTCACTTCCGCGCTGACAGAGGAGAATCGAAGAGTTGGAGCATTGAGAATTTCAGCAGCGTTTGGATTTGTAGTACACAGCAGATTGCGAGTGGGTAGTGAGATCTGTGCCAGTTGAGCGCGCCGAACATCAAGATTGGCCAGCGGAGCAACGGGATTGGTAACGCGATAGTCCTCAAAGCGCAGGGTACCGATCCTCGATGTCTCGATCAAAGTACACGAGGCAGGGTTGCCGTCGCCGCCACATACATTCGCGGTGCGTTGAGCCAGTAGAGGCAAAGCACAAAGAAAAACGAGAATCAGGCGCATAAGGTGAATATGATGAATATACCGAAAGGACTGTTTCGATATGAAAAAAATGATTTTGCTGGCCGCAGGAGTTTGCGGCGTTTTTGGATTGGGCTATGTGACCGGAGCGGGCGCTGCCCCCAAGCCACACGTTTTTGAGTTGCGCACTTATGTCACTCCAGAAGGAAAACTGGATGACCTCAAGGCGCGGTTCAGGGACCACACGCTGAAGATATTTGAGAAGCACGGAATGAAGAACGTCGTGTACGGAGTTCCCTCCGATGCCCCTGCTTCGCAGAACACGCTGATCTATTTGCTGCAGCACGACAGCCGCGAGGCCGCCAAGAAGAGCTGGGATGATTTCCGTACCGATCCCAACTGGTTGAAGGCCCGGGACGCAAGCGAGAAGAACGGCAAGCTGACGACAAAAGTCGAGAGCATCTTCCTCGATCCAGTCGACTTCAGTCCGATGAAGTAAGAGCAAGTACCTGCCGGGCCATGGCGACCCCGCCTTCGGTCTCCGGCTGAATAATCGCATCGATCCCCATGCTGCTCAGTTGCGCTGCATGGGGATCGTTCACGGCCCGCGCAATGATGCGGATTGACGGGCAAAGTTCACGCGCTCTTTCGACAGCAAGATGAACAGTGTTCTGATTGGGCATGGTGAGCAAGAGCGCTGTGGCTTGATCGACTCGTGCGGCGTGTTGAATCTCTGGGCTGGTTATATCCCCAAAAATACTGTTAAAGCCAGCGGCAGCGAGGTCCCCGAAGAGGGCATAGTCAGCTTCCACAACCAGGATTTTGACTCCAGAATGCATGAGTGCTCTTGTGGCACCAACGCCAGCTCTGCCATAGCCTGCGATTACGATGTGATTGGCAAGATCCAGCCTTGGCAGCTCAAAGTGCGGTAATTTGTTTTGCGGTTTCTGCCCGGCGCGCCACGCATTGCCCAAGGGCAGTGCGACGGATGAGACTAGCGGAGAAAGTGCCATCGTCAGCACGGTGCAAGTGAGCGCTAAATCATATGTGGATTTTGAAAGTGATGAGCTCGCCAGCCCACTACGGGCAAGTACAAATGAAAATTCTCCGATTTGGCTGAGCCCAAGCCCGACAATCCAGGGCGCAAGGTTGCCATAGCCAAAAGCGCGAGTCGAAAGCCCAATCACCAGCGCCTTTCCGATAAAAATGATCAAAACGACAAGGGCGATTTGGCCGATATGCGAAGCAACGTAGCCTGGATCAAAAAGCATGCCTACTGAAACGAAAAACAGCAAGCCGAAGATATCTCGCAGCGGCACCACATCACTCAATGCCTGATGGCTGAATTCGGATTCGCTCAGAATAATGCCAGCAACGAAAGCTCCAAGAGCAAAAGACAATCCAACCGCTTGCGTAGCGTAGCCAACGCCAATCCCAACCGCAACCACAGAAACCAAAAAGAGCTCTCTCGAACCCCACGACAAAATTCGTTTGAGTAAAAGGGGCAAAAGCCTGGTGCCAAGGAAATAGACACTGGCAAGAAAAACAACAGCAATCGCAATGGCCTTGCCAAGCTTGGGGAGAGCGTTGTCGATGTCATTCAACTGCGGAAGAATGGTGAGCATCGGAATCACGGCGAGGTCCTGCACGACTAGAAGGCCAATCATCACGCGGCTCGCAAGCGTAGAAGTGACCCCAGTCGATGCGAGTGTCTTGAGCACCACCATAGTGCTCGAGAGTGACACCATGGCACCAAGCCAGATGGCTTCAGTCATGGGGATACCAAGAAAAGAATTTGCGGCAGTTGCAGTCGAGCCACAAACGATCAAGATTTGAATGGGGCCGCCGATCAGAGCAATTTTGCGAACAGGCTTCAAGTCGCGAAACGAGATTTCGAGGCCAAGCGAGAAGAGCAGTAGTGCTACACCAATTTCGGCCAGCAACTCGATGTCGTGAATTTGAACCACAGTTGGCCCAGCCGTGTGCGGACCAACAATCACACCGGCGGCAACGTAGCCGACCAAAAGCGGAAGGCGCAGGAAACGAGCCAGAATTCCTCCAACGAGGCCCGCGAGGATGATAAGAACGAAGTCTGCTGCGATTCCCAATGTTTTCTAAACATAGTTTAACGGACCAGAAACGCAATAGAATGTAGGCATGCAAAGAGTCTTGTTGCCGACGCTCTTTATCGGGCTGGCATTCGGTGCTGATTTCTCGAAAGACGTCCAGCCAGTGCTGGCCAAGCGCTGCGTGATGTGCCACGGCGGTGCGCAGCAGCTTGCGGGCGTTCGGCTCGACAATGCAGCCGATGCGTTGAAGGGCGGCTACACCGGCGCGATACTTGTTGCGGGCAAGCCGGAACTTTCGAAACTGATTGAGAGGGTGAACTCGAAAAAGGACGGCTTCCGGATGCCTCCAGCGGGGCCACCTCTCAATGAGTCCGAGATCGCAGGCCTTAAGGCCTGGATCGCCGAAGGTGCCGTGTGGCCAGCCGGGTTGACGATTGGCAAGGCGAGCGTGCGCAAGAGCACCTATTGGGCTTTTCAGCCGCTCTGGCAGGGCGCAGCACCGGAGGTAAAGGATGTTGCGTGGGTCAGAAATCCGATCGACAGCTTTGTCCTTTCCAGGCTCGAAGAAAAGAAGATTGCCCCTGCAGGTGAAGCATCGAAACTCACTCTGTTGCGCAGGGTCAGCCTCGATCTTACCGGCCTGCCGCCAAAGACTGAAATGGTGCGCAGCTTTCTCGCCGACACTCGTCCCGATGCTTACGAGCGTGTTGTGGACCAGTTGCTTTCAAGCCCCCAATACGGGGAACGCTGGGCGCGTCAGTGGCTGGATCTTGCCCGCTTCGCAGACACCGATGGCTTCGAAAAAGACCTCATGCGTCCCTACGCCTGGCGTTGGCGTAACTATGTAATCGAAAGCCTGAATGCCGACAAGCCATTTGATCAATTTTCGATTGAGCAGTTGGCCGGCGACCTGTTACCCAATCCCACCCTCGACCAGAAAGTCGCCACCGGGTTCCATCGCAACACGCTCATCAATCGCGAAGCTGGCGTTACGCGATCGGAGGATCGATTCGACACATTGGTGAACCGTGTCAATACAACGTCCACGACCTGGATGGGTTTGACGATGGGTTGCTCCCAGTGCCACGACCACAAGTACGATCCGATTTCTCAGAAAGAATATTACGCAACGATGGCTGTGTTTTCGAGGGCGTCTGACACAGAGATCGATGCGCCGATGCCAGGTGAGCTTGGCCCCTGGCTTTCCAGCCGTCCTGCGTATCTGAAGAAGCGCGACGAGATTTTGAAGAGCGCGCCTATCGCGGAATGGTTCGAAAAATGGCAGGGCAAAATGCGCGCCGCTGTGACCAATCCGGGAGTAGACGGCGAATGGGATTTCTCTGTCACAAGCTTTCGGGTGATGTTTGATCATGCCGAAAAAGTTTTGATGATGCCAGCCGAGCAGCGAAGTGAACGCGATGCCTGGCGGCTCCTGGTTTACTTCTTGAACAACCCGAGCCACACTGTGCGCGGTGAGAAAGAGAAAATCGAAAGGCTCAAAGAAGTAAAAGAGCAGATCAAGAAGCTGGAAGACGAAACTCCAAAGCTCACCCAGGCTTCGGTAGTGATTGCTGACCCCACGGCACCACCGCAAAGATTGGCCGTGCGCGGAGACTGGAAGACCCCCGGAATCGAAGTGGTTCCCGGAACACTTTCGGTGCTGCCTGAATTCAAACCGGGCGCAGAAGCAGAGCGCCTGGCCTTTGCGAAGTGGCTCGTGAGTGAAGGGAATTCCCTCACACAGCGGGTGATCGTAAACCGCTATTGGCAGGAATTTTTTGGACGCGGCATCGTGAAGACCAGCGAAGACTTTGGCCTTCAGGGAGACAAACCTTCGCATCCGGAATTGCTCGACTATCTGGCCCGCGAGTTTCGCGATGGAGGCTGGAGTATCAAGCAACTCCAGCGCCGGATCGTAACGAGCGCGACTTACCGGCAAAGTTCCAAAGTGCGTCCCGATGTCGCCGAACTGGATCCCGACAATGCGCTGCTTGCGCGGCAAAGCCGCATGCGGCTGAGCGCGGAGCAGATTCGCGATTCTACGCTTGCTGTATCGGGTTTGCTCAACACACAGATTGGTGGGCCCAGTGTGCGCCCGCCTCAGCCCAAAGGTGTTGCAGAACTCACCTATGGCGGCGGCAAGTGGACAGAAAGCCTCGGCCCCGACAAGTACCGGCGGGGTCTCTACATTGTGTTTCAGCGCACTTCTCCCTATCCGATGCTGTCCAACTTCGATGCACCAGACATGTCGGTAGCATGCAGTCGAAGACGCAGTTCAGACACGTCGCTGCAGGCCCTGAATCTGTTGAATGATCCGGTCTTTTATGAAGCCGCACAAGCTCTTGCCTTTCGAATTACAAGCGAAGGTCCAGCCGATGTCAGTGGCAGGATTGACACTGCCTTTGAGTTGGCCTTGGGCCGCAAAGCAAATGATCGAGAACGTACACGTTTGAAAAAATACATCGACGAGCAACCGGCAGCCAGTGCATGGACCGGCCTGGCGCGCATTGTCTTGAACACCGACGAGTTTATTGTCCGGGAGTAGTGAGTATGAATCCACGCAGAAACTTTTTGAAAAACGTTGGAGGCGGCATCGGAATGATGGCGCTGGGCGATCTTCTCACCCGCGACGGTTATGCGGCCAGCCTCAATCCACTTGCCCCGAAGAAACCCCACTTCCCGGGCAAAGCTAAGCGCGTTATTTACATGTTCATGGAAGGCGGCCCGAGCCAGATGGATCTGTTTGATCCAAAGCCCGAGCTGGTCAAGTGGAACGGCAAGAGTCTTCCACCCAGCTTCACCAAGGACCTCAAACTTGCTTTCATCAAGCCCACGGCCGCCGTGTTGGGAAGCCCGCGTGTGTTTACCAAACATGGACAGAGCGGGATGGAACTGAGCGATTTCATTCCGAATATTGCAAAACAGGCTGACAACATTTGCCTGATTCGCAGCATGCACACAGAAGCCTTCAACCATCACCCTGGACAGCTGTTGATGTTCACCGGCTCCACGGTTCCCGGCAGGCCCACCTTGGGTGCATGGACTGTTTATGGTTTGGGGAGTGAGAGCGAAAATCTGCCGGGCTTTGTGGTGTTGAGTTCAGGGGCAGGCACAAGCGGAGGCGCTTCCAATTTCTCCAGCGGCTTCCTGCCCTCAACTTTCCAGGGCACTCAGTTTCGATCCGGCGGCGATCCGATTCTATATTTGTCGAATCCCGAAGGTATCGACAAGAACGCACAACGATCTGCCATCAACGCAATCGGCGACCTGAATCAGGAGCACCTCAACGAAACAGGCGATCAGGAAATCGCTTCGCGTATAGCCGCATATGAGCTGGCATTTCGCATGCAGATGGCCGGCCCGGAACTGATCGCCAGTTTCGTTGAGGTGCTCCTGATTCAGGTCGCCGATTGCGTTGATGGCAGATCGTTGCGCGTTCTTGTCGATG
>JANXLY010000353.1 GCA_025354885.1 Acidobacteriota bacterium | reverse complement strand
CTTGGAAATCGCCGGGCGATTCCCACATTTCCACAGGCACGAACCCGATATGATGACAAATAGGCCATAAGATCCAAACCCAATAGAGTGTTACCCATGTCCTCGGACTAAATTGTTACCTATGTCCATGAACGAACCTCTGGTGGAAGACAATGTGGTGAATCAAATGGTCGCGAGGTCGTTGCTGGAGATGGCCGGCTATTGTGTTGTGATTGCGGACAACGGGGTAAAGGGTGTGAAGGCGTGGAAGGGCGGCGAATTTGAGGCAATTCTAATGGACTGCCAGATGCCGGAGATGGATGGTTATCAGGCGACGGCGGAGATCCGGAGATGCGAGGCGAGGAAGGTGAGAGTGCCGATCATCGCTCTGACTGCTTCTGCAATGATTGGTGCACGGGAAAACTGCCTTGCAGCGGGGATGGATGATTTTCTAGCGAAGCCGATACAGGCCGCCGAATTGGAGCTTGTCCTGGAGAAATGGCTTGGAAGGCGCAAAGCGGAAACAGCGGGGCTTTCGACTGGTTTACGAAATTAGTTTCTGTAGGACTGCAACGAATTTTGATTGGAGATATCATTAGGGCAGAGGAAATCATCGTGAAGCCTTATATGAAGTTTGGCCTGATCATTGCAATCGTCATTGCTACGCTTGCCTGGCTGGCGGTTGGCGGAGTGAACGAAACGAAGACCTATTACAAGACGGTTGCCGAATTGCAGCAGATGGGTGATCGTGCGCAAGGCAAACGGCTTCGTGTTGGCGGTGATGTGGTGAAAGGGTCCATCCAGCGAGCCGGGAAGGAAGTCAGTTTTCATCTTGTGCAGCAGGATGGCGCGAGCAAAGGCCAGATCCTGAAAGTGACTTACACGGGCAGTGATCCGTTGCCAGATACCTTTCGCGATAATGCACAAGCGCTTGCTGACGGGCATCTAAATGCTGACGGGACCTTTAACGCCAATAAGATTCAGGCCAAGTGCGCATCGAAATACGAAGCGAAACCTGGCCAGATCAAACCTGACATGGATCCCTCTTATAACACCCCGAAGCCCAGCCGCAGCTAGCGGCACCTGGAGTACCGATTTTCGATGGAAAATATAGGCGCCTTATCACTACTGTTGGCCTTTTGTGTGGCCATTTTTGCTTTCTTTAGCGCTGTCGTAGGTGCGCTTCGCAAGAACATGTTTCTTGTTGCTGCATCGCAGCGCGCGGTTTATATTGTTTGGGCTTTGATGACCACGGCCAGCGGCCTGCTGATGTATGGATTGATCGAAGGCGATTTCCGGCTTCAATATGTTGCTGGCCATGTCAACAAGGCGATGCCGCTGATGTACAAGATCACGGCTTGGTGGGGCGGGCAGGAAGGCTCGCTGCTCTTCTGGAGCTGGATCCTTTCCAGCTACGGGGCTGTGGTTGTTCTGACCAATCGCAAGCAGTTCAAGAAGATCATGCCCTGGGTGATTGCGATCATGATGTTTACCCAGATTTTCTTCCTGATCCTGAACAACTTTGTGGTGCCTCCCTTCCAGCTCTGGGCGATCGGTCGCGGCATTATTGCCATGCCGGATGGACAAGGCCTGAATCCGCTTTTGCAGACGCCGTCGATGGCGATCCATCCTCCGATGCTGTATCTCGGCTATGTCGGTTTTATTGTTCCTTTTGCTTTTGCTATCGCCTCGCTGATCACTAAGCAGGCTGGCGACGAGTGGATTCACACGACAAGGCGCTGGACTCTGGTCACCTGGCTCTTCCAGACCGTTGGCGTAACGCTCGGCATGGGATGGGCTTACTATGTGCTTGGCTGGGGCGGCTATTGGGGCTGGGATCCAGTGGAGAATGCGAGTATTCTGCCGTGGATCACAGCGACTGCCTTTTTGCATAGCGTAATGATGCAGGAGAAGAAGGGGATGATGAAGGTCTGGAACATGGTGCTTGTTTCGGCTACCTTCTTTCTCTGTATTTTCGGGACGATGCTGACTCGCAGTGGACTGGTGCAGAGCGTGCATGCGTTTGGTGTTTCGCAGATCGGCAATTACTTTGCGACGTTTCTGGCGATATCGATTGCTGCTACGGTCTGGCTGATTCTGGATCGTCTGGAATTCCTGAAGAGTGAGTCACATCTTGAGTCCGTAGTGAGCCGCGAGTCGAGCTTTCTGTTCAATAATCTTCTACTCCTTGCGAGCTGCTTTGCGGTGCTGTGGGGGACCTTGTTCCCTGTGATCAGCGAAGCTGTGACGGGCGAAAAGATCAGCGTGGATGCTCCGTTCTTTAACCGTGTGAACATCCCGATCGGGCTCTTTCTTTTGTTGCTTACCGGTATCGGACCGCTAGTGGCCTGGCGTCGCAGTTCGGTGGATAGTCTGAAACGGAATTTCTTCTGGCCAACGGTTTCCATGTTTATTCTGATGGCTGCTCTATTCGGGGCGGGAATCCGAAATGAGTATGCGCTGCTCAGCTTTGGGTTGTGCCTTTTTGTGACGGTGACGATTTTTAGTGAGTTCATCAAAGGTACGATTGCGATCGCACACAAGGACGGCATGAATTATGTGCGCGCGGTTGTTGAGCTTACACATCGCAACACTCGCCGCTATGGCGGCTATCTGGTTCACATGGGGATAGTCGTGATGTTTGTTGGATTCACCGGTGCTGCTTTCAATCTGGATCTGGTCAGCGAAGTATCAATGGGTAAGGCTTTCAATATTGGCCGCTATGAGTTGAAGGTGACCGATCTGAAGGATGGCGAAAACGACAATTTCGCCTGGATGAAGGCTTCGATTGACGTATTTGTGAATGGCGAGAAGATCGATACTCTGGAGCCGGAGAGGCGCATTTACAAGGCGAGCCGGCAGCCGGCAAGCCATGTGGCGATCCGGCGGCGTATGGGTGAAGATCTGTTCCTTAACTTTGCCGCGATGGCGACTCAAGGTCAGGGCGCAGTGATTCAGGCCTATGTATTTCCGCTGGTGAGCTGGGTTTGGGCCGGCTTCTGGGTCGTTCTGATTGGAACGCTCATTTGTCTGGTCCCCTCGAAGATCAAGTACAGCTATGCGAGAACGGAAGTGGTTGGAGCGACGAGTAACGCTGTTCCGAAGGTTGTGGAGTCCAATGCGAAGAGTTAAGTCACTAGCGCTGCTGATTGCTCTTGCAACACTGTCCATTGCGCAGAACCCGATGGATTTTGTGTCGCCCGAGATTCGCCGGGTAGGCTCGAAGCTGGCCTGTCTGTGCGGGAGTTGCCGCAACTCGGTTGGAGATTGTTCGATGATTGCCTGCGGCTATTCTTTCCCAGCCAAGCAGAAGATCAAGCAGTTGCAGACGATGGGTGCGAGTGATGCGAGCATCGTTGGCCGCTTTGTCAAAGAGCAGGGATTGAAGGCTCTGGTTCAGCCGGAATCGACTGGCTTCGGCCTTGTTGGCTGGTTGATGCCCGGCTTTGCAGTATTGATTGGTTTGATCGCGGTGTGGGTTTATGTGAGGCGATTTCGTGCGCCGATGCCTCTATCCGCTACCGCATCTGCAGTAACTCCTGCCCGGCTTGCCGAATATGAAAGCACAGCCGCTCGAGACCTTGACCGAATGGAATCCTAGTTCGCAAACATGATCATCGCTATTGCCATCGGGCTTACTGTTATCGTTCTTGCCCTCGCCCTTTTTATTCGTGAATCTGACTTGCCTAAGCCGCCACCGGAGAATCCGTTCAAGGTCTTTGACGAACGCAAGGCACGCATCTATGAGAACCTTCGCGACCTTCAATTTGAGTTGAGACTGGGCAAGTTGTCCGACGACGATTATTCGAAATCGAAGTTGAGTTTGCAGAGTGAACTTGCACAGGTGTTGGCGGAAGTGGATGCGCTGAAGGCCAGTTTGGGGAGTGCGAAGTGAAGTCACTTTTGTTGCTGGGTTGCGCTGTAACGCTGTTGGCTATTGACGGTACGGTCGTAAATAAAACCACGGGTAAGCCGACCGCTGATGTTCCGATTGTTTTGATGCGGCTTGGAGATGGCGGAATGATGCCAGCCGGCACGGTGAAGTCTGGTCCGGATGGAAAATTTCAGTTTCCGCAAGGAGTGGATGGGCCGCTGCTGATGCAGGCGATCTTCGATGGCGTGACTTACAACAAGCTTTTGAGTCCGGGTCAACCCGCTTCGAATCTGGAACTGGAGATTTTCAACACGACGCGCCAGGGCGGCGATGCGAAGATTGTGCAGCACATGATGCTCGTGGAGCCAGGGGATGGAAAGTTGTCAGTGAATGAGAGCGTGATTTTACGCAACGGCAGCAAGAACAGCTTTGTAGACCCGGTGAATGGCACTTTCCGTTTTTACCTTGCGCCGGAAGCGAAGGCCAACGTGCAGTTGCGTGTGTCGGGGCCGGGCAACATGCCAGTGAAGAAAGAGGTGGAAGCCGCAGGGCCTGCAAACATTTACAAGGTTGATTTTCCGATCAAGCCGGGGGAATCGCGATTTGATTTGCAGTACAGTATTCCATTTAGTTCGCCCGGGAAATTGAAGGGGCGCATCCTGCATGCGATCAGCGAAAAAGAGGGGCAGACGCGGCTAGTGACTCCGAGTGGCGTGAAGCTGAGCGGAGCAGGCGTTGAAGACCTTGGTGCCGAGCCACAGACGCAGGCTGAAGTGTACTCGCTTACGAAGGCGGACTACGAGATCGAAGTAACTGGCAGCGGTTCTTTGCGTGCGCTTGAGGCCGATGAGACCGCCATGCCCGAGCCGCAGGCGATTCCGCCAAAAATCCATGAGCGAATCTGGTGGATCGTTGGACTCACGCTATTTGCGCTGGCACTTGGATTTGTCAATTTACTCAAGAAGCCTTCTGCACAGGCCTGATCACGCAAGATGAGCGTCCTGTCTGCACAAAACGTCTCGAAGTTCTTTGGTACCTTTCCCGCGCTGCGGCAATTGAGTTTTGAGCTTGAGGCGGGGGATTGCGTTGCGTTGCTCGGCAGAAACGGGGCAGGGAAGACAACGCTGCTGCAGTTGATGGCGGGTCTTTCGAGACCTACTGACGGCAAGCTGGAGGTGGCGAGCCGCATCAGTTTGTTGGGGCATGGCATCGGGGTTTACGACGAGTTGAGTGCGCGCGAGAATCTGCAATTTTTTGCTGGCTTGAGTAGTGTCGCGATCGATGTCGATGGCTGGCTGCGGAAGGTCAATCTGTTTGAGGTGGCAAACGCCCCTCTGCGCGAATATTCGCGCGGTATGCGACAGCGGCTGGCCTTGGCCCGCACCTTCATGGGGGAACCGGAACTGCTGCTGCTGGACGAGCCGTTTACTTCGCTTGACGATAAATCGACTGCATTGTTGCAGACGCTTCTGGCTGAGGCACTTGCCCGCAAAGCGACGATTGTTGTTTCTACGCATCAGATTCCGGAGGCGATGATGCTGGCTTCCCGTATTCTTTTTCTCGAGCGTGGCAAGCTGGCTTATTTCGGGCCCCGTCCGGATGAAATGCTGGGTGACAGCAACTGGATTTACCGCAGCTATGGAGAAGCCGTCTGATGTTACGACATGCGGTGATGATTTTCTTGAAAGACGTGCGGATGGAGTTTCGAGGCAAGGAAGCGCTGAATGCTTCGCTCGCTTTTGCGCTCGTAGTTCTGATTCTGTTCAGCTTTGCCATCGATCCTACGAGCGAGCAGATCAAGGAGATCACTGGGGGTCTGCTCTGGATCCTGTTTGCGTTCTCAGGGGTGTTGCTTGTGAATCGAAGCTTTGTGCGGGAACAGGCGAATGACTGCCTTGATATTTTGCTCGCCTGCCGGATTCCCGCTTCTGCGCTGTTGCTGGGCAAAGCGTTTGCCAACATGCTTTTTATTCTTACGGTAGAGCTTGTCTGCCTGCCCGTCTTCAGCCTGCTCTATGACATCAATCTCTTTCAGCTTCCACTTTGGCTGCTTGGTGTTTGCCTGTTGACGACGTGGGCGATTGCGATACTCGGTACGGTATTTGCAGCGATGACGGTGAACCTGCGGCTGCGCGAACTGATGCTGCCGGTGATTGTGTATCCGATGATCATTCCTGCTCTGGCGGCGGCGATGCGCCTGACAAATCTGATTGCGCGCGGAGAAGTGCCAAGCGGGGATGACCTGATCTGGGTGCGGCTGCTGGTTGGCTTTGATGTGATTTTTACGACGCTCTCGATCGGCTTGATCGATACGATCCTTGTAGACTAAAGGCAGATTCCCATGAACGACAAAGTATTGATCGCCGCTGGTCTGGCCAGTGCCGTTTATCTGGTGCGCAACCTTTATATGATGTTTATGGTGCTGCCGGATGAAGCAGCTCAGGGTGCGATCTATCGCATCATGTACTTTCACATTCCGAGCTGGTTTACTTGCTTTACCTGTTTTTTCGTGAGCGGGGTCGCGAGTGCTTATGCAATCTGGAAAAAGAATTTCAAGGGTGATTCGTTTGCCGTTGCGGCTACTGAGGTGGGACTCGCTTTTACGCTGATAGGTCTTGCCACGGGAATGATCTGGGCGAAGATTATCTGGGGAATCTGGTGGACCTGGGATGCGCGTCTGACCTGGGCTTTTATTACGGCGCTCACCTATTCCGGATACCTGATGATGCGCAATATGATTGACGACCCGAGTGAACGCATGCGCGTGACGGGTGCATTGAGCGTGTTCGCCTTTGCGAGTGTTGTGATTACCTATAAAGCGATTGACTGGTGGCGGACGCAGCACCCCGGGGCCATCATGAGCTTCCGCACTGGCGGTGGCAATACCGATCCGGCAATGGAGTCGATGATCTATCAGAACTGGTTTGCGCTGCTGCTGCTGGCTATCGTTCTTGTTGGTTTACGCTTCCGTCAGGAAGAGACACGGCGCGAGATCGAAGGCATGCGGCGGCTGGTTTACTCAAGGTAGAGTGAGGATAGTGGCGAAGATCATCGATCCCGATAATTGCGTACCGCACAATTTGCCGATTCCTGGAATCGAGAAGGCGAAGCCTATCGACTGGACGAAATATCCGGCTGGCTTTGCGACCGTTGAAGAAGTTCGCGAGTTCGAGCAGATGCTCAAAGAAGAGCGTGAAGAGTCGAGAGCCTTGCGTCGCGAACCGTGCAAGTAGCTTTACTCGACACAAATATCATTTCGACGCTGTTCCGTCCAGACGATCCGACGAGTAGAAGTTGTTTCCGCATTGTGAGTAGGTATGCTCTGCCCGCGATCTCGTTCATGACTCTGGCCGAACTGCTGGTATGGCCGAAACTGAACCGCTGGGGCCCGCGCCGCGGGAAGCTTCGTTGCGGAATTATCTGTTGGATTTCGTAACGCTGTTTCCTGATGAACAGACCTGCGAGATTCTTTCCGGCTTGAAACTGCTTTCAAGAAGATCAGGCCGTCCGATCAGCGAGCAGCGAGCAGGATGCCTGGATTGCCGCGACCGCCCTCCGCTACCAGATCCCACTGATCACCCGCAACCACCGTGACTTCAACTTCATCGACGAGCTTGAGCTAATCCCCGTCGAGGAGGCAGAGACAAGAACCTGACGCTGTGATAGTTTGGTTAGGCGCTTTTCATAAACACATATGGACCAACGAAATTTCACTTACATGTTCTACGGCTTCGCCGCAGCGTGGTTTATCCTCGCTGTCTACGTTGTGAGCCTGGTATCCCGCGGCAAGAAACTGCAGGATCAACTTGAGACGCTGAAGCGCACACTTTCCCAGGAGAAAACCTAAACGCCATGAAGCGTCGCGAACTGATGAAACTGGCCCTGGCCTCTTATGTGCCGGCCGAAGCTCTCGCCTGGCAGGCCCGCAGAGGGATGCCCAGCCCGAAGATCAAAGATGTTCAGGTGATCGCCACCGCACCGGCCGGGCTCCGACTGGTTGTAGTCAAAATCGTCACCGATCAGGACGGTCTTTACGGCTATGGCTGTGCAACCTACACGCAGCGTGCGGACCTGGTGGTCGAAGCAGTGAAGCGTTACTTGCGGCCCTTCCTGATTGGCAAGAATGCAGATCGTATTGATGACATCTGGCAGGCGAACTACAACTCAAGTTATTGGCGCAATTCGCCGGTGCTGAACAACGCGATCTCGGGTGTTGATCAAGCGCTTTGGGATATCAAGGGAAGACAGGCCGGCATGCCTGTTTATCAACTCCTCGGCGGCAAAGTTCGGGAAGCGGTCGATTGCTATCGGCATGCCTCGGGCAATGAAATTTCCGAGTGCGTCGACATGGCCAAGCGGCTCGTCTCCGAAGGCCAGCGCTTTGTCCGTGTACAGGTCGGGACTCCCGGCCAGGCCGCCTATGGGGCAGGGCAGGGTAGTGGGAGCCGTGGTGCCACCAGCCTTGCTAATGGCCCGTTCTACGAGCCCGCCCCCTACATCCGTCGCACCATCCAGTTGTTTGAAGCCTGCCGAAAAGAACTCGGCCCAGACATCGAAATCCTGCACGACACTCACGAGCGCATCCACCCAACGCAGGCACTGCAAATGGGCAAGGACATTGAACAGTTCAAGTTGTTTTTCTGGGAAGACCCGATCAGTCCCGAAGACATGGCCTGGTTTCGGCGTATTCGCCAACACACGACGACACCCCTCGCCATGGGCGAATTGTTTACACATCCCCTCGAATGGATGGACCTGGTCAGTGAGCGGCTGATCGATTTCATCCGAGTACATCTTTCGATGATTGGAGGGCTCACTCCAGCTCGCAAACTAGCTACGCTTTGTGAGGCATTCAATGTGCGATCGGCATGGCATGGCCCTGGTGACGTGTCGCCGATTGGCCACGCAGCCAATGCGACTCTCGACCTGACGATCCCGAATTTCGGCATTCAGGAATTCTCTGCGTTCAGCCCACGGGTTCAGGAAGTATTCTCAGGCTGCCCGACCCTCAAGAACGGCTACATCTACGTCAACGAAGCGCCTGGCTGGGGTATCGAGATTGACGAAAAGGCGGCGGCGAAATATCCGTTCGGCTTCGGCGAAAATGGCGAGAAGAAAGATCTCAATGGCGGTTGGGGCGAAGTGCGCCGCCGCGATGGCACCATCATCAAGCAGTGATGACTCCTGTTTTCTGAACTTGTCCAGCCATCTGGCTGATCGCAGTTCCGACGCCCAGCCTTGGGCTACTCAATACCGGCACGGTGGAATTTGTAACGAGGTCTGCTGCACCGGCCATGCTGGCCTGTGCGAGAACCACGGCATCAAAGTGATGGATGTGCTGCTCGATGCTGTTTGCAATGCGGGTCCAGTACGCCTGCTTGTTGCCAGCCACCCAATCGGGCCAGGCATCCTCAATGAGGAGCGTCTCAATGTTTGCATCCGGTTTGGCCTCGCGAATCAGATCTTCGGTGGCCTGAACGGTGCTCGCAAGGCACGCCGCTACGAGGATTCGATTCCCGTAGGCAACTGCTGCGCCTGCCATCGGTCGGTCCACTCTCAGGACCGGAATCCGCGAATGTACAGCGAGGTCGGCACCTGCGCCAATTGTCGAGCACGTGCAGAGAAGTAGAGCGTCGCCCTCCTGAATCGACTCTTCGATGGCCAGAGCTACCTCCTGTTTGAGGGCAAGACTTCCGCTGCCAAGTTCGCGACCGCGATCCAGCAAGTCTGCCCGTACCACGTGGCGGGTAGCAAGGCCCGGGGCCAACTCTTGAGCGATGGCCTCGAAGGAATCGGCGTTGGCGAGAGTTGTATGAAAGAACACCAGCATTGGATTGAGCCTCGAATTTCTTCTTGAGCCACTCCAGGGCCGCAAGCCAGTGTGCCCGACGGTCTACGACTCGAATTTTGAATAGAAGTTGACGACGAGTATACCTTCTTCGACAGGACCACCAAAGCGGATGCTCCTGTCGGGTTTTGGCCTGCGGATATGCAGCGATTGGCCGAGCCACATTTTCAATCCCTGCGCTTCGGCGAAGTCCGGGCACATTCATCATTCTGGTGGCACTGGGGGCAAAGCGATCCGCTTTCTGATTTTTAACGCGCAGCCCTTGGTGCAAGCTGCCAGATCTAACTTTGGCATGACTGCCAGGCTAAGCCAAACGAAAAGGGGCCGCTCCTTTTCTGGAGCGGCCCGCGTATTCAGCACTGTTCCAGCGTGTCGCGGCTGCCTAGGCCATCACCTTGCTGAGGGCTTCTTTGAACTTGTCCATTTCCGGCTGAGTGCCGATCGAGACGCGCACCATCGTTGGCCAGACCGGCCAGGTCCTACCGATGAATACTTTCTCTTGTGCGAGAGCACGAGTGAGCTCTGCGCCCGGCCTGCCGGCCTCCATCATGAACTTGTTGGACACACTTGGGATGTACTTGAGATTCTTCTTTTCGAGGAATCCAAACACATCTTCGCGGATCGTCATGTTGATGGCTCGACGCTCTGCTACCAGCGCCTTTGCTTTGTAGCTGGCTGTGCCTGCCACCAGACCGGTGATGGGCAACATGCCTGCACCGTAAGGACGCAGCTTCGCCAGCAGGTCGGGGCGACCCATCGCCATGCCACAGCGAATGCCAGCCATGCCAAATGCCTTTGAGAAGGTACGCAATACAACGACGTCCTTTTCTTTGGCGGCCAGATCACTGCACGGCATTTCTTCCGAGAAGTGGATGTAGGCTTCGTCGAGCAGCACGATCGAATCTTTGTTCTTGTTTGCGATCAGCCACTCGATGTCTTCCCGTTTGGTGATGGTGCCGGTGGGGTTGTTGGGGTTGCAGATGTAGTAGACCCCGGCCGTTGGATCTGCGGCCAGCATCGCTTTTACGTCATGCGCATAGGTGCCCTTAACGAGCGGCACGCGGGTGATTTTCACACCGACAAACTTCGCGGTCCCGGCTCCCGATTCATAGCCAGGGTCGCTCATTACCAAGCCTTTGGTGGGCGAGGTAAATGCGAGAACGGAGCGATGTAACGGGTCACTGGATCCGGCATAGGGAGCGATGAAGTTGGGCTTGACACCTTCCACATCCGATACTGCCTTGATGAAGTCCCCCTGCTCGTTGAATGGCGAGTAGCGGCCCCCGTGCTTTGCAATTTTGGCAATCGCCTCACAAGCTTCCATGCACGGGCCCAGCGGATTCTCATTGGACCCGATGCGAACGGCATCTGGCGGCATCGCCATTCGCATGCCTCTTGGCCTCTCTTCTGCATCCTGAGCCATGGCGAACTCATTGTAGAAGGGCAGGGCAGCGCCGGCTGACAATAGACTGGCCGCACGTAGTACGTGCCGCCTGGAAAAACCTTGCATTTCTGGCATAGCTGAAAGCATGGAATACACTCCTGAGGGATTCAATAGGGGTGGCCGAGTCGGGAAGGGCGGGCCGAGCGCGACGGTGTTATGGCCCAAGACTCGTTCTACGTGGAGTTAAGAACATCTTACAGCAGTAAATCCCGTAATGTGCAGTTTGTGATGCAGCGGAGGCTCTATGGAGCGAATGATTCCGCGCTCAGAAGACGAGTAAAGCGATTGAGTCTGGGCAGCATGGCCTAAAAAAACGTTGGTCCCCTCGTTTGCAGCGCGGAGACCAACCATTTGCCGCAATCGCCTTTAAGGATTTGTTTGTGGAAAGAAGTTTTCCGGCACGTCGACATGCTCAACGCCA
>JANXLY010000309.1 GCA_025354885.1 Acidobacteriota bacterium | reverse complement strand
CGAACCCTGCGCCGTCAGTGCAAGGCCTGGGCGCGGCGAATCAATAAGGCCGGCACGAAGATCGATTGGAAGTTCGACCGTAAGGCAGCCAGGAAGACATTCGGCTACAAAAGGAACTCTTTCATGCGGTCAGAGAACTAGGCTCAAGGAACATGGTGAATTATTCGATCCCCTGGTTCGTGAGCGACTTGAAGCCAGCACTTTTTACTCCGCTATTGACTACATCAAGGCGCTGCGATTGCGCACCGTTTTGCTGGAGGAAACGCGACGACTCTTTGAAACGATTGATGTGCTGATGCTTCCCGCAGGCAATGCCGCTCCCAAGCTGGAAGATGAGATTGTCGGCAGCGATGTCCCTCGCGACCCTCCCTCAACGCCGCGTCCTGATTCGTTCAACTTCGCCAACGTGACGGGAATACCATCGCTCGTAGTTCCATGCGGCTTCACTGCGGGCCCTCCCGTGCTGCCTCTCGGCATCCAGTTTTGTGCAAAGCATTTCGACGAGGCCACACTGTTCCGGATTGGCCACGCCTACCAGTTGGCGACGGATTGGCATAAGCGCAGAGCACCGCTGGTTTGAGTTCGTTGTCAGAAACAATCAGACGCGCTTGATTCTCCAGTTCTTGTACTCGACACGCATTGGGGGACCTACATGAACCTGCACTCCAATGAGCCCGAGAAGCGGGCGGGCGGGGTCGTCGTCGATTGCCATGCTCATTGTCTGCCCGTTGATGTTGTGGATCAGGACCTTGCCAACGATGATCAGGTGAACTGAGTTCCAATCGGGCTGAATCTTGCTTTCAAGAATCTTGCTATCTCCGAGACGGGCTGTGAGCACTGGTTTGCGGGTACCGGTGACATGTGTGACTTCGCCTCGCTGAGCAAGGAAAAGGCGGCCCTTCTCTTCGTAATTATTTCCGGTGTAGGCGTTTTTGCCATCGATGTCGCACTGGTAGCCACGCATCGCGAACTGATTTGTCGGCGTCACCTTGTCGGGGACGACAACGCTGCGATAGTTGATTCCGCTATTGCCTGCAGGCGTGATGCGGTAGTCCACTTTGAGTTCGAAATCGTAGGGAGTTCCGCCTCGCCAAATGATGAAGGTGTTGCTCTTGATGACGGTGTCGGGCGTAATCTCTCCGGTCATCATTCCATCGGCGACGCGCCAGTACTTGGGGTCTCCTTCCCAGTCGGCGAGAGACTTGCCGTCGAAGATGCTTTCGAAGCCGGGCTCGTCGCCGACGATCGGCTCTGGGCGGTCACTTTGTTTTGGGACGTAAAGCGGTGTGGTTACCTGTTGGGCCAGCATGGCGGGGGCGGCGAGCGAGGCAAGAAAGACGCGGCGATTCGAGGCTTCGTGGTTCATTGTTGTTGCTTTGTTCCTTACATGTCCAATCGTTTGCCGTCCGGTCCCCAACCCTTGCTGCAGAAGTACGAGGCATCGGGCGTCTGGTAACGGACCTTGGCGAGTTCGGGCGTGTCGAGCTTCTTGTAGCCCTGAATGCGGGATTCGAGCCCAAAGTCGAGGATGCCGCTGGTAAGCATGGTCCGCTCCACGGGAAAGGGGGCTTTGCCGGTTTCGAACATCATCTCGATATTCTTGACGAGGCAACCGAAGTGGTGATGGGGCCGCCGCTCCTGCAGATACATCAGTGTTGATACTGGCTTCGACTGGCCTTCGACATCGACAGCGATCGTGAAATCCTCAACGAGTCCCGTCATGAGAAATGCCGCCGCTTTCAGGCCGTCGTTGTATTCGAGCACGAACACTGCGGGGTCTTTCACAAGATCCTTCGGCGCGCCGGGCTTGCGAGTCTTGCTATGCGTAAGCGCATCGTCGAAGAGGCGGCTCACCCATCCATTGCTCTCGATGAAGTTCCAACAGTCCTGCTTTTCGAAACACTGTACAGACCGGACACCCGTCTCCCCGCCCTTGCGCCGGTCAACCACGCACTGGAGAGCCTCGAGCACATGGAAGCCATAAATATCGAGTCCGCTATAAGAGATGGCGACGGCATATTTCTGCGGCTTGCCAAAGGGCGTGTCAATCGCTGGCACGCGGTGTGCGACCGGGACCGACGAGCCCGCCAGCATTGGGAACTTCAACTCCTTCGAAATCTCAACCATGCGCTTGGCCTGTCGCCAACTGTAGGAGAGATGCTTGTCGTTGAATACCGGCACCGATCGAGCGCTCTGCCGGAAAACGTCGGTGATTTTGAGGAACATTTCAAAACGGGGATAGAGGGTTTGCGCTTTGTCGTTGACTGGATATTCGCCGTGCTCGCCAATCAGGATTACACCGTCGACCGCCAACTTGTCGCCAGCAAGCGTGAGCGCCTCTTGGACAGTGCGGAAGATCGGCACACCGTACTTCTTCCCCATGGGCCGGCTCATGTCGTTTTTGGGTAAGTGCTCAGTGAACATGGAGACAATCTTCGATCGAGGATAGGGAGCTTTGTCGTCCTGGTTATAGCCTTCCAGATACTTGCCGATCACAACGTCAGCGTGAGAGCCAAGCCAGTATTCGGTGATGATTGCGGCGATTCTTTTCGGCGGTCCGGCCGCACCGGCCTGGGCCAGCAAAGTGGTCGAAGAGGAAGCGAGAAATGTGCGGCGGTTCATTGGGGTTCCAAGGGTATAGGTAGGGTATCAAAGTTCAACGCGGCAACCTGCGGGTTCCAGTAAATCAGATAGAATGGGGCACATATGCCACGCAGATTGGTGGTGCTGATTGCTTGCACCCTTCCGATCCTCGCTGCTGACGGCGACGAGTTCTTCGAAGCGAAAATTCGTCCGCTTCTCGCAACGCACTGCCACGCATGCCATACAGGCAGCGGGCTGGGAAACCTACGCCTTGATTCTCGTGAGGGCGTTCTCAAGGGCGGCAAGTCAGGGAAGGTGGTTGTTGAAGGCAAACCGGAGCTCAGCCTCCTGATAGAAGCTGTGAAGCGCACCCACGTTCGCCTCAAGATGCCACCGGTTGGCGCACTCAGCGCGGATGAAGTGGCTGACCTTGAGAACTGGATCCGCACTGGACTTCCCTGGCCTGAGAAGCAGCAGCAAGCCGAAGTTACGACTGCGAAGATCACGGCAGAGCAAAAGGCCTTCTGGTCGTTCCAACCGATCCAACCTGCAACAAGCAAGTCGATCGACAGCTTCATTCATGCAAAGCTGGGCGCTGCCAAAATTGTGACAGCCAAACCCGCAGACTCTCGCACCTGGCTGCGGCGATTGACGATCAGCCTTACTGGTTTGCCGCCCACGCCTGAAGTGGCTGACGAGTTCGCTCAAAATCCGGATCGTTCCAAAGCCGTGGACCGCTTACTCAACTCCTCTCAATACGGCGAACGCTGGGCCCGCCACTGGCTCGACCTTGCCAGATATTCGGACGGTGAATTGGCAGCCAGTACCGACACACCGCTACCCAATGCTTGGCGCTATCGCGATTGGGTCATCGAATCTTTCAATCACGACCTTCCCTACAACACCTTTGTCAAAGCGCAAATCACTGAGACGAAGCATCAAATGGCAGGCCTCGGCTTTCAGGCACTAGGCTCCAGTCCAAACGATCAACTGGATGTGACGACCAAGGTGTTTCTTGGCCTCACAGTGGGCTGCGCCCAGTGCCACGATCACAAGTACGATCCGATCCCGACCAAAGATTACTACTCCTTGCTCGGCGTCTTCAAGAGCACGCAGTCAAACCAGTACGCGCTCGTGGAAGAGGTTGAAGTCGAGCGTTACAAGGCCAGGAAGAAAAAGGTCGACGACCTCAAAGAAGTTCTCAGCGATTACCTCGGCGAGCAGACCAGGCAACTCACCGACCTGCTCGCCCGCGATACGGCTAGATACTTGACCGCCACCTGGAACGACAAAGCCCAAGGTCTCGACGAAGAAACCTTCAAGCGTTGGAAGACTTACCTCGCTGACGCCAACAAAGAGCACCCCTACTTAAACGGTTGGTATGAGCTGCTCAAGACGCAGCCGCAAGAGGCTCAAGTAAGGGCGGAGGCGGAAAAATATCAGAAGTTTGTCCTCGAATTGCTCGATGAAGCCAAGGAAGTTGAGGACAAGAACTACGTCGCTTTCGGTGGTCGCAAGGGGCAAAAAAACGAGAATACGCGCCAGTACACCAACATCGTTTCCCTGCCGGTTTTGAAGTTCTACCAGTGGCGTGAACTGGCGTATAAGCCCTATGTCACCGATGGATTCAAAGCGATCGGTGGCGTCTATTTCTATGACGCGAAACAGATGGACCGTTTCCTGGGCGGCTTTGCCAAGACCTACGTCGAAAAGCTCCGCGACGAAATTAAGATGGCCGAAGCGGTGCTGCCGACCATGTTTCCGTTTCTGCATTCCGTTAAAGATGCCGACAAGCCTGCGGACATCAACGTCGCCTTGCGCGGCGATCCGAAGACGCCTGGCGAAATCGCTCCGCGACGCTTTCTGCAGGCTCTCTGCCCGGACGAACCCAAACCGTTCCTCGAAGGCAGTGGCCGCGCGCAACTTGCTGAGGCCATCGTCAACCACCCGCTCACAGCACGCGTGATTGTGAATCGCGTCTGGCAATACCACTTCGGTAAAGGCATCGTTCGCTCTGCATCCAACTTCGGCCGCATGGGCGAAAGGCCGAGCCACCCTGCGCTACTTGAGGAACTGGCTGCGCGCTTTATCGCGAACGGCTGGAGCCTGAAGAAACTCCATCGCGAAATCTTGCTAAGCGACACCTATGCGCGGGCCACAGAAGCCAATGTGGATGCCGACCCTGATAACAGACTTCTGGCCCACTTTCCGCTCCAGCATCGCCTCGACATGGAGGTTCTGCGTGACTCAGTTCTTAGTGTGAGCGGCCAGCTTGACTCCAAACTTGGCGGTGAATCCGCTAATATTACTGACGAAAACAAGCGCCGTTCGCTCTATCTCACGGTCAGCCGAACACGCCTTGATCCGGCAATGGCTTTGTTTGATTTCCCGGATGCGAACGGATCTACAGACGAGCGCGCCATCACTGCTGGCCCATTGCAAGGGCTTTACTGGTTGAACAGCGCCTTCATCACAAAACAGGCTGAGGCCCTCGACAAGCGCCTCAAGACTGAAGTTCAGGGAGACGATGCGGCTCGGATCCTGCGCGCCTACAAATTGCTTTACTCGCGTCTACCCGATGCCGCCGAAATGAAATTGGGCGTAGACTACTTATCAAGTGCAGGAGCAAACGCATGGCCAAAATATTTGCAGGCCCTGCTCGGCTCCAGTGAATTCTCGAGTGTGAATTAACATGTTCCCAAGACGTAAATTCTTAGAAACCCTCGGTGGTGGCTTCGGCCTCAGTGCTCTGCAGGGCATGCTTCAGGCGGACCCGAACAGGCAGCCGCACTTCACGCCGAAGGCCAAGCACGTCATTTTTTTGTTCTTGAATGGCGGCATGTCGCAGGTGGATACCTTCGACCACAAGCCCGCACTTGCCAAGTACGATGGCCAGCCGATGCCCGGCCCGAAGATCCGCACGGATCGCGCCAGTGGCACGTTGATGCGCAGTCCCTGGGAATTCAAGCGCTACGGACAATCGGGCCTTGAAGTGAGTGAGATTTTTCCGCAGATCGCTCAACGAATTGACGATTTTTGTGTGATCCGCTCGATGCACACCGACAACGGTAACCACGGGCCATCGCTCCAATTGATGAACTGTGGCCACCAGCTTCCAGGCCGTCCGTCCATGGGCTCCTGGGTCACTTATGGTCTCGGAACGGACAACAAGAATCTCCCCGGATTTATCGTGCTCTGCCCGGGTTTTCCTGTACTCGGCTCTTCGCTCTGGAGCGCCGGCTACATGCCTTCCAGCTACCAGGGCGTGCATATCCATAACGAAGCCATCGAGCCCGAAAAGCTCATCAGCCACCTGCGCAACGCCCAGTTGAGTGTCGAGGAACAGAAGCAGCAACTTGGGCTTCTTGAACAGTTGAACCGACACTACATCCAGCGGGTCGGTGACCAGCCGCAGTTGGAAGGCGCGGTTCAATCGATGGAGTCTGCCTTCCGTTTGCAGACTGAAGCAGGCGACCTGTTTGACATCCGTAAGGAATCGGAAAAGGTTCGCGCCCGATACGATATCTCAGACTTTGGACGTGGCTGTCTGATGTCACTGCGCCTTGTCGAAAGCGGCGTTCGAATGGTGCAAATTTACTTTGGCAATTTCCAGCCTTGGGATCATCATGACGACATCCGCATTCACGCCAAGCTCGCGCGTCAGGCTGACGGGCCCATCGCGGCGCTGGTCGACGACCTCAAGGCTCGCGGACTTTTTGATGAAACACTGATCGTGATTGCGGGAGAATTCGGACGTACGCCGATGATCCAAAATTCCGGCCTAGAAAAGCTCGGATGCGGCCGTGACCATAATCCGCCTGCGTTTAGCGTGCTCCTCGCTGGCGGGGGCATCAAGGGTGGCATGGCTTATGGTGCAACCGACGATTTCGGATTCAAAGCGGTGGAGCACAAGGTTCACGTTCACGACCTTCACGCGACTATCCTGCACCAACTTGGCTTTGATCACACGAAACTGACTTACCGCTATGCCGGCCGCGACTTCCGGCTCACGGACGTGCATGGCGAAGTGGTCAAGGCCGTGATCGCTTAGCGATAGTTTTCGATCAGCATCAGGTCCGAGCCAGTTACCGGTCTCGAAGAGAGAAAAGTCTTTCGGTCGGGAGAAACTGAGAGGCCAAAAGCAACTGGTCTTTCGATCTCGGCAACTACCTGGGTGCGGCCATCGGCGAATTTGTAGAAACGGATGTCGCAGAACTTTTCGTCGCGCGGAGTGATGTAGTAGATGCCATCTGCAACAACATCAAAGCTAAAACGCACGATTGGATCTGAAAGTACGCGCTTCTCAACGCCACCGGCAAGAGGCAGAGCGAAGATCCCTTCCTTGCTCGCAGGGTCCTTTAGGTAATAGAGAGTCTTTCCGTCGAAGGACTCAATTGGCACGGTAGCTCCGTTTTGAGTGATCTGTCTGGCAACGCCCCCTTCTAAGGGCATCCGCCAGACTTCGCTTCGGCCAGACCGGTCAGAGTTGAAGTTGATAAATCTTCCATCGCGGGACCAGCTTGGGTTTCCATGGTTGCCGGGGGAATGAGTCAACTGCCTCGGAGCACCGCCGTCGGATGCCACAATCCAAACATCGTTGCCGCCTCCCTTTTTCCTCGAGCCAAAGGCGAACCACTTCGCGTCTGGCGACCAAATCGGCGCACCGTTATCCCCATCTGGTTTGTTCGTAATCTGAACCGCTTCTGTACCGTCTGCCTTAGCCACCCAAATGTCATCTGCTCCTCCGCGGGCTGACTGAAATGCAATGCGTTTTCCGTCAGGCGAAAATTTGGGGAAGGTATCTCTGGCGGTTGACGACAAAAAGGGAAGCCCTTTGCCACCCAGTTCCAGTCTCCAAAGATCGGCCTGCAAAATGTTACGGGCGAATGCGAAGCGATTGCCTCGTCGGCTGATTGCGGGCCAGATCGCGTCGGCTCCTGCAATTTCAATTCGCTCCGGTTCGGTTGAGTTCCTGGTAGAGACTCGCCAGGAGTAGAAATGCGGAAGACTGAAACCAGCGACGATGAGAGAATTACCGTCCGGCATCCAGTCCATGCCACGGATTTGTCCACGCGGCGGCAGGATTGTTTTGGGCTCGCCCTCCGGCAACAACTCTTTGCTCAACGGGAAAAGCTGGATCTGACATTGGTTTGGGCCAATGCAGAGGGCAACGGCAAGACTGCGGCCATCAGGCGCAAAGGTCGGATGTTTGTAGAATTTTCCTGGCGGTGGACTCAATATAGGACGTGGCTCTCCACCGTTGACAGGGACGAGCAATACGCTGCCATCATCGGGTTCCGGTGGCTCGCTGTACCTGGCAAGAGCCAGGAACTTTCCGTCTGTTGACCAGGACGGCCGATTCATCGTTGGATACAAAAAATCGCCGACGATGGTCGTTTCTGGGCCGCGAGCGCGATGGTCCATTCCTGGAAGTTCGATGAGCTTTTGTTCCGGCCCACCCAAGGGAGAAACGAGGTAAATCCCGGTTGCCCCGTGTACACGAACGAAAGCAATCTGGCGCCCGTCCGGCGACCAGGAAGGAAGCAAATCTGCGCCGGGGCTGCTTGTCAGACGCAGTGCCGTTGCGCTACCGACTATCTTGACGTAGATGTCTGTGTTGTCTTCATTCTCTCCGTTCCAGACGAAAGCCAACTGCTGACCATCGGGTGAAAAACTGGGCATTGATTCGCTGCCGATGAGCGAGGTCACTTGCACGAGCTGAGGAGGAGGCGAGGATGTGCCGCGCGCCAACCGAGCCACGAGCGCCACCAGGCTTAGGATCAGCAACGACGCGACTGCAATCCAAACTGACTTTCTTCTTACAGCGACACCGCCTTCTGTGACCGGCACTGTTGGCTTCGGCAAGACTTGCAGCGGTGCGATGAAACGATATCCTCGTCGCGCAACTGTTTCGATGTAGCGAGGGCTCTCGGCTGAATCGCTGAGGGTCTCTCGCAGCCGGTTCACTGCCGCGTTCAAGCCGTGGTCAAAATCGACGAAGGTTTCGTTACCCCAAATACGCTTCCGCAATTCGTCACGTGTGACGATCTCCCCGGGCCTCTCGAGCAGCGCAACCAATATCTTGAAGGGTTGGTCTTGCAGCTTAATTCGCAGGCCGTGCTTGTAGATCAGACCGCTCTGAAGATCCACTTGGAAGGCGGCAAAGCGCGTTGTATTTTTGTCAATTGACTGCATTTCAGATCAAACCCGTGATGCCACGAAGAAGTGTAACAGCTGTAACAGCTCGAGGCAAAGACTACATCTCTTTATTTTTCAATCGATTTCAGCGTGATTATTGCGTGATCCGCAGATGAGCATTGTGGCATTGAGTTCCGTGCCCTTATGACGCAGGATCTCTGGATGCAGCGCTAGCGCCTTGAGGCCGCCCAGCGGACGGGGAGCGCGCTGCTCATTGGTTCCGGCTTTCATCCGGAAAAAGCGATCTAAGGAGAGAAATGTTCAACAAGAAAAATTGGTTAGCCCAAACTGGGTTCGTTTGTGTCGGCTTGCTAGGAGTGGCCGTCGCCAATGCGCAAGATCCAGCCTGCCCGTATAATAACGCCAGCATTCAAGGTACCTACGGAACGGTTATCCCCTATGGCTCCAGTACTGCACAAGGACTGGCAGTAACGATTGCTGATGGAAAAGGAATCGTAAATTCAGACTTTATTTTGAACCAGCCGCTGACTGGATCAACAACTGGAGAAAGAACCATTACAAGTGGAAACAATAAGGGAACTTATGCAGTGAATTGCGACGGCAGCGGGGTTAGGAACCGTATTCTGACTCTGGCGGACGGTACAACATCGCTAGGAGTCGATGACCTCCTGATCACCAAATCAGTCCTAAGAAACGGGAAGTTGATCGCAACCGAATATCAAGAAGCCCCAAGAATTCCCAGCGCTATTATCCCGGGTGGCGTATTCGTCACTCGTACCTTGACGCTGCGCCCGGATACCGGGTCAGCATGTTACACCCTTGAAAGTCTGCAAGGCTCCTACGGAGTTGCTAATAGTTATGGTGCGCATGTGGCCCTTGGACTTCAGGCTGAGATTTTGGATGGGCGAGGCAATCTCACGCGGACAGGCTTTCTCAATCAGCCGACGGTTGGATCACCAACTGGCGAGAGAACAGTCGGATCCGTTACTAGCAGAGGAAGCTACACGGTAAATTGCAACGGTACCGGCACGATCACCCGGCTTGTGACGCGGCCGGATGGCACGACTGCGCCCGCTGCGGACGACTTCGTGATCACCGAGGCAGTTGAGAAAGACGGGAAGCTCATCGCAACGACGATTGTAGATGCCCAGAGAGATCCCAGCGTGATCGTTCCTGGTGGCATCTTTCTGACTCGAGTGCACACGCTCCGCTACTCCCCCGACCCCAAGGCGATTGTGCAATTGGCAAGCAGCCTGCAGTTTCTGGCTTGTGGCACCACACCTCCAGTGGCCTCGTGCCAGACAACAGTCAATGTCTGGAACTACTACCTGACCTACGGGTTGGGATCCGTGGCACCGCCTCTCGTGGTTGGTGACGGAAGTCGGAGTTTAACAGTGGTGCAGTACCTTGAGGCCAGGGTAGCTGCGGGATTGTAATCGGGAGCTTTGTGAAAACAACCGAGGGGCGGGACGGCGTCTTGCTGCGACGCGCGTCCCGCCCCTCGGTTGTGCTGCAGCTGGCTTTTGTCTACCTAAAGTTTGCAGTCACTGTTGTGTCCGCAGTCATTGTCACCGTGCAGGTCAGCGAAGTGCCGAGGCAAGCGCCGGTCCAACCGATCCAAGGTACGCCGACGGCGGGCGCTGCTGTCAGCGTTACCGCAGTTCCGGAACTGAAAGTCGTGCCTGCAGGGTTCGTCGTGACCTTACCATTTCCGTTCAGCTTGACAACCAATTTGTAGGAAGCGGGAGCCGGGGGTGCTACAACTCCGCTGAAGTTGGCAGTAACGGCGGTATCGGCAGTCATTGTCACCGTGCAAGTGAGCGCTGTACCAGCGCAGGCACCGGTCCAGCCTGTAAAGGAGTTTCCGGCGGCAGCTGAGGCGGTCATCGTGACCTGGGTTCCAGAGAGGAAAGTTGTCCCCGAAGGATCAGTAGTCACAGTCCCTAGCCCGGTGCTTCGCAGATTCAATTTGTAGGGTGTCAGGAAGGTTGCTGTGGTGGTGCTTTTCGCGTCTACGGTAATGGTGCAGATGAGGCTAGTTCCAACACAGTCGCCATTCCAGCCGGAGAAGATGCCCCTACCATTCTTCGCAGTCAGGGTGACAACGGTGCCGGCTTCAACTGACATGGAGCAGGCGGCCGGGCAGCGAATGACGCTGTTTGAAGATGACACTTGGCCATCGCCCACAACCGTAACCGTGACCGAGGGAACTCCCACGTTTGCGGCTGCATTTTGTGCTCCGATGAAGTCGCCCACCTCGGTCGGCGCTGGAGCGTTGCAAACGCCATCAGCGCAGATGGCCCCGTGGTCGATCGGATCGTAGGCTCCGGTGAATTTGTAGAATTCATATCTTCGCAGAACCGACCTGGAACCACCGCCCAATCCGCCCTGGTTTCTCAAGATGCCGCCATTGCCATTTGTATTGGGGTTGAATTGCAGAAGCTTCCAGGTAGTTTCTAAGGCTGCGGGATCCTGAGGAAGCTCCGGATTGTCCGCTATCAAATCTTCGAGGACCACTTCGTGAGGAAGTTCTGATTTGTAGACCTTGACCCATTTAGCATCGCCCCGCTGTGGGACCGGTTTGGGAATAGGCGGCGGAGGTGGTGGCGGCACCTGAATCTGGAAAACAACTTGCGGAGGGTTGCCTGCTACAGCCGGGGGAATGATGGTTACCGTTGGCTGGGGGATCTGGACCTGGGCACCGGCGAAGCGCATCAATTGTCCCGGGTTGTTAGGGTCGGCCACCAGCCAAGAGTACTTTACGCTGGTGGGACTTGGAGTGCCATAGTAGCCAACCGCTACACCATAGTGATCGCAGCCGACAATGTTGGTGAGGACGCAGGAGTGGCCATAGGTGGGAAGGAAAACGGCAGGGGTGACCGTTGAGATCGTGAAGCGCTGAGCAGCAGCGTCATAAGGGCTAGCCCAGCGAATCAGAATGCCACCGGGGGTCGGGGAAGTCTTGGAAGGGCCATAACGAGTTGCATTGAAAGTGTAGGGGACCGATGTGGAAGGGACACCCTGCATTTCGATTTCAAAGCCGTGAGCGTCCTGGCCAGTATCGTTCAGTACGTCAAAGTTGCTCAATGCACCAAACAGAGTAACTGTCTGTGCCGGCATGACAATAGACACGGACAACAACGCCATGAGGCCTAGCGAGCCCCGGATGGATTTCCCTAATCCGGTTCGAAAGCCGGGGGATTCTTGTTTCATCATTTCATCGCTCCTTATTCCTGCTTCACGTATCCCGCAAATCAGTGTTCGTAGTGTTGAGACAAGCGATTGGGGGAGGTGGAACAGAAAAATGCGAAACAAATCTACGGGATTCCGGCGAATGGGGCGTTGTGTGATATCTACTAGGGTCATCAAGATGACATTCGATGCGGTTCGGTCTGCGGCGCTGCGGCGCAAAGTTGCCTGGCGAATTATGCCGCTTGTCATTCTGCTCTACCTGGTTTCGTATCTCGACCGAGCAAACGTTGGCTTTGCAAAATTGCGGATGGCTGGAGACCTTCGCTTCTCGGATGAAGTGTTCGGGCTGGGCATCGGCATTTTCTTTATCGGCTATCTCCTGCTCGAGATTCCTGGCGCACTGCTCGTCGAGCGCTGGAGTGCCCGCAAATGGTTTGCGCGGATTCTTGTGACTTGGGGATTCATCTCGGCTTGCACAGCATTTGTCGAAACTCCGATGCAGTTTTATACTGTGCGATTTTTGCTGGGAGTTGCCGAAGCAGGTTTTTTCCCTGGCATTATCGTTTACTTCACGCACTGGTTCCCGATGCGCGAACGCGGGCGAGCCATGGCCGGCCTGGTTGTGGCCATCCCCATTAGTCTTGCGCTTGGGGCACCTCTTTCGGCACTGCTGCTTGATGTTCATTGGTTCGGCCTGGCCGGTTGGCAATGGCTATTCATTGTTGAAGGTCTGCCTGCAGTGGTCCTGGGAGTGGTGACTTTTTTCGTGCTTACAGACCGACCTCGACAGGCAACGTGGCTTAGTGGCGAAGAGCGAGACTATCTGGAAGGCTTGCTGTCTGAGGAAGCTTCAGCCAAAGAGTCCGTTCAAAAACTGAGTGTGCTGGAGGCTCTTCGTCTGCCCACCGTATGGTTACTGGCACTCGGAATTTTTGTTACGAATATGGGCGGTTACTCGCTCACGTTTTGGCTTCCCACTACTTTGAAAAGCCTCTCCGGCGGGTCTGACCGAGCGGCACTCCTTTACAGCGGGCTGTTTTACTTGTGCGGAATTGCAGGTGTGCTTTATTCCGGCTACTCGTCGGATCGTAGCGGGAATCACAAGTGGCATTGCGTTGCGAGCCAGATCGCCACAGGATTGCTGCTCGGGGCGAGTACGATTCCTGGCCAGCCCTTTGGGGCGGTGATGATCTGGCTTTGCCTCACGGGGCTGGTTGTGTATTCATGGCCGTCCCCATTCTGGGCTTTGCCTACGGCGACACTCACCTCGTCAGCAGCAGCAGCGAGCATCGGGTTGATCAATATGTTCGCCAATGTGGCTGGCTATCTCGGGAACCACGTATTCGGATTGCTGCGATCGCGTGGAATGACCGACGGAGGGGGTCTGCTTTTGCTTGCCGGATGCTATCTAGTGGGCGGGGCGATTGTGAGCCGTGTTCGGCTGTCGCGTGAGTAAGACCAAATTTCGAATATTATCGGAGATCTACTGCTTATGAGTTCCACGCTTTTTGATTTGAGTCACAAGGTAGCCGTAGTCACGGGTGCCGCGCAAGGTATCGGCCGCGCCATGTCGATGGCTCTGGCCGAAGCCGGGGCAGACCTGATGCTGGTAGATCGCAATGAGGCCGGTGTTCGGCAAACTGCTGTTGACATTGCGAAGCTGGGTCGCCGTGCAGAGGTTGCCGTAATCAACGTATCCGAGCCCGCTCAAATACGTGCGCTCTTTGCGCGTGTGGATGCAGAATTTGGCCGCGTCGATTTTTTGGGCAACGTTGCTGGTGAAGGGATTCTGGGTGCGCCGGAAGACATTGCACTCGAGGATGTAGAACAGGTGTGGCGGGATCTGGTGTTCGGGCGCTTCTGCGCCTGTCAGGAAGCAGGCCGCCGGATGCTCGCGGCCGGACGCGGCAGCATCGTCAACATTGGTTCGCTCGCCAGCGTGACTGCGCTAGGACGCGGCCACATTGCATACAGCATGGCAATGGGCGCAGTTGCGCAGATGACACGAGAGCTCAGCACCGAGTGGTCGGGCCAAGGGGTTCGAGTCAATGCGATTCTTCCCGCGCAGGTACTCAATCCCAGCCTCGAAAAGCGAATCGCGGCGACGCCGGAATTGGCTGATCAATTTCTGAGCGGCATTCCTGCCGGCAGGTTTGGTCGACCTTCGGACATCATGGGGCTTGCGGTGCTGCTAGCGTCAGATGCTTCTGAATGGATTACTGGCGCTCTGATCCCGATGGATGGGGGCAACCTCGCAATGAACGGCGGCGGCTCGGTTCGCCGTCGAAAATCGGAGCCAAAAGCATGACCGAAGAAATGAATTTCCTCTACCGCACGATGCAGCTGATCCGCACCACGGAGGAACAGCTGGCGCGTTCGCACGCACGCGGGCTTGTGCATGGGGCCTGTCACACTTATGTCGGGCAGGAAGCTATTGCGACGGGCGTGAGCGTTCATCTTCGAAGTTCTGATGCGATCTTCAGCACGCATCGTGGGCATGGCCACGGGCTGGCAAAAGGAATGCCGCCCTACGAGCTTATGGCGGAGTTGTTCGGTAGGGCGACTGGCTGTTCACGGGGGCGTGGCGGGTCCATGCATCTGTTCTCCCCTGAGATCGGCATGATGGGAACGAGCGGTATTGTCGGGCCGTGCATTCTTCAGGCAGCGGGTGCGGGATACAGCTTCAAGCTGCTCAAGACGGACCGAGTTGCAGTTGCCTATTTTGGTGATGGAGCGGTGAACAACGGGGCGTTTCATGAAGGCCTGAATCTGGCTTCGATCTGGAAGCTGCCTGTGCTCTTTGTCTGCGAGAACAATCAATTCGCTACTGAGGTTCCGTTTGAATATGCAGCTGGCAATCCGGATGTTGCATCGCGCGCGGCTGGTTACGGAATGGTTGGCGTACAACTGGACGGCAACGATGTAGTAGCGATCGCTGCAGCGGCTGGAGAAGCGGTTGCACGTGCTCGCGCTGGAGCTGGCCCGACACTGCTGGAGTGCAACACTTACCGAACGCGACCGCATTCTGAGGGCATGGGCGACTACACGTATCGCACTCGAGAAGAGGTTGCTGCATGGCGCGAACGCTGCCCGATCAAACGTTACCGGACAGTACTCGTCGAAGGCGGCGCAGCGAGTGCTGCCGAACTCGATGCAATTGATGCTCAGGTGCAGGCGGCGGTTGCAAGTGCAGGCGAGATGGCGGAGAAGGCACCTTGGCCCGAAGGGCGCGAGGCAACAACGCATGTTTTTGCGGCATCAGAGACGGTGGCGCAGGAAGTTGGGCCAACCAGCGCTGGCCGGGAGATATCTTTCGCCGCCGCTACGCTGGAAGCGCTTGACCATGAAATGAGTCTCAACCCGGGAATTTTTATCATGGGCGAGGGCATAGGAGCGCGGGGTGGAAATTTTGCCACTACAACTGGTCTCTTTGCAAAGTTTGGCGCCGAGCGGGTTCGTGACACACCGATCTGCGAGCGTGGTTTCGTTGGATTAGCCTGTGGAGCTGGCATGACCGGCACTCGGCCGATTGTCGATTTCATGTTCATTGACTTCATCAATGACGCGTTCGGTGAATTGATCAACCAGCTCGCCAAGATGCAGTACATGAGCAGTGGACGATTGAAGATGCCTGTGCTGCTTCGCGGCTGCATCGGCATTGGCCATTCGGCCGCAACCCATCACTCGGGCAGCTATCATTCGATCTACAGCCACATCCCCGGTTTGCGGGTGATTGTTCCTGCTACTGCTTATGACGCCAAGGGTTTGTTCACACGCGCACTTCGATGCGACGACCCTGTACTGTTTCTTGAGCCGCGTGAACTGATGGCGATAAAGGGAGTTGTGCCAGTTGCATCGTACGAGATTGAATTCGGCAAGGCGCGTGTCCATCGCGAGGGCAATCATGTGACTGTTGTGGCGATTGGAGCAATGGTTCAGCGAGCGCTTGCTGCTGCTGAAGAGTTGGCTGGCGAAAACATTTCGGTGGAGGTGCTGGACCCTCGCACTGTATCGCCGTTAGACACGCCTGCGATTCTTGCTTCGGTGCACAAGACGGGACGGTTGCTTGTGGTGGACGAAGCATTTGGACCTTGCGGGCTGGCATCAGAAATTGCAGCGCAGGTGGCAGAGTCTGGCTTTGATGATCTCGATGCGCCAATCCGGAGGTTGCACGGGGCGTTTGCGCCTACGCCGTATAGCCCCTCGCTCGAGGCAGAGATGATCCCGACAGCACAAAGCATCGCTAACGCAATTCGCAATCTGGTGAGTGAATAGCAGCGCGCCATGCCGATAGAAATCACAATTCCGCGCGTTGGCTGGTCGATGGAGGAAGGCAACTTTGCAGGTTGGCTGAAGCAGAATGGCGAACAGGTTTCCGCTGGCGACGCGCTGTTTTCAGTCGAGAGCGAAAAGGTAACGCTGGATGTGGAGTCGCTCGACGCGGGCATACTGTATCTGCCTCGGGATACACCGGAGATTGGTGCAGTTGTTTGTGTCGGCCAGCGTATCGGCTTTCTGCTTGCGCCTGGCGAGGCTGAGCCGGAATCCAGTTTCAAAGCGCCCGTTGCGGTAGCTTCGCCAACGCCAAGTTTGCGGGAGTCGTTGCCTGTCCCTGATGGAGAGGCACGGAATCTGATTACGCCAAGAGCGCGCCGCATTGCCTCAGAGTTTGGTGTGGACCCGGCTCTGGTGAGCGGAAGCGGCAGAGGTGGGCGAATCCGTGAGGCTGACCTGCGCGCCGCACTGGACAAGCGTAGTGGAGGAGCCAAGTCTATTCCCGTGGGAACGCTGAGACGAACGATTGCAAAGCGAATGATGGACAGTCTGCGAAATACCGCGCCGGTGACGCTCACCAGTCGCGCGGATGCAACTGCTCTCGTTGGGCTGCGCAATCAATGGAAGCTTGCTTCCGCTCCAGGTGATGCGCCCACTTACACAGACATCATCGCCAAGCTGGTCGCGATTGCCCTTGAGAGCCATCCTGTAATGGGCGGGCGTTGGGAGAATGATTGCATCGCATTGCAAGCACAAGCCAACATCGGCATCGCGGTTGATACATCAAAGGGCCTGCTGGTAGTTGTGCTGCGCGATGTCGGCACGATCGGCCTGGACAACTTGGCCTACCGCTCACGCGAGTTAATCGAGGCAGCTCGGAACGCGCGATCACGTAGGGAGGACCTAAGTGGTAGCAATTTTACAATCACGAACCTCGGTGGATTCGGGGTCGACGCCTTTACGCCCACCATCAATTTTCCAGAGACAGCGGTGCTTGGCCTTGGGGCGATTCGCAAGGAACCAGTGGTGTTGTTAACGGGTGAAATCGCAGTGCAAGAGCGGATTACTCTGAGCCTGAGCTTCGACCATCGTGTCGTTGATGGTGCGCCCGCTGCCCGTTTCCTGCAAGAAATTGTGAGCTTGATCGAGGTCCCTCCGGAATTGTGTCGTCCTTGAGAGAACGCCGGAGAGGGATTCGTAAGGAGAAGTGAATTGAATCGTCGCGAATTTCTCGCATTGACTCCGGCGGCTGGATTGGCGTTGCAGCAAGCTGCGCCTGCCGCCAAGCCGAATTTCTTGATCATCCTTGCTGACGACATGGGCTACTCGGATGCGGGCTGCTATGGCAGCGACATCGACACTCCAAATCTGGATCGTCTTGCAGCCCAAGGCTTGCGGTTTACTCAGGGATACACTACTGCGCGTTGCGGCCCATCCCGCAGCTGCCTGCTCACGGGGCACTATGCTCAGCAAACAGCCAGCGATATTATGACGCCGGGCCTTGTGCCGGAGTGGACGCGATTTGCTCCGCAGCATCTGAAGCCGCTTGGCTATCGTACTTACCATTCCGGAAAGTGGCATATGAGATTCAGGCCGCTCGAGGCGGTTGGATTCGATCATTCCTATACGCTGCTGGACCAGTTCAGCTTTTTTGCGCCACGCACAAGCCAACTCGATGGCGTGGCCTTGCCACCGGCAAAATTGAGTGATGGCTTTTATGGCACGACCGCAATTGGATCTCATGCCACTCGTTTTCTGGAAAGCCATGCGCGGGAGAACCCCAAAGATCCATTCTTTCTCTATCTGGCTTTCACTGCCCCTCACTTCCCGTTGCATGCGCTGCAAGAAGATATCGACAAATACAAAGACCGTTTCAGTGAAGGATGGGATGAAGCGCGTTTGAAGCGCTATGCAAGGATGCGTCAGATGGGGCTGGTGAATTCCCCGATGGCTCCACTTGAGCCGGGAATCTGGCCAGACTGGAATCTGAGTAGCGATGAGTTGCGTTCACGCGTTGGGTCAGCGGAAGTTTCTCGTGCCGTGGCGTGGAAGAGTCTGACGCAAGAGCAAAAGAGCTTTCAGCGGACGAAAATGGCAATTCATGCGGCCATGATTGATCGCATGGATCAGGAGATTGGCCGCGTCGTTGCGCAGTTGAAAGCGATGAACGCTTTTGAAAATACGGTGATCGTGTTCGCATCGGATAACGGTGCCAGCGCAGAGCAGATGATTCGCGGGGATGGCCATGATCCTCAGGCAGCACCGGGTTCAGCGCTTTCGCATCTTTGCCTCGGCCCTGGCTGGTCGAGCGCAGCCAACACTCCGTTTCGGCTTCATAAGTCGTGGGTACATGAGGGTGGGATTTCTACGCCTTTGATTGTGCACTGGCAAAAGGGGATTGCTGATCGGGGAAAGCTGCGGCATACACCGAGCCATCTTGTCGATCTTGTTCCTACGATGCTGGATCTGGCGGGAGGCAATTTTCGTGGAAGTCTACCCTCGAATGCGCCTGCCTTTGCAGGCCGCAGTTTGGCTCCTGCGTTGCGGCGCGATGTGGCAGTAGATCGCGATTTTCTCTACTTTCACCACAACAAGAACAGGGCCTTGCGAGTGGGGGATCACAAGCTGGTGGCAATCGGAGAGAAGGGAGCCTGGGAGCTTTACAACCTGACCAAGGATCGGGGAGAGCAGACGAATCTGATTGAGAAGCGGCCCGAGATCGCTACTAATCTGGCCGGGCGCTGGAAACAGATCGACGAAGGATTCGTCGCCAGTCGCGAAGCCTCTACGGCGACGACGATGCCGCGAATGAATTCCGCTAGAGATTAGTTCCGCGTTAGACTGACGCCCATGTGGCGAATTCTTTTTCTCTCTTTCTTGCCGACGCTTCTCATTGCGCAGAGCGTCGCAACCAATCCGGAAGTGCTTGGTGCGGAGCGGGTCTTCGACACGTGGATGCGCGCACAAGTCGCCTATCGCGGGCTGCCAGGGGTCTCGATTGGAGTTGTTTACAACCAAGAACTGATTTGGGCCAAGGGCTTTGGACTTGCAGATGTCGAATCTAAAGTATCGATGACCCCGGCGACGAAGTTCCGCATGGCTTCGCATAGCAAGCTGTTCACATCGACGGCGATCATGCAACTTCGCGACCAGGGGAAAGTGCGGCTCGATGATCCGGTCTCGAAGTATCTGCCGTGGTTCAAAGTGAAAGGCGCTCAAGTGGACGACCCGCCGATCACGATCGAGGAACTGCTGACACACAGTTCTGGACTCTCGCGTGAAGCGGGTTCCCACTGGTCGGATTACAAATTTCCTGATGCGTCTGAGGTGCGTGCCTATGTGGAGCAGAATTCGGCCGTTTATTCGCCGCAGGTACGTTGGAAGTACTCGAATCTTGCACTGACCATTGCCGGCATGATCGTAGAGGCCGTCTCCGGCGAGACCTACTCGACCTATGTGCAGAGGCATATCTTTGATCCATTGGGAATGGGAAATTCCAGTGTGGATCGACAGGTTCCCGGGTTAGCTACTGGCTACGGGCGGCGCATGCCAGATCTTTCGCGGGCCCGTATGCCGTTTGTTGATGCCAAGGCGATGGGAGCAGCAACAGGTATCACATCGAACGTTGAGGACATGGCCAAGTTTGTTTCACTTCAGTTCCGATTCGGGCCTGTAGGTGGCGCGCAAATTCTATCCACTGGTGCGCTTCGGGAGATGCATCGAGTACGCATGCTCGAGAATGATTGGACGCGCGGCAATGCTATTGGTTTTGCGGTGACACGCGACAAGGACAAGGTTTACATTGGCCACGGTGGCGGGTATCCGGGGTACCTGACGCATACGCTCATTCAGCTTGACGACAAGGTTGGGGTGATCGTACTCACAAATGGGGGCGACTCGAATCCTTCGGATATCGCTCAGCATCTCATGCAGCTCGTGGGTGCGGCAGTTGCAAAGGCAGCGGGCCCATCGACCAAGCAAGCCGTTGCGTGGGATCCGGCTTGGAGCCGATTTGCCGGCACCTATCGCAGTGGTTTTGCTGAAATTGCGGTTGTTGAGTTGAATCAACAATTAGTGAGCTTCGACCCGACAGGTGCGAATCCAGAACGCCAGAGCCGCTTAACACCACTTGGTGATGACCAGTTCCGGCTGGAGGCTCCGAGTGGCGGACTCACCGTGGGCGAACTGGTCCGTTTTGTTGTGCAGCCGAACGGAAAGCTTCGTATGTACAACGGCGGCAGTTACTCAGAACGTGTTGAGCAATAGCGGTCACGGTTCTCGTCGTGATAGGGTAACTTTGCCTCATCGGAAAGAGTTAAGGGAATAAAGATGCAAATAGTGGTTCCGGTTCAATCCGACGAGCGAATCTCGTCTCTCGACGTGGTGCGGGGTTTTGCCCTGCTTGGTATTTTGTTGATGAATATTGTCGGGTTCGGGTTGTATGGAGCCTATGACAATCCGACGATCTCCGGAGGAGCAACTGGAGCCAATCTTTGGGTTTGGATCGTAATGCACGTGCTTGCCGAAGGCAAGATGCGCTGTTTGTTCTCGATGGTCTTTGGTGCCGGGATTATTTTGTTGACGGCGAGATCCGAACAACGTGGCGCAGGGGCATCGACGGCAGATATTTATTACCGCCGCAATCTCTGGCTCGCTGCTTTCGGAATACCACACGCGTTTCTGCTCTGGCAAGGCGAGATTTTGTATTCGTACGGGATGTGCGCGCTGGCTCTTTACCCCTTTCGACACGTCGCTGCAAAGAAACTCTTATGGATCGGTGTGGCCATGCTGGTCTTGATTGCAGGGTTTAACATTTACATGGCCGGTGATACTCAGAAGGTGATTCGAGAGGGGCAGGCCGCGATCCAAGTTGAAAAGAGCGGATCAAAACTGACTGATTCACAAAAGGAAGCGAAAGAAAACTGGGAGCACATGAGAAAGCAGAATCTCCCGACTCCCGAAGAAGTAGAGAAGAAGAATCAGAAGTGGCGCGGGAGCCTGCTTGATGTCCTGAAAGTGCGGGCCGAGAGTGTCTGGAGATGGCACAGCACTGCTTATTATCACTACTACAACCTCGATGTTTTTAGCATGATGTTTATCGGCATGGCGCTCTTCAAATTAGGAGTTTTCAGCGCTGAGAGATCAGTCAAGTTTTATGCGACGATGGCCGGACTTGGGTATTTGATCGGCCTATCGTTCAACTCCTACACTGCCAACCTTCGGGTGTCGAACAACTTCGACCTTGTAGTGAGCACGTACTCTTATGCGACCTACGACATCGGAAGACTGTCGATCGCACTGGCGCATGTGGGAGTGCTGATCCTGCTCGTGAAATTCGGTTTGATGCGCTGGTTGACTCGCAGCCTGGCAGCAGTGGGGCAGATGGCACTTACAAACTATTTGACGCACTCGATTGTCTGCTCAACGATCTTTTGCGGCTACGGATTCGCAATGTATGGACGAATGGAGCGCTACCAGCTTTATTATGTGGTTGCCGGCCTCTGGGTCTTTCAATTGATTTTCAGCCCGATCTGGTTGCGGCATTTCCAGTTTGGCCCGGCAGAGTGGGCTTGGCGGTCTTTGACGTATTGGAAGAAGCAGCCGATGCGGAGAAGCGTGCCGGTGGCGCTGGAAACCGCACGCGTGGCGTGACCTGGGGGGCTGATCGCATAAGCGTTAACTTAAGAATTGCCGTTTAGGCAAAGCTCCGCTATCGTTAGGGCATGGAGAAAAAGCGGAGCGATGAGAACGGCTTTGAGGATTGGACGCTATTGCGGGAGTTCCTACCTATGGGATGGGAAGAGGCGGCGAGAACTACGGGAGCACTGCGGCGAGCCCGTGGGGTGGATGGGGCCGAGTCCTTGCTGCGGATTCTATTGATTCATCTTGCTTCGGGATGTTCGCTTGCGGAAACGGCTTTGCGGGCGCAGGCCTCGGGGTTGGGGAGCATGAGCGCCGTTGCTTTATTCAAGCGGCTGCAGAGATCCGAGGAGTGGCTGCGCTGGTTAGCCCTGGAGGAGCGCCGCTTGTTGAGTGGTCCGCCGCCGGTGTCGGGACGGCGGTTGCGCGCGGTGGACGCCACGGTAGTGAGCGAGCCTGGGAGTACGGGGACAGACTGGCGGCTGCACTACTCGATTAACTTAACGACGCTGCAGTGCGACTTCTTCGAGATCACCGACGCCCGTGGCGGGGAGACGGTACGGCGAGTGCCTGTTCTAGCCGGCGATATCGTGGTTGGAGATCGGGGCTACTCCAATCCCGCGGGTGTCGCCCACGTCGTGGGCGCTGGCGGCGACGTGCTGTTTCGCTTGAACTGGAGTTCATTACCTTTGCACAGAGAGAACGGTCAAGTGGTGGATGTGGCCAGCGCCACCAGAAAGCTGAAGGTGGGCGAAGTGTACGACTCGCCGGTCTGGGTAGTACCCAAGGCGGGAGACGCCATCCCAGGCCGCTTGATTGCCAAGCGGCGGAGCGCCGCCGCCACGCGGCACGCGCTTCAGAAAATGGAGCGCGAGGCCAAGAAGAAACAAAAGACGCTTTCGGCCAAGAGCCGGCAGGCGGCCAATTGCTTCATGGTCTGGACCAGTCTCTCGGATGCCACCTCGGGGGACGATGTGCTGGAGTTCTACCGCTGCCGCTGGCAAATCGAGCTGAGCTTCAAGCGGATGAAGTCGATTCTTGGGCTGGGCCATCTCCCCAAGAAGGATCCGGCCAGCGCACGCGCCTGGCTGCATGGCAAGTTGCTCACGAGCTTGCTGGTCGAACGAGTGATGCAGGCCGCCAACGCTACTTCCCCCTGGGGATACTGATTGGGAAACACGAAGATCCGTCTGGCGCGAAACGGAGTTCGTCTACAGGGAGATCCTCGCGGCGATCTTGCCTTCGCACGGATTGGCCGAAACGCTGCGATCTTGGCCGGAAGTCACGAAAAAGCTTGCCGATTCCAAGCGCACTCGCCAGAGACAAGACCGTTTCGTAAGTTAACGCGTATGGGGGCTGATCGCGGGACGGTTGGTTCATCTCGTGTTGAAGCCCGGGCGCAGTCTAAGAACTGGGAAGCAGCAATTTGACGTGGCCCGATAAACTAAACCGATCATAATTTGGAAAGCTCCGAAATTGAGGAAGAGGAGTTTTTCAGATGAAGAACACGAAGCACAGTGAAGTAAAGTGGACCCCATTGTCAAGACCATTTTTGGCTTTCAATAAGCTAATCTGCGACGGGTCTGAATTAAGAGTTGGGGCGGCCTCGGCCTGGAAGCCGTCCCTTGTCATTCCAGCCCTCGAAGCGGCGCTCGGGTCG
>JANXLY010000305.1 GCA_025354885.1 Acidobacteriota bacterium | reverse complement strand
ATCTTCTTTTGACTTAAATTCTCGGCATTTTCCATGCGTATCTGCATACGCCAGCATGCCTACTCCACCTTCCCCGCTTTCATGCTCATCTTGCATTGGAATCCAATCCCGTTTCATGCTCATCTTGCATTGGACAATTCTATCCCGCCCCCCCGCTGTGATAGCGTGTCAGACAGAGAAGTATGTTCGTTCATCTGCTGTTATTCCTCCTCGCCGCCACCCTAACTGCCGCCACCAAGCCCGTCGATTTCCTGCGCGAAATCCGCCCCATCCTCTCCGATGCCTGCTTCCAGTGCCACGGCCCCGACGAAAGCACCCGCATGGCCAAGCTCCGTCTCGACACCAAAGACGGCGCACTCGCCAAAGCCATCATTCCGGGCAATGCCGCAGACAGCCCCCTCGTCCAGCGCATCTCAGAATCAAAATCCGCGCGCAAAATGCCGCCACCCCACGCGAAAATCCAGATCAACGAAACTCAAATTGCAACGCTCAAACGCTGGGTCGAAGAAGGCGCAAACTGGCAGGAACACTGGAGCTTCGTCCCTCCCAAAACCCCCTCCATTCCAGCCGTCCAACTCAAACTATGGCCCCGCACCGACATCGATCGCTTCATCCTCGCCCGCCTCGAACAGGACAAGCTCAAGCCCAGCCCTGAAGCCGACAAACCCACGCTCCTCCGCCGTCTCACCATCGATCTCACCGGCCTTCCGCCCACTCCACAAGAGCTCGACACATTCCTCGCCGACAAGTCCCCCAGCGCCTACGAAAAGCAGGTAGACCGTCTCCTCGCCTCTCCCCGCTTCGGCGAAAAGATGGCCCTCCACTGGCTCGATCTCGCCCGCTACGCCGACACCCACGGCTATCACATCGATTCCCATCGCGACATGTGGCCCTGGCGCGACTGGCTCATCTCCGCCTTCAATCGCAACATGCCCTACGACCAGTTCACCGTCTGGCAAATCGCCGGCGACATGCTCCCCAACGCCACTCGCGAACAGAAAATCGCCAGTGGCTTCAACCGCAATCACGTCATCAATTACGAAGGCGGCGCAATCCCCGAGGAGTATCAAACCGAATACGTAATCGACCGCGTCGAAGCCACCAGCACCACCTGGCTTGGCCTCACCATGGGCTGTGCCCGCTGCCACGATCACAAGTACGATCCCATCAAGCAAAAAGATTTCTATCGCTTCTTCGCCTTCTTCAACAACATCGATGAAAAAGGTCTCGACGGTTCACGCGGCAACGCCGTTCCCTTCCTCAAACTCCCCACTGACACTCAGGAAACTCTCGAAAAAGAAATGACCCAGGCCATCTCCGCGCGCGAAATGCAGCTCGAAGATGCCAAGGTCCCTGCTCTCCTCATCGAATGGGAAAAATCGAAAAACATCCCTGCTCCCTCGCGCCAGGGCCTCATCGCCCACTACGAGATGGAAGGCAATTTTAACGAATCCACCGGCTCCTATCGCCACGGTCGCAACCTCGGCATTCCGCCCACACCAACCGACGGTCCAGTCGGTCAGGCCGCCACACTCGACTCCTCCGCCAGAATCGAAGTACCTTCTCCAGAAGCCTTCAACGAAGACCAGCCCTTCAGCCTCAACTTCTGGTTCCGTGGTGGCAACAAGCTCGAGCCGATGACCATCCTCTCCAAAAAGGACAAGGCCGGCATCGAGATCTCAAACGACGAAATCTTCTCCATCGGAGACCTCCGCCGCGGCGCGCATCTCCTCATCAAACTCAGCGCAGCCAATGGCACCAGCGCCGAATTCAGATCCAAATCCCCCTTCCCCTACAGCGATTTCACCCACTTCACTCTCAACCACAAAGGCAAAGGCCAGCTCGAACTTTTCGTCAACGGCGAACCCGTCGAACTCAACACCATCAGCAACACTCTCAACCAGAGCTTCTCGACGCCAGCCCCCTTCCTCTTCTCCAAAATGATCGGCAGCTTCGATGACTTGCGACTCTACAATCGCACTCTCACCCAAACCGAATCACACCAGCTCGCCGTCGTCGAACCGGTCCGTTACTTGCTCTTCCACAGCGGCCTCAAGCGCAACAAAACGCAACTCGCCACTCTCCGCGACTACTACCTCAATTACGACGCCTCCGAGGACTTGCGCAAGCTCTACGCCCGCCTCAATCAACTCAAAGCGGAAAAGAAACAACTCGACGAACAGATCCCCTCCAGCATGGTCATGAAGGAACTCGACAAGCCCCGCGACTCATTCATTCTCAACCGTGGCCAGTACGATCAGAAGGGCGAAAAAGTAGACGCCGGCACTCCTGCCTTTCTGCCGCCCATGCTCTCCAGCCAGCCCCGCAATCGCCTCGGACTCGCCCAGTGGCTTACCGCCAAAGATCACCCCCTCACCGCCCGCGTCGCCGTCAACCGCTACTGGAGCATGTACTTCGGCACCGGCCTCGTCAAGACCGTCGAAGACTTCGGCAGTCAGGGTGAAATGCCATCGCACGCCGACTTACTCGACTATCTTGCAACTAACTTCGTAAACTCCGGCTGGGACGTCAAGCAATTACAGAAACAAATCGTCATGAGCGCCGTGTACCGCCAAAGCTCCAGACAAGCCCCCGAACGCAAAGACCACGACCCCGAAAATCGCCTCCTCGCCCGCATGTCCCGCTTCCGCCTCCAGGCCGAACTCGTACGCGACAACGCCCTCACCGTCAGCGGCCTGCTCAACACCGAAATTGGAGGTCGAAGCGTCCTCCCCTACCAGCCACCCGGCCTCTGGGAAGAAGTCGCTTACGGCGCACAATTCACAGCCCAGCGCTACGAACAATCCCACGGCAAAGACCTCTACCGTCGCGGCATGTACAGCTTCTGGAAGCGTACCCTCCCGCCCGGCGAGCTCGCCATCTTCGATGCTCCTGATCGCGAAAAATGCCTCGCCCGCCGCTCGATCACCAACACTCCCCTGCAAGCCCTCGCCCTCTGGAACGACCCCACCTTCCTCGAAGCCGCCCGTAAACTCGCCGAGCGCAGCTTCACAGAAGCCGGCCCCGATCCAACCAAACGCCTCCGCCTCATGTTCCGCCTCGCAACAGCCCGCTACCCCACACCTCAGGAGCTCAAACTCCTCAACGACAACACCCTCGCCCAGCTCGCGGAATACAAGGCCAAACCCGACGCCGCTCGTAAACTCATCGCCATTGGCGAATCGAAAAACGAAGCCAAAGACCCCGTCGAACTCGCCGCCTGGATGAGCGTCGCCAGCGCCATCCTCAACCTCGACGAAGTACTTACTAAGGACTAACTGACCATGAGTGAAATAGAAGCATTCAACCAGGCCCAGACCCGCCGCCACTTCCTCTCCGGCTTCGGAGTCACCGCCCTCGCCGGACTCGCCGCAGAAAATCCCCTCACCACTGCCCCCCACTTCCCCGCCACCGCCAAAAGCGTCATCTACCTCCACATGTCCGGCGGTCCCTCTCAACTCGACCTCTTCGACCCCAAACCCGGCATCAAAAAATATCAGGGTCAGGACCTTCCCGCCAGCATTCGTATGGGACAGCGCATTACCGGCATGACCTCCGGTCAATCCACTCTCCCCGTCGCCACCTCCCTCTTCAACTTCGAAAAGCGCGGCCAGTGCGGCATGGAACTTAGCGAACTCATCCCCTGGCATCACAAGATCGCCGACGACATCTGCCTCATCCGCAGCGTCAACACCGACGCCATCAATCACGACCCCGCCATCACCTTCATCCAGACCGGTTTCCAGCAACCCGGTCGCCCCTGCATTGGCTCCTGGGTTAGCTACGGCCTCGGCAGCGAAAACAAAAACCTCCCCGGCTTCGTCGTCATGATCAGCCAAAAAAGTGCCATCAATACCGACCAGCCGCTCTTCAGCCGCCTCTGGTCCGCAGGCTTTCTCCCCTCCAGTTATCAGGGCGTAAAGTTCCGCGCTGGCTCAGACCCCGTCCTCTTTCTCAACGACCCCGAAGGCATGTCCACAGACACTCGCCGTCGCATCCTCAATCTCAGCTCCCAACTCAATCAACTCCACGCCGACACCTTCCACGACCCCGAAATCGAAACCCGCATCTCCCAATACGAGATGGCGTTCAAGATGCAAACTTCCGTCCCCGAACTCATGGATCTCTCCAAAGAAAACGAGTCCACCTTCGACCTCTACGGCTCCGATTCCCGCAAGCCCGGCTCCTTCGCGCAGCAGTGCCTTCTCGCCCGCCGCCTCGTCGAGCGCGGTGTAAGATTCGTGCAACTCTACAACCGTGGCTGGGATCAGCACAACGATCTACCACGCGACATTCAACTTCAGGCTCGCGCCACAGACCAGGCCTCCGCCGCACTCGTCCTCGACCTCAAACAGCGCGGTCTCCTCAAAGACACCCTCGTCGTCTGGGGCGGCGAATTCGGCCGCACCGTCTACTGCCAGGGCCGTCTCACCGACACCAATTACGGCCGCGATCACCATCCCCGCTGCTTCTCCATGTGGATGGCCGGCGGCGGCATCAAACCAGGCACTGTCATCGGTGAAACTGACGATTACAGTTACAACATCGTCAAAGACCCCGTCCACGTCCACGACATCCAGGCCACCCTCTTACACTGCCTCGGTGTCGATCATACGAAGTTGACCCACAAATTCCAGGGCCGCTACTTCCGCCTCACCGACGTTCACGGCCGCGTAATCAAACAAGCCCTGGCCTAGCCCCCCAAACCGAACCACGACCGTGAGGAAGTGAACAAATCTGATCCATCCAAACTCTCACTAAAACCCCACAACTACTGCACCACCAGTACCTGCGAACTCCCATTCGTAAATGCACCCACCCGCAACGTCACCGGCACCCTTCCCCGCAACCGCACATTCGGAGGCACCCGCAAATTCACCTGCAACAACCCGGAATACCCTGGTGCCGCCCCGGCGTACAACAACTCCGCCGGCACGCCGCCTACCTCCAGACTAAGCGGCAAGAACGGCACCAGGAACCCATTCGACTCCCTTAACAACCCTTCCCCCGTCCCATACAGCGTCAACACATCCCCTGCTCGCGCCGGATGATCATCACGATTCAACTGGCCGCTCGAATCCATTGCCACCACTACCCCTCCTGCTTCAAACAAACCCGGCGCAGCCCCCACTACATTCAAATCAGCACGAAACTTCAGCGCACCACCCACCCGCAATTCAAGACTCACCCGAGCCCGCCCGGCAATCCCGTAAGGCACCTGAAAGTTCACCTGCGTCTTCCCCGCATACGACACTGCCGCCGCCAACCCGTCCAGAGTCACCTCCGCCAGTTCCGGCTGCAATAACTCCCCTGTAAGTATCGATACTAACTCCCCGGGTGCAATCGCACCCTGCACAAAAGTGGCCCCATGCACCACCCTCGTACTTACTGCATTCCCTACCAGCACCGCCGCCGGCGGATCGAGCCGCCGCAACCGGTCATTCAACCGGTCTGCCACCACCAACCCTCCGTCCGGAAGCATCGCCAACCCAGCCGGTTCATTCAACGTCACCGCTCCTGCTTCCCCGATATCCACATTGAATCCATCTTCATCCGTTCGCCCTGCCACCGTCGTCAAACTTCCATCGAGCGCCACTTGCAACACCCGGTGCCGCCGCGCCTCAGTCACATAAACCGCCCCACCCGGAGCCACCGCAATGCCCTCCGGCCGCTGCAACCCCGTTGCCCGCACCCGCACCTTCCCACTTTCCACCTTGCGAATCGCACCGTTCCCCTGATCCGCAATGTACAGATCCCCCTGGGCATCCACCGCAATCGCCCCAGGCCCGTTCAGACTCGCCAACAACGCATCCTGTCCGTCGGTCGCAGTCCCTCGCACTCCATTGCCCACCACCGTCACAATCTTCCCCCCAGGCAGACAACGACGCACACGATGCTGTCCCCGCTCAGCAATAAACAAGTTCCCTGCCCCATCAAAAGCCAACCCCGCAGGCTGCGACAAGCTCGCTTCTGTCGCCAGCAAATTGTCGCGCGAAAATTCATTCCGCCCCGTCCCCGCCACAGTTTGTATCACTCCTCCCGGCACAAACACCCGCACCCGCTGATTCCCTGTATCTGAAACATACACATTGTCAAACGCATCCACAGCCAGATAAGTCGGCTCATTCAGATGAGCCTGCCGCGCCAGCACGCCGTCCCCGCGATACCCCGCTTCCCCTACGCCAGCCACAGTCTGAATCACCCCGTCCAGACCAATCATCCTTACACGATGATTCCCGGTATCACTAAAAAAAACATTCCCTTTCGAATCTGCTACAACTCCAACCGGCCGATTCAGTCTTGCAGCAAGAGCCGCCCCTCCGTCCCCGCGATACGTTGTGAAACGATTCCCGATCAGCACTTCTATCAAACCCAGACGGTTCACACGCCGCAACCAGCTCCCGCCCGCTGTGACGATGTCGCCCAATATATCCACCGTCACATCCCGCCCGCCAGCAGGAAGAATCGTAGGTTTCCCCGCCGCATCCACCCGCCACAAAAAGTCACCACGCGTGTCCGCAATCAACAAACTCTTGTCGGTCCCCATCGCGATCCCTATCGGCCGCTCCAGCGGAATCGCCGAAGAACTCGCAACTACCGTCTCGCCCTTCCCGTCCGCCCGGATCCGCCTTACTCGAACATTTCCGCTATCCGCCACCAGCACGTTACCATTTCCGTCTAGCGCAAGCCCTGCGGGGCTGCTTAATTCGAGAGCCCCCATCAAAACGGTCGTCAGAGTCCCGTCAGATCGCAACTCCAGGACGCGATTCAACCCGAACTCTGAGACATAAATCGATCCACTCGGCGCAGCCAATACATTCCGTGGCGCAACCAGTTTCACTTCACGCGGCTGCTGAAATTGCCCCAGCGCAGCCAACCCTTTCACACCCCCGCCAATCAACGTCTCTATCTGCCCATTCCGCAAGATCCGCCTCACCCGTGCATTCCCCAAATCAGCAAATACCACTTCCCCGGCAGGCGTCACAGTCACCCCATAAGGCGTATTCACCCGAGCCCTCACCCCCAGTCCGCCATCCCCGCTATACCCTGCCACTCCGTCCCCAGCCAGCGTCGTCACAACACCCCTGCTATCTACCTTTCTGACCCGGTGATCATCCGCATCGCTAAAATACACATTCCCTGCCCCATCCGTCGCCACCCCCTGCAAATAACGGATCGAAGCTTCCGCCGCCAGCCCCCCGTCACCAGCCTCAGTCCCCCCGGCAATCGTCTTCAGCCTCCAAGGCAAACTCCCGGGCGCCTGCCCCGCAAGCACCAGCGACAAAACTAAGAGAACACCGTACCTCACATGGACTAGTGCATCCAACTAAGCAAAAATCGCCAAATTTTTGTCATCACAATTTCCGCCACGGCGCGATAAGCCTTCTAACGGAAACAAATCAAATTAATGAAGCGCTTGAATCTGGCCCTTGTGGCAGCATGCGTTTCTTTCGCCTTCGTCGCGAGTGCGGAAGAATTGCGCCTAAAAACACGAATCATCGATCCAACTCCGGACACCGCGAACTCGCAGTTGTTCCGGAGCGCCGCAAGCCAACCCCGCAACATGGGCGGCAAGCGCTGGCACTGGCTCATCCAGTTCGAGAACCCGACGCCAGACTTTAGCGAATGGACTCGCCGCGGTGCAACGGTTATTTCCAGTGTCCCGGTCAACGGATTTGTCATTTCCGTACCCGAAGCGATGTCCTGGCAGGATCTCGCATTTACGTACCGCGCCCCCATCGAGGCGGCCGACAAATTGAGTCCGCAAATTGCCAGAGGCAACACCCTTACCGGGGACGACACGCTTGCCTCCGCAACGTCTCAAAAGTCGCTCGTCGTCATTCACTTCCACAAGGACGTGGAAGCCTGGGAGGCTGACGGTATCCTCGACGCCGAGTCCGTCACAGCCATCAAAAATGGCTCGCTCGAAGCGGTCGACCGCTTCGCCGAATTGACCGATGACCAGATCGCCGCGTTACGACTCTGGGACGAAGTGGAATTTATCTTCCCCGCCCCAAGTGCAATGAAAGAAGGAGAACTCTACATGGTGTGCGGAGGCGTTCTAAGCGCCGGTTACGAAGTTGCGATGCTGGCTGCCAGCTTTGGAGAGGGCTGGGACGGTCCCGGACGTGGGCGCGCCAGCATCAGCTACTCCTTCGGAAATCTCGGCAACCGCATGGACCCGGCCCTCACCCGCGCCGAAGTCCGCCGCGCTCTCGATCAATGGTCTCGCGCCGTCGCTGTCACCTTTACCGAATCCACCGCCCGCACTGCCACCCGCAACATCGACATTCTCTTTGCCACTGGCGAACATGCTGACCCTTACCCCTTCCTCAGCGGCACAACAGTTCTTGCTCACAGCTTTTATCCTGCTCCCCCCAATCCGGAACCGATCGCCGGCGATATCCACATCAATGATGCCTGGTCCTGGTCGATCGGCGGCCAGTGGGATATCTATAGCGTTGTCCTCCACGAGCTCGGCCACTCCCTCGGCATCGGCCATACCGATACGCCAGGCACGGTCATGTATCCCTATTACCAAAAAGCCGATGGCCTCAAGACCCAAGACATCGATTCCATGCGTCAGATTTATGCCGACCCCACAACCACTCCAGCAACACCTTTCTCATTCAACATTGTGAACCCCGCCGAAGGCGCTCGCCTCACTACCAACACTCTCAATCTCAATGGCACAATCCTCGGCGCAGGCACCAACCTACGCGTGGATTACTTCAACGAAACGAGTGCCGCCCGCAACACCTGCATCATCAACAGCACCAACACCACTTTCAGTTGCGCCGCCATACCGCTCACAAGCGGCACAAATTCCATCGCCCTCACCGGTACTTCAAACGGCACCAGCATCACCCTGCGCCGTAGCGTCATTCTCGAATCAAACGGCGCTGTCGCACTCACCATCACTTCACCCTCTGTCAGCGGCCAGACCACCACTGCTCCCGACATTCGCGTCAGCGGCACTGCCAGTCATCCCGGCGGCATCTCGAGCGTCACTTGGGCCACCAATCGCAACAAGAGTGGCGCAGCAACAGGCTTCGAAACCTGGGCTGCCACGGTCGCCCTCGAAACCGGCACCAACGAAATCACCGTCACCGCGAACTCGCGGAGCGGCATCAGCAGCACCAGGAAAATCACTGTCGAACGGAGTGCGGCTACCTCGCCAACTCCGCCAGCAGATCCAGCAGGAGACAAAACACCACCTCGTATGACCATCCAGCAACCCATCGGAAATTTCATCATCACCAGCGCCGCCAAACTTACCTTTCGGGGCGCTGCCACAGATAACGTCTCGGTCAAGCAGGTTACATGGACCAATTCCGCCGGAGACCAAAGCGGAGCCGCAGCATCAACCTCGTCCGGTTCCAGTATCAACTGGTCCTTCGACGTCAATATCGCTGTTGGCTTCAATGCCATCCAGGTCCGCGCCTGGGACCTCGCCGGCAATTCAACCCTCTACTCCACAACCGTCAGGCGCTACTAATGCCAAATTGCAGAAGTTCAGTTACCCGATTGCTGACGTGCGAGCCTCAGCATCGCTTTCTCAACCACACTTGCTGAACCACGCTTCTGAGCCACGCTTCTGAGCCACGCTTCTGAGCCACACTTTCTGAGCCACGCTTTCTGAACCACACTTGCTGAGCCACGCTTGCTCAGCCACACTTGCTGAGCCACGCTTGCTGAGCCACACTTCCGAGCCACGACCGTGAGGGAGTGAAAATGCCAATTTAGGCAAGACTCCAACTAGCTAGCGCCTCTCGCATATGCTAAACCAATGCACGATATTCGCTCCGCAACCGTCGTCGGCTCTGGCGTCATGGGCCCCGGCATCGCAACCAACCTGGCCCTTGGTGGCGTAAAAGCAACCATCCTCGCCCGCACAGAACTCAACGCAGCAAAAGCTCTCGATGCCGCCCGCGCCCTCCTCCTCCTTCTCGAAAGCGACGGCCTTATCACACCAGAACAATCCACCCGCGCAGCCTCACTCGTCGACGCCTCCCACCACTTCACACAATCCCTTACCGGCCGCGATCTCGTCATCGAATCCATCCCCGAAGACATGCAACTCAAACAGGATTTCTTCGCCCAGATCGAACCAATCGTTGGCCCCGACTGCTGGATCACCACCAACACCAGTGGCCTCAGCATCACCGTGATGTCCTCAAAAACACTCCACCCCGAGCGCTTCTGCACCACCCACTTCTGGAATCCACCCCACCTCATCCCGCTCGTTGAAATCGTACGCACTATCCACACCAAAGACGAAGTGGTCCAGGGCCTCAAGTCTCTCCTTGAGCGTTGCGGCAAGGTCCCGGTTATCGTCAAAAAGGATCGTCCCGGCCAACTCGGCAATCGTCTCCAGATGGCAATGGTACGCGAAGCGGTCAACATCATTGCTGAAGGCATCGCCGATGTCGAAGATGTCGATCGTGCCGCCAGCCTCAGCTTCGGCCTCAGGCTACCGGTCTATGGAATCTTCGAACACCAGGACCTCGTCGGTCGCGATGCCTACAGGGTCTGCGACTACGTCTCAGGCGATCTCTACAACGAACCCCAAGCACCGCCCTTCTATAGGGCAATGTTCGAGAACGGTAAACTCGGCACCGCCCCCGGCTGCGGCTTCTACGACTGGACGAAAAAAGACGCAACAGAAGTCAAAGCCCACCGCGACCTATGGCTCCGGGAATTCCTCAAAGGCCCCTTCGGCAAATCCATCCGCCCCAAGAACTAACTCCTTCAAGGCCGACCCTGCCGCTTCCCTCGCAACTCCCGAAACGCCGACATCTCCTTCTCCGCCTCCGGCAGCCGCTTCATTTTCCGGTACAGTTGTGACAGTTGAAAATGAGCAGACTCAGCCAGACTTCCTTCTCGTTCCGCAGCCAACACTTGTAAGAACGACTTCTCCGCCGCAGCCATAGCCCCACTCTCCGCCTGCGCCCGTCCCAGCTCCAACAAATTTTCCGGCATCCCCGGCTTCAGCCTCTCCGCCCGCTCCAACTCCCGCAATGCCCCCGCCGCATCCCCACGATTCAGCAATACGCTCCCCAGTCGAAACGCCGCCTCTGCCGAGCCCGGCGCCAATTTCACTTCTGCTCCAAACTCCCGCTCTGCCGATTCCAAATCACCTCCCCCACGAAACAACTCACCCAGTGCGAGGTGTACCCCCAGCAACTCCGGTCGCGCTGCAAGCGCGGCTCGGAATTCGCTCACCGCAGCCTCCTTGTTTCCCGCCCCCGCATAAGCCTCCCCCAACATTTGCTTCGCTCGCGCCGTCTCGCCAAACTGCCCAGTCAACTTCTCGCCAACCTGCCTTGCCAATCGTCCGTGCGCCTGGCTCAAGTAATAGAGCAAATCTTCATCCTCAGGCCGCTTCAAAAGTGCCGCTTCAAGTCGATCCACCGCCTCCCGTTCTCTGCCCGTCTCCAGCAGTGCCACCCCCAGCAAATCTTCCACCTGGCCTTTCTCCAAATGCGCAATTGCCTCCGCCGCATATCCCTGCGCCAGCAACGCCGCTCCCAGCATCCCCAATGCACCGGGTAAGTTACTATTCAACGCCAGTGCCTTCCGCAACGACACAACCGCCAGACCATAATCTTTGTGCTCAAAATAGACCGCCCCAAGATTCACATGCGCTGCCGCTAGACCAGGAGCAAGTTCAGCCGCCTTTTCAAACTCGACAATCGCTGTTCTCAGGTCTCCAGCCCGCTTCGCCGCAAGCCCGGCATTCACATGCTGAACCAACTCCGGGCTCACCTGCAGTCCAAGCAACACCAACACCCAGATCATTGCGGCTCCTCAACCAGCAGCACGCGATCAATATCCACCCGCTCCAGCACTTGGGTCTTACCTCCAGGCCAGAGTATCTCAACCTTCACACCTCCGCTTGCTCCAGCGCCCAACCCAAAATGGACCCGCCCATCACTCGCAGAAAGATAGCTCCCTGCACGACTCGCAACACCCGTCTGCCCGCCCACTCTCACCCGAGCCCCGGCGCCATCGCGATTACTTGCTCTCCCCCGAACTTGTATCGTCAACCAGTGTTGTTTTTCGCCGCAATTGTGAAATACCAACGGCTCTCCACCCAAAGTCGAGACCACCACATCCAGCCTTCCATCGTTGTCCAGATCTCCCCACGCAAGACTCCGTCCCGCCACAGCCGCAACCTCGAGCGCAGCCTTGCGAAACTTCCCGCTCCCGCCTAACAACAGCAACGGCGGCTCCAGATATCGTAAGCCTGAGTTCATCCTTTCCACGTTATCAAGCACGTGGCTCTGCGCAACGAATAGATCCCTCCATCCATCGTTATCAAAATCTTCCATTGCCACGCCCCACCCGGAACTTCGTGCGGTCAGCCCAGCCAGCCCGGAGCTCAAACTCGCATAGCGAAACTGCCCTCCCCCTTCATTCCGGTAAAGCGCATACTTCTCGAGCGCCAGGTTCGTCACAACAATATCCAAGAGCCCGTCGCGATCATAATCGGCAATAGCGACACCCATCCCCGCAAAACTCCTCCCGTCGTCAGAGAACGCGACTCCCGCCTCCGCACCCGTCTCTCGAAACTTCCGCCCTCCCTCATTACGAAACAGAAACTGCTCCATCCCGTCGTTGGCCACAAACACATCCACAAAACCGTCCCCATCAAAATCTCCAAAACCCACACCCAGCCCTTTCCCCTTCACTGCCCCAATCCCCGTTTCCAGACTCACGTCCCTAAATTTGCCACCGCCTTCGTTGTGCAGCAGCACATTGCTCACCGCCCCAAATTTGTCCGGCCGGCAGTAAGCCAGATAAGGCGTCCCGCAAAGTACATTCCGGCTAATGTCCCAGTCGAGATATCGGGTTACAAACAGGTCGAGTCGTCCGTCCCGGTCGTAATCAAAGAAGCCCGCCGAAGCAGACCAGCCTCCCACAGCCCCACTCTCAACGACTTCAAAGCTCCCATTCCCCTTGTTGTGATACAGCACATTCACTGGATACCCGGTCACATACAAATCGGCAAATCCATCGTTATCATAATCCCCCACTGCCACGCCCATGCCGTAATGATTCGGCCCGCCGCTAAGTCCCGCCGCTTGCGTCACATCAACAAAACTCCCGTCCGCATTCTGCCGGTAAAGTCGATTCCAGTAAAGAGGATTCTGACGTTGAAAATCCGGCGGAGTCTTTTGCGGGTCCTCCAGCCGTCCTCCATTCACAAAAAACAGATCCAGCCGCCCGTCATTGTCAAAATCCAGCATCGCCACCCCGCCTCCCATCGTCTCCAGCAGATACTTCTGCGAAGTCGGCGAGTTCTGATGCCGAAACCGCATCCCTCCCTTCTCCAAAACAACAAAGCTCTGCGCCGCAGCAATTGCTGCGACGCAGAGCACAAAACAAGTCCAACGCTTCACAAGTTAGAACACCAATCGCAAGGCAAACTGAACTAGCCTCGGATTGTTGTATTGTCCGCTCACGATGCCAAATTGTGGGTTACCGAGGGCTGTCCCCGGATAACTGAATTGCACACGGTTGAACAGGTTGAACACTTCCGTTCGGAACTGCAGCCCAAATTTTTCCGTAAGCTGCGTGTTCTTAAACACGGTAAAGTCGTAGTTCGCAATGCCAGCAGATCGCACATCGGTCAAACTTCGCGCAACATTGCCAAAGCTGAACGCCGGTGTCGCCGTAAATGCGCTCGTATTAAACCAACCTGTCAGTCGCGATTGGGCTGAACCGGTCAGGTTCGCGCTCACGCCGGTCGAATTCGGTCGCTGACCACCGCCAAACGAGTTCGAAGTATTCACTGCCATATTTATCGACAACGGGTTACCGCTTTGGAAAGTCGAGACACCATTCACGCCCCAGCCACCTACAATGCGGCTGACCACGCCAGAATTCGAATTCAGAAATTTCTGACCCTTGCCAAAAGGCAAGTCGTAGATGAAACTCGCAACAAACCGGTGTGGCACGTCATACAAAGTCACAGACCTTTCCGCCTTAAGGTTATTGAAGTTCTGAACTCCAAGCCCGCCGCCCGGCTCCAGCCACGCAGTCAGTGTATCGGTATCACTGATCAACTTGGCCCAGGTGTAAGATGCCAACACGGAGGCACCCTTTGCAAAACGCTTTTCCACCTTTGCCTGCAGAGAGTGATAAATCGAATTTCGATTCATCGGGGCAACCAGGTTGAATCCTGTGTATTGCGGATAGGGCCGCAATAACTGCCCACGCGCAACATTCGGCTGTGCCAGCGTTCCTAACTGCACTTTTCCGAAAAACGGGTTGGGCACCTGCTGCAATAATTGCGAACCGAGCGATAGGTACTGGTCCGGCAATTGGTTCAAAGCCTGATTCGGCCCGGGCAAATGCGTACCCTTGGAACCCGCATAAGCAACATCAAGTGCGGCTCCCCCAGGCAACTCTCGCTGTATGTCGATATTCCACTGCTGCACATACGCACGCGGATCCTTGTAAAGCGGCGCACTCACTCCCTGTCCGTAGTAAAGCTGCTGGCCGTTTGCATTGCGCCCGGGAGCTGTAATCATCCCGCTTGGAAAAGGATTCGACAACCGATCCGCCGGCGTAATCGATCCGTCCACCGTGCCTAAAAATGGAGTCGTGTACGCATTTGAGATATCGATGTTTGGCGCGGTGTTGAATGCCACATCGTTCGGCAAAAAAAACACTCCATATCCCGATCGAAGCACAGTCCGAGTGTTCAGACGATACGCCATTCCTAATCGCGGCGAAATCGGATTTCGCAATTCGTTGTTGTTCCGGCTCGGGCTGTCCTGCGAATTCACCAGCCCATATCGACCCTTGAAGTTCAAGCCCCCCGTTCCGTTCAATGCGTTCTCGGCATTCGGCAGCAACACCACGAGGCGGTCAAAGCGTTCCGACCAGGGCCCCATCTGGTCGACCCGGATGCCGTAGTTGAAGGTCAGCTTGGAACCAATCTGCCATTGGTCTCCAAAGTAGTAAGCCCGATACAGCATCTGCCCGGCCACAAAGTTGTTGTGCGTCAAGCCGCCGCCACTCCCCATTCCCAACAGGAATGAGGCAAAACCATTACCCGTCCCAGCTGCCGCAAGCGGATTCGTCGAGGTCATCAACGCATCAAAATTGAAAGATCCTGATGGATTATTCTGCTGGTAATAGTTGTGCGTCAGCCGCCGGAATTCGCCTCCGAACTTGAACGTGTGCTTGCCCCAGATCTTCGTCATGCTCGGCATGATCGAGTACACATCGTTACGGGCTACAATCGTGCTTCCCGTTCCATTGGTTCCAAAAACGCCGTTGTAACCAGTCACAATTGGGATCGGAGATACTCTCACCGCGACAGTGTTGTTCAGCGAAGCTGGCCAGCCCAACTGCGTCAGGTCATATCCGGCGGTTAAGGCAGTGCGGTCGTAATTGAAGCGTGTAAACGACAGCCGTATGTCAAAAAAAGTTGTGGGATTCAGGGAATACGTGTCGCCGATCACAGCCTGATTGGTGTTCATCGTTTCCGTGCAGCGATCCACGCAGGTTTTGGTGGCATAAGGATCAATTGGCAAATTCAAATTTTTCCAGAATGTATAACGCACAAAGCCCCGTTGCTTCTCTGAAAACGTGTGGTCCACGCGCGAGTTGTACTGATAGTTGTCGCCACCAACACTGGCATTCGCTGTGTAGTTGTTCACTGCAGTAAATGGCAGCCCTGCACCATTGGCGCGGCCCCAAAGATTCGTCATCACCTTTGCCGCTGGATCAAAGCGGCTCACCGGAATCGTGTTGTTCGGAAAGGGAGTGCGGGAAATCACCTCGCCTCCAGTCGCGTTCGTTGCGCACGCTGGATTTCCCAGGCGACCACAGGTAGTCAATGGATCAAAAACAGGGATCACTGCGCCCGAAGCGTTGCGGAAATTCGAAAAGTTCCCTGCTCGCATTTCATCCGTTGGCACAGAAAACACGTACGATTGTCCCTGTCGCACGCGGAATCCTTCATACGAACCAAAGAAGAAAGTCTTGTCCTTCTGGATCGGTCCACCCAGATTGGCTCCAAACTGGTTCTGTGTAAAAGCCGGTCGCTGCACACCGGCTCGATTGTTGAAAAACGTATTCGCGTTCAAAGACCGGTTTCTTAAAAACTCATACGCGCTGCCATGAAAACCATTCGTCCCCGACTTCGTTGCGAGGTTGATGACTCCACCCGCGAAACGGCCAAATTCCGGCCCCAGGCTATTTGTCTGCACCTTGAATTCCTGCACTGCATCCTGGGTAGGCACCAGAGCCGTAAGATTCACATAGCCAGCATTATTTGGCGCACCATCGATGTAAGATGCACTCTGGTTCGCCTGCCCGCCGCCAATCTGAAAGTTCGCCCAGGCAAACGGATTCGTCCCCGTCGGCGACGTACCACTTTGCCCCCCCGGCACCACTCCCGGTACAAGCGAGACGAGGCTGAATACATTGCGACCGTTCAAAGGCATCTCAAGTACCTTGCGCGCCTCTACCACCTGCCCCAGCGAAGCGTTCTCTGTCTGCAGCAGCGGAGTCTGCCCCGTCACTTCCACCGTCTGGCTCACATCACCGAGTTGCATCGACATATCAATCCGGACTGCACTCTGTACTTCAATCGTGATCCCGTCACGAACAAATCTGCGGAAGCCCGGGCTCTCCACTTCCACACGATACTGCCCGGGCGGCACATTGACGAACTGGTAATTTCCCGAGGCATCGGTCTTCGAGCTTCGCCGCTCGGAAGTCCCGACATTGACAAGCGATACATTGGCTTGCGCAACAGCGCTAGCACTAGCATCATTGACGGTCCCCACAAGAGAACCAAAGAATGTTTGGCCAAAACATCCTGAGACCAAAATCGTACACACCGACAATAATCGGATCAACCTCATAACCATGCTCCTAAGGCGAGAACAAAATCTTGAATGAAACTATATGACGATTCCTCCAACATTGCAACGGGGGGCGACTGCACCTACCTCCGCAAATCCATCCTTCACAAACCTAGCCCTCAGTCCGCTTCGCAATCTCGTCCCTCAGCATCTCTTCGTGCTCGGCCTCGCTTGGAAAATCCTCCGGCCCAAACACCTGCCGGATCTCGATTTCGCAATCCTCACCTGGGTGTGGGGACGGGCTACGCAGAGCCCAGTCAATCGCTTCCTGCTTCGAGCCCACTTCGATCATCCAGAACCCGGCAATCAATTCCCGCGTTTCCGCGAACGGCGCATGCATCACGCTTTTTGTGGCACCCGAAAACTTCACCTTGGCCCCCTTCGAACTCGCTTGCAACCCTTCACCGGAAAGCAACACGCCCGCCTTCACCATCTCCTCGTTATATTTCCCCATAGCCATCAACAACTCTTCGCTCGGCATCACCCCAGCTTCGGAATCCTTGCTCGCCTTCACGATCATCATAAATTTCATCGATTTCATTTCCTTCCAATCTTTAAGTCGAAGCTGACAATAAGGAATCGACACATTTCTCCAAATTATCTTCATCAATCAGGATCCTGTCGACCCATTGCAGCGCGTTAGTTCCTGCGATACACTGCAAGGCGCGCTCAAGAACCGCCGATCCCGAAGAGGAAGAGAAGCCAAATGCGTCATATCTGCTATTCCGTTGCGATGAGCCTCGATGGGTTCATAGGCGGCCCCGATGGCGAATATGACTGGATCCCCACAGAGCCGGAAATTGATTGGGGAGCCTTCATGGGCCGCTTCGACACCGTGCTGATGGGTCGGCGCTCCTATGAAGCATCATTGACCTCTCCAGGCGGCGGCGCGATGCCTGGAATCCAAACCTATGTGTTCTCCAGCACCCTCCGTCAGGTAGACCATCCCGGCGTCACAATCGTAAACGAAAAAGCCAAGGCCACACTCGCAAAGCTGCGGCAATCACCTGGCAAGGAAATTTGGCTCTTCGGCGGCGGCGAACTGTTCCGCAGTCTCTTGGAGCTAGGAGAGGTCGACCGAATCGAGGTCGGGCTCGTTCCTGCCCTTCTGGGCAAAGGCATCGCCTTTCTCCCGGGCTTGGATCATATCCGGCGACTCCGCCTGATCAAATCACACAGTTATCCCACCGGCATCATGATGCTGACTTACGAAGTAGTAAAAGAATGCACCTGAACCACTCGATCACGCTCGGCGCAGCAATCTTCATGGCAGGAATTTCGCGGATGCCGCTTCCAGCTCAGCAAACACAACGAGACAAAATCGACTTGTCCAAGCTTGGTCCTCAGGTAGGGCAGCAGGTGCCGGATTTCGGCCTCAAAGATCAGGATGGAAACACACGGAACCTCAAATCCATCATGGGACCCAAAGGCTCCATGCTGGTCTTCGTGCGTTCCGCCGACTGGTGACCCTATTGCAAGACGCAGCTGGTCGAGCTGCAAACTCAACTCAAACAAATTCAGACACAGGGCCTGGGCTTGGCTGTGATCAGTTATGACTCCGCAGAGCTTCTCGCTGCCTTTGCCAAACAGCGCGGGATAACCTTCCCCCTTCTTTCCGATCTGGGTTCGGCAACGATCAAGAGTTACGGGATCCTCAATCCTCTCCCTGAGCACGCTCTCGGTCCAAACAAAGACGACCCAGATCTAAAAGCGGAAGTCGAAAAGTACGTTTCAATGGTCGGTGCTCGAACCCAAATGCCCGGGATCGCATTCCCTGGCACATTCGTTCTAGACCCGCAGGGGCGAGTTACGGCGCGGTTCTTTGAAGACTTCTACATTGATCGCAACACGGTATCCAGCCTGCTGGTCAAGTTGGGAAGCAACGCTGGCTCTTCTGTTGCCGCTACCAAAATCTCGTCCAGCCATCTGGACCTCACCACCTATCCAAGCGACGCGGCGCTCGCGGCGGGCAACCGTTTTTCTTTGATCGTGGACCTGGCACCCCACGCCGCTTTGCATGTTTATGCGCCGGGAGCGGAGAAAGGCGGCTACCGCATCGTTTCACTCAAAATGGAGCCAAATGAGAGGATTCGCGAATTCCCCCTCCAGTATCCGCCCTCGGAGATCTACTATTACAAACCACTCAAGGAACGAGTTCCGGTCTATCAAAAGCCATTTCGACTGGTACAGGAACTACTGCTGGACGGCACTCCCGCCAGTCAGGAGGCATTGAAAGGAAAACAGGACTTGACCCTTAGCGGCACACTCCAGTATCAAGCCTGCGATGACAAGAAATGCTACAACCCTGTTTCGGTCGATCTCACCTGGAATTTGAACCTGCGTACTCTCATTCGCGAGCGTCCGGTCACAGCGCGTTAGAATTTCACCAAGCGCGACACGGCATCTCACCAGGAGATTGTATCTCCGGGCAAGAGGGGTAGGCGCAGCGCCTCTGGATCTTCCGGGTCTAACTCGACACGAACAAGTTTGCCGCGCTGCCTCCGCTGCATCAAAAATTGCTTCTGCTTTCCTACAACACTTGCCAGCGTGGAAGTCCAGGCAACTTTTGTCGGTCGGCCATTTAGTATGATTTCAATTCCGAGCGATACCGAACAGGCCTCAGGAAAGACAGTACAGTGTTGAGATTTTCCGCCGCAAGCTGAGCCCGGGTCGCTCGCAAGCAGCCTCACTAACTGTTCTAAACCAGCCTTCGATTGAGAGCTGAGCAGCAAAGCATTCGAGGTGCCGGATTTCTTGTTCACAACCACCTGAAAGTAGAAGCGATGGAATCGCTCTTGCTGCTGAACGTCCGGCATCAGGGCAGAGACGGAAGACTGGTCGGTAGGGCGAATCGCCAAGGGGATCACCTCGAGCTGCTTCAGTTTGCCGTTTGGCATGACCTGGAGCGACAAAGTTTCCGTGCCAAGGTAGTTCGCGATTCCTCGCCGAGCTGCTCCTTCTTTGTAGTAGGCGTTCTCAATTCGCAAGAGCATCCCATCACGAAGATCCACCCAGCCAATCGAGACATCGTCAACTGCTTTTGGCAACGATGTCTTGCGCATGGCGCAGGAACTCAGAAGCACGAAGATGAGGAAAAGGAACTTAGTCATGGCGCAGTGAGATCAGTGGATCAACTCTTGCAGCGAGTGCCGCTGGTAGAGCAGAGGCGACTAGCGACACCAAGGCCAGTATTGTAGCGACGGTGAGGAGGACCGCAGGATCGTTTGGCTTCACGGCATAAAGCAGGCTCGACATAGAAATGCTCAGAACGTACGCGCCGGCGAGTCCGATGAAAATGCCTGCCACCGTGAAACTCATTGCTTGACGGATCAGCATCCCGGCGATACTCCATGGCCGGGCACCGAGGGCCATTCGTAGCCCTATCTCGCGGGTTCGTTGTGTCACCGAGTAGGAGACGACTCCGTAAATACCAACGATTGCCATGATGAGTGCGGCCATTGCGAAAGAACCGAGCAGGATCAAATTGAAGCGCCGTGGAGCAATGGAATCGGCTAGCGCTGTTTCGAGAGTCTGCACGCCATGGATGGATTCTTGTGCTTCAATTGCAGCGATGCGGCGACGTAACTCGGCAGCGATCAGCAACGGATCACCCTTTGTGCGCGCCACGATCGAAACAGTCGGCAGCCCCGACAGATTTTGCTGATAGCCGCGAAAGAGTTCGGGCCCGGGTTCGGCATCCAGTTTCGAGTACTTCAGGTCGGCAACCACGCCCACAACCCGCACGGGTCGGCCTAACTTCTCGATGTTTTTACCCAGTGGGTCACTGCTACCAAACACACGCCTGACCATGGTTTGATTGATCAACGCGGCATCGGCAGGATCATTAGCTTCAAGCCATCGACCGGCAACAAGTTGCATCCCCATTGCTGCAAAATAACCGGGAGAAACGAGGCCTTCCTGGAACTGATCGATGATGGCCGGTATCGCATTGTTTTGGCGTTGCAAGAGATAGCCTTGCGACTCGCTGATGCCGGCAAACTGGACGCCTGGGATCGACTCAGCCTGTTGCCTGACCTCCTCCAGAAGCGCTAGGAGACGGTTGCGGTCTTTGTATTGAGGCTTGGTGAGCGACAACTGCAGCACGAGTGTCCGTTGGGGTTCAAAGCCAGCAACATTCGCATGCAAAATGAAAAAGCTCTTGATCATCAAACCGGCACCAGCCACCAGGACCAGCGCCAACGCGACTTCACTCGCCACAAGACAGCGCTGCAGAGCACCGCTACTCTTGCGGCCGAAGAGCATCGTTGCCGGACCGAAGCAAAACAGCATCGCAATCAGCAGTGTGAGGCAAAGGGTGACCGCGAAGACACGAGTATCCAGCGACACCTCGGCAATTCTGGGTATGGCTTTGATGGCCCATTGCGTCATGGACCACAGAAAGGCTTGTGCCAGAATCAAGCCGCCCAACGCGCCAGCCACGGCGAGCACCAGACCTTCAGCGAAAAACTGTCGCAGCACTCTTCCCCGCCCTGCACCGAGCGACAAACGGATCGAAAGTTCACGTTGCCGCGAAGCAGTTCGGGACAGCAACAAATTCGCGATGTTTGCGCAGGCAATTAGAAGAACGAAAATGGCGGCAGCCTGCAGGATGTAGAGGCCTTGTCCGGAGGCGCCGGCTAGCCGCTCCTGCAAAGGTTGTAAAGCCATCCGGTCGACTCCAGAAAACCAGCGATCCGGAAAGCTTTGCAGGTTGGAAGTCTCGATCCCTTTGAGCTCTGCCAGAGCGACGGTGGGAGTAGCTGATCTATTCAATCTGCCGACTACGAATACCCGACTTCGCTCTCCGCGAATCAGGGGTGGCAAGGGAGTGTAGACATCTACATCCTGCCAGACAAAGCCTGGCCGGTCTTGCGGAAAAAGAAAGCGAAACTCTGCCGAAAGCACACCCACAATCACGAGCGGCCGACCATTCAGCAGTGCCGCCTTTCCGATAACGCCGCGGTCTGAACCGAATTGATGCACAAAGATGCGATGCGAAAGGATCGCCACTTCAGATCGATCCTTCTCGTTGAAGAGGCGGCCGAGAAAAGGTTGAGTCCCGGTCAGCGGCCAGAAGTCCCCCGTAGTAGAAACGACGCGAACGCGAGCCGCATCGCCTTCCGTCGCAAGCGTTGAATCCTGATACTGATAGCCTGCCAGATACTGAAAGGACTTTGCCTGTGAGCGCCACTCCGCAAAATCAGAGCCAACGATTCCAGATTTGAAGCGCCCCGAATAGTCGGCGGTGATGCCTTCCGTATAAGCGAAAAGTCGGGCAGCATCCGGATAGGGCAATGGCCGCAAGAGCATGGTGTTCAGGATGCTGAACAACGAAGTGTTCATGCCGATACACAGGGCGATTGTAAGCACCACGGTCACGGAAAGCAGCTTGTTTCGACTGTAGCTTCGCAGTGCGTAGCGGCAATCCTGCATGAGCTGATCGAACCAGACAGGGATAGAGACGGCACGTGTATCCTCCTGCACCTGGAGCACATTTCCAAACTTCTTCAGGGCTGAAGAGCGAGCCGCTTCAGGGCTCATCCCCCTTGCGATGTTGTCGAGAACTTCCTCTTCGACATGGCTGCGGATCTCGTCTTCCATCCTCATGAGATGCCTTCTTTTCGTTGCGGCCTGAGGATGCGGCTGATCGCTTCGGCGAGCTTGTCCCACTTGTTCGTCTCGACGCCGAGTTGCTTGCGGCCTTTTGGAGTAAGCCTGTAGAACTTTGCCTTGCGGTTGTTTTCTGAAAGTCCCTCTGCGGAGCTGATCCAGCCTCGCCGGATGAGGCGGTGCAGCGCCGGGTAAAGGGACCCTTGCTCCACCTGGAGCACCTCGTCGGAGTTTCTTTCGATTGCCTTGGCAATGGCGTGCCCATGCACTTGCCCCGAGCGCAAGGTTTGCAAAATCAGGAGGTCGAGGGTTCCCTGCAGAAGTTCGATTTTTTCCGGATCTTCTCTAGTAGACATTCTAGGGAAAGATTATGATGCTACCAGTAGAATGTCAAGGGGAGTTAATGATTCCCAACTCAATCATCGCGCTCCGGTGTTGCCAGATGAACAACCGCTTCGAGGACTATTGGGAACAGCGCCGGGCGGCCTGACCTCACTTTAATGTCGCGCACCCTAATGATTCTACTGCAGGAGCTTGACTACGGGGATGCCGGCTTCGACCAGTTTGGCGGTAAACGTCTCCGGGAGCTTTTGTTTGGCAAAGAGGGCGCGGAGACGGGCGTTGAAGGCCTGAAAGGTTGCAGTGTCGACAGCAAGGTGCCAGGCGTCGCTTACATACGCGTCGGGCTTGGAGGCGTAGCCTTCTTTGCGTTCATTGAGGGCGAATTCGACGCAGTCAAAGTAAAGCTCGATGGCGAGTCGAGGGTCTTTGATGGCGTGCAGTTCGGCAAGCTTGGCCCAGGAGGAGATGGCGGCACCGTTCTGGCGGGCGTGGTTGAGGGCTTCGCCGAGCCGGGCTTCGCGGAGGAGCAGTTCGACGTGGAGGGTCTTTGCTTTTTCGGCGGTCAGGGCCATTGCTCGGTCACGGTAAAAGGTAGTTTGTCTGCTCTGCCCGGCGGCTTGCATGAGGGAGGAGAAAGCATCCTTGCTGGGAGCATTCTCGAAGAGGTACCAGCGGTAGGGGAGCGCTTCAGCAAACTGGGTCTGGGCCTCATAGCGGTGAGCAAGAAAGGAGGCGAGTTTGGGACTGTGAGACTTTTCAAATGCCTTTTGCACGACTTGCAATGCGTCCATGGGGCGCAGACGGGCGTCGAGAAAACCGGCGATGATGAGGACTTCTTCGGGCTGGCGAGCTACGGCGAGGAGGATGGCCACCTGCTCTTCGACGTCCTCGGAAATGGTGGCCCATTCGTAGAGCATCACGCGGCGATTGGCAAAGAGTTTGAGTTCGCGGCGGGAGCGGCGATCTACAGGATGGCTGTGGACGACGACCTGGTAAGTGGGCTCAAGGAGTTCGCGGTAGCGGGCCAGACCGACTTGGCCAAGCAGCTCGGCGTAAGAGCCAGGAGCTTCGGGGGCGATGTTCGCGGTGGCGTTCGAACGGAGCTGGAAGAGAGATTCGGCGAGAGCAGCGGGGTCTGGAGGGAAGAGTTTGACTGCCCGTAGGTGGAGGGTTGAGAATTCACGTTGCAGTTCTTCGAGACGATTGGCAGGTTTGGGTTGCTGACCGATGAGTTGGTCGAGGGAGACCATCATTTTTTCGATAAAGCCGGGGACTTCTTTGGTGGGGCCGAAGTCGAGACAGGCGCGCAGGCTTTCGAGGAGGAACTGGGCAGGCTTGACGATTTCGATGACCTTGAGAGTGCGCCCCTGACTAAAGAGGGCATTGAACTGGTCGATGGAATCGGCGATGGCGCTGGAGGCGGCTTCAACGGACAGATGGGTGCCCGCGTAAAAATCGAGACGCTGCTTGAAATCGGAAGAATCCTTAGCGACGCCGAGGAGCCATTCGACCAGTTGTTCGCGCGAGTGTGTCAACAGGAATTGACGTAGTTCCTTCTTCGTCAGCTTCACCGTCTAATTAGAGTATCGGAAGTTGGAGTAGTAAGTTGGGGTTTGGCGAATTTTTCAGCCACCAAGCAGAGTCTTTTTTGAAGGCGACACCGGGGTAATCGCCTCGCCAGGAGCCAGGGTCGAGGATGAGCTGAAAGTGCAGGTGCGGAGGCCAATTGCCATTTTCGTGGGGTGCGCCGAGGCGTCCAATTTGCTGACCGGCGCGGATGAGTTGGCCTTCTTTGAGACCGAGGAGGGAGGCAGTATCGAGGTGACCGTAGAGAGTGAAAATGCCTTCGTGAGCGAGCAGGATGGTGGGACCATAGTCACCGGGATGGGCATTGTCGGCGAAGGAGTGGACGGTGGCGTTGAGCGGGGCGAAGACCGGAGTGCCGACGGGTCCCCAGAGATCGAGGCCGAGGTGGACGCTGCGGTAGTCACCTTCGGCATTGGCAAAATTGGCGCTGCGGCGGTAGAAGGCGCGGTCTTCGGCGTAGCCACCGATGGCATAAGGAGTGTTGAGAGTGGCGAGCAGGGACTCGACGTCGTTGATGTCTGTTTCGGCAAGTGAGATGGCGCTGATGTTCGAGCCATCGGGAGCATAGGGGAGGACGGGATGTGCATCAGGAAATTGCATGATGAGAGCCTTTGAGCCAGCGGAAGAGGAGAAGGACGGAGACGACAGCGAGGCCGAGAGTGAGGCCGATCCAGAGCCCAGTGACGCCATAGCCTCGCCAGAAGCAGAGCCAGGCACCGAGAGGAAGGCCGAGCACCCAGTAACCGAAAATGCTGGCAAGGAAGGGTGTTTGAGTGTCGCCTCGACCGCGCAGGGCGCCGGTTGAGACACTCTGTATGCCATCAAAAAGTTGGAAGGCGGCGGCCCAGAAGAGGAGCGGCACAGCGTAGTCGACAATGCTTTCATCGATCGTGTAGATGCGGAGGACTTGCTTAGGGAAAACGAAGAGCACGACGGCGGAACACGCCATGAAGATGGCACCGGCGGCAATCGCGGTGTTGCCGGCGCGCGTTGCGGCATTCGGATTGCCGGCTCCGATTGCGTTGCCGACACGGACGGCGGCGGCGCTGGAGATTCCGAGGGGAACCATGTAGGCGAGAGCGGCATGGTTGAGGGTAATTTCGTGAGCGGCAAGGGCGACGGGAGGAAAGCGGCCGGCGAGGGCGGTGGCTGCGCCGAAGACGGCGATCTCGAGAAAGATGTGAGCGGCAGCGGGGAGGCCGAGACGGAAGAGCATTTGAATGCGAGGCCAGTCGGGGGCATCCCAGCGGAAGAGATTGGTGGGTTCGTTTGATTCCCTCCTGCGGAGGACGACGTAGAGGAAAAAGGCGAGGTAGATGCGAGCGCCGACGGTGGCCCAGGCGGAACCGGTGACGCCGAGTTTTGGGGCACCGAGGTTGCCGTAGATCAAGAGCCAGTTGAGTGCGAGGTTGACGAGGTTTGCACTGAGGAGGGCTGCGGTTATGGGGCGTACGATGTGGAGGCTTTGGAGGTAACGGCGCTGCACGGTATAGATAGAAATGGGGAAGACGCTGAGGGCGAGCACGTAGGTGAAGGGTTGTGTCAGTTCCAAGACTTTTGCGTCGAGGCCCCATAAGCCCATGAGTGGAACGAGAGCCCACATGATGGCGAGGAGAATGGGTGCGCAAAAGAGGGCCATCCAGAAACCCTGGCGGAGGGAGTGATTGGCATCTTCGATGTCACTGGCACCGAAGGCTTGGGAGATGAGAGTGTCGAGGCCGAGGAGGAGGCCAACCGAAATAAGGCCAACGGTATGGAAGATGATGCCGCCGATGGCGACTGCGCCGATGGCTTCTGCGCCCAGGCGGCCGACCATGATCGTGTCGACTACGCCCATGAGCATCCAGCCGAGTTCGGCCAGGATGACCGGAATGGCGAGGGTGAGGAGTGGACGCAACTCGGCGCGGAGGAAGTTCATGAATATCTATGTAGTTTCGCAGAGCAAGTGTTGAGATAATTGCAAAATGAGAAAAAGACGGCAGCGGAAAGTAGTTGGTAGTTGACGGTCGAGCTGGGGTTTTGGCAATATGCGGCGGGCATAGGTTGCGCGTTCATGATGGGGATGGCCAAGACGGGGATGCCGGGATTGGGAATATTGGCGGTACCGATGATGGTGCTGGCGCTGGGGGATGTGAGGCTGGCGGCTGGCTGGTTGTTGCCGATGCTTTGTTTTGCAGATATGTTTGCCGTGTATTACTGGCGGAAGCACAATGCGGCAGGAAAGTTGTTTAAGCTTGCGCCCTGGGTGATGGTGGGGATGGCGATTGGGGCGTATACTCTGACGCTGTCGGAGAAGTATCTGAGGCCGATGGTGGGCACAATCATTCTGGTGATGCTTTGTTTGTATTTGTGGAGGCGCTTTCAATCGGGGACGCCGCCAGTGGCGCATCCATTGCCTTACGGGGTTGCGGCAGGGTTTTCGACGACGGTTGCGAATGCGGCAGGACCAGTGATGAGTTTGTATTTGTTGTCGAAACAATTGCCGAAGGATGAGTTTGTGGCGACGGGTGCGTGGTTTTTCTTTTTCATCAATTTGATGAAGTTACCGATTTATGCGTGGCAAGGAATGATCAGTGCGCAGTCGTTGGGCTTTGGACTGAAGATGGCACCGGCGGTGATCGTCGGAGCGATGGCGGGAAGATGGTTGATTCGCCATATCCCCGCCAACATTTTTGAGTGGTCGGTGATCGTGCTGACAGCGGTTTCGACTGTGATGTTGCTGGTCTAGCGGGTTTCGCTGGGCTATTGGCGGTTGAAGACAGCTACATTGGAGAACTTCTTGCCATCGGCGTTTGTGCCTTCGGAAACCATGGTTCGAATCTTAGCGTCCTTAGAAATCGTGGTTTTCGAGGTGGAAGCTGGCTTTCCATCCCGCTTTATCGTCGCGACTGAGTGATAGTCATCAGTCAACTTCGCGGAGATAGTCATGTTTCCGCCATCGCTGACATTCCAGGGGTAATCTTTGCCATCACGCTTGTAGCGATTGGAAAGGCTAGTCGAAGTTCCGTCGGCGGCGATGCCGTTGGTCTTGATTACAATCCAGTCGCCTTCAGAACTGTAAACGCTGGTTAGGCTCATTGGTGTAGGTCCGGGAGTGTATGTAGACTTAGCTGGATCTAATTTCCAAGTGCCAAGGAAGTGGTCAGCGGCAGCCAGTTGCATTGAGAGAGCCAAGGCAAGCAGACTGAGCTTAAGAGTTAGAGTGCGCATTGGAGATGCTCCTTAAATTTAGAATTAAGTCTCCCACCAACTGCTGTGATGCTATGTAAGCGTGCACTGGATGTCAATCCCCATCTTGAACCCAAAGTCGCCGGCAGGAATGGCGCTTTGGGTTTTTGGGCCTGGTTGGTCTGTTTGAGCGGATTCGGGGATGTCAAAGAACTTGCGCGGCGTGGTTGGTCCACTGACCCGCGCGCTGGTTGCGAGCTTTGGATTGGCGTTGGCTTCGTTTGTTCTGCTGGCTCAGGGGCCGTTGACGATGCTGTTGGGTTTGTTTTGTTTCGGCTGCATTGTGCTGAAAATACGGCCAATTTCGAAGGGTAGTCGAGTTTGGGTTGAGTTGTTTGCGCCAGAGTCTGGAATTGGGTTTGTTTCGTTTTTGTGGCTGACGGAGCGGTTTGGCTTCGTTCTGTTCGCTTCACGCAGCTTGCTGAAGGACAGGGTTCGGATCCGCAACGGATTTGGTTCCGTTTTCTGACCCGGGGACAAATGTGCATTTGGTAAGAGGTGTTTCATCGGTCAAACGGTAGCAGGTGGGTGGATGCGCTTTTGGCCGTGCTGGCGGGAAAGCGGCAAAAATATGGGCTTTTGGCCATACAATTTTTTCCAAATCATTGTGAACCGGATTCGGCCAGAAGTCTAGGAAGTGAGCAGGGGGTTGCGCCAGTTTAGGGTTGCGAAGCGGGAAAAGTCGTTGTCGAGGGAGTGGAGTTCTGCGCCGAGTTCGATGGCGAGGGCGGCGAGATGTGCGTCGCTGGTGAGGTTGCCGCCGGTGCCGAGCGGAGTGAGGATGTCTTCCATGATGCTCAGGTGCCTGGGGCCGGGATGGAGAATCGTTGCGGCTGGCTGGTCGAGCCAGGAGCGGATCATGGCGAAGGCTTGTGGTGTTTTTAGCGGAGTCTGGAAGATTCCTGGTCGCGTGGTGAGGCGGAGGAAGGCGAGCAGGACTTGCCAGGAAAAGCCGACTGTTTCGGGGCCGGAGAGCGCCGATTCGAGCCAGGATTTTGCTTTGGTGTGGAAGGGCGAATCCTCGTTGACGGCGTAGAGGAGCAGATTGACGTCGGGCAGAATCACTTGCGGAGCGCCAGCTTGCGGAGGATTTCTTCGTCTTCGATTGCGTCTGCGGCGGAAAGCGCTTTGTCCCAGCGGAAATTCATTTCGGCGCCCATGGAATAGGTTTTCAGTTGGAAGGGTTTGGCTGGAGATTTTGTTGCGTTGAGGAGTCCGGAGCAGATGGCTTGGTTGAGGGCGTCCTTGAAAGAAAGGTTGCGCTCGCGCATCGATTTGCGCAGCAGCGCTTCGGTTTCGGGTTCGAGGGTGACCGTCGTCCGCATGATTGCATCATAGCAACATTTTAGTTGCTGTCATGATGTCTATCAATTCCACGATGATGCTGGGCCCTATGTTTTGAGGCAAGGCTGAGATGTTGGAGCGCGGCGATTTTAGTGCCATGGAATCGAAAGATTTTGAAAGCCAGAAACGACTGCAATGTAGAATTGAGGATTGTGAAAATAAATTGCGAATTCTGCTTAGTTGATTTCAACTTGCGAGGAGCTTGACCATGCGGCTTCTTCATTATCTTGAGATCGAGAACTTCAAGAGATTTGGCGACATCCAACGCATTGAACTCGACCATCCTGCAGTGCTCATCGGGCCGAACAATTGCGGTAAGACTAGCGCTATCCAAGCGCTGGCACTTTGGTCTCAAGCGGTAAATACGTGGTTTGACGTGCGCAAGCAATCGAGCGCCAAGGAGCGAACAGCGACTGCACTGAATCGCCTAAACATTGTGTCGGTTCCAGTGCAACGCACGCGCTACTTTTGGCATAACACCAATGTTCGGACGGGGAACAGAGACATTGCCTTGGTCATCACAGTGGGGGTGTGGTTTGAAAACAAGCTAAACCCACTCACGATGCGATTTCGTAACCAGGGTGACGAACTTGTTTACTGCGCACCTGACGAAGAATCTCTCAAAAATTTAAGTCTTATCGAGTATGCGGCATCCATTCGGGTTGAACTTCTGTACCCGATGTCCGGGCTAGAAACTGAAGAGCCGATACTGCAGCCCGGTAGAATCGACGTCTTACTAGGTCAAGGGCAGACCGCCCAGGTACTTCGTAACCTTTGTTTGATGGTTGCAAGGGATGCTCCTTCGGATTGGAAGCGGGTGCAGGAGTTGATGCGGAGATTGTTCGCAGTCGAACTCGGAGTCCCACAGGAAACTGCGCGGGGAGCTATAGAGTTGCATTACCGCCAATCGAATGTGAAGGAAGAGCTTGATGTTTCGCTTTCGGGTCGGGGCTTCCAGCAAATGCTGATGATCTTTGCCTACCTGTATTCTCACAAACGCAGCGTTTTGCTTGTGGACGAGCCAGATGCACATCTGGAAATCCTGAGGCAGAAACAAGTCTATGTCTTGCTTCGTGATATCGCGAGCGAGAACGAATCGCAAGTGGTGCTTGTCACTCATTCGGAGGTGATTCTTGATGAGGCCCTCGACAAGAATTTGACTTTGGTAATGGATGGACGGGTGGACAACCTGGCAGCCAAGAAAGAAATCAAAAACACGCTCAAACACTTTGGGGCCGACCACTACGTGAAAGCCAAAGACCGCGGGTACGTTCTATACGTCGAAGGTGGCACTGACGTTGACATGCTGAGAGCTCTTGCCACCCGATTGGGCCATTCCATTCTGGATGTTTGGGATGAACGCATCAATTCCTTCTACGTCCAGAACAACTACCCCAACCAGAACCTCGAGGCGGAGTTGGAGCGTGTGGAGGGAGGGTTCGGCGTTACACCAAGGGAACATTTTTTTGGATTGAAAGCAGTGCTTCCTCTCCTGAAAGGGCTTGCAATTCTGGACAATGATGGACAAACGAAGCAGCAACTTGACGAAGGTGGCTTGAAAATAGTTTATTGGCGCCGTTATGAAGCCGAGAACTATTTCGTTACTCCGGAAGTGCTGCGACAATTTGCGCTGGCATCACTTGCAGGATCTAACTTATTTGACGGGTTTGCAGCAGAGATCGAAGCGGCTTTGTCCGCGCTGATATTGGAGCGTGTCTTCAACGGGGTGAGCGGCGACTTCGACGAATATCAGAAGTCACCCGCTGGGGCAGCACGCATAGTCTGGGAAGCTCGGACGGAGCGCATGAAGCTCTCCGATTTTGCGGAGGAGTTCTTCAGGCAGTTAGCCTCGAGAATCGGTGGACAAATGCTCCTAACCAAAGGAGAATTGCATAATCTTGTTAGCCAAGTTGAGGTCGCGTCGATTCCTGTGGAAGTAACAGAGAAACTGAATTTGCTGGAAGGGATATTCCGGGCCGCCAATAATTCCAGCTAGTTCAAGGAGCGAGAGCGCGATGAGAGCGACTATTACTGTTGAACTAAGCCGCGTAGCGGCAGGCGCGTAGCGGCAGGCGCGTAGCGGCAGGCGCGTAGCGGCAGGCGCGTAGCGGCAGGCGCGTAGCGGCAGGCGCGTAGCGGCAGGCGCGTAGCGGCAGGCGCG
>JANXLY010000300.1 GCA_025354885.1 Acidobacteriota bacterium | reverse complement strand
ATCTTCTTTTGACTTAAATTCTCGGCATTTTCCATGCGTATCTGCATACGCCAGCATGCCTACTCCACCTTCCCCGCTTTCATGCTCATCTTGCATTGGAATCCAATCCCGTTTCATGCTCATCTTGCATTGGACAATTCTTCTTTCGCCGCTGACATTCGCTCATGGGATCATGAAGATATGTTTCGCGCGCGCAGCGGATTGAGGGAACTGGCTCAGGATGTTCAGATCGCAGAGTCCTTACGGCAGTTTGGCCGGGAGCGGGTCTGGACCAACGAGAAGCACCTGGAGTTATGCAGGGTAGCGGCGCCGACTTTTTTTGAAGAGAAGCGGGCGTTGTGGATGACGGAGCAACTGATCGCACTTGGCTATGAAGCGCGAGTGGATCGGGCCGGGAATGTGGTTGCGAATCTTCCGGATGAATCGAAGGGGCCCTGGGTTGCGGTTACCGCTCATCTTGATACGGTGCTTGCGCCGCGAAATGGGGATGAGATCCGCGTGGGAACGGATGGCAGATTCCTTGGACCGGGAGTTGCGGATAACGGAGCGGGGCTCGCTGGACTACTGGCAATTGCGAGACAACACAGCCAGCGTCGGCCGAAGTTGAATTCAACAGGGTTGATGCTGGTGGCCAATGTGGGCGAAGAGGGGGAAGGCAATCTGAGCGGCATGCGTTATTTGTGCCGGCAGAGTCCGATGGCGGATCAGATTGAGGCCTTTCTGGTTCTGGATGGACCTGGCCTTGAGCACCTGACGACGCAGGCATTGGGGAGCCGGCGATTTGAGATCATTTTTGCGGGGCCTGGGGGGCATAGCTGGAGCGATGCAGGGAACCCGAATGCGATTCATGCGATGAGCAGGACGATTGCCGATTTTCTAGATTGCCATGGGCGGCGGGCCGGGTTTTTGCACACTCGCTATGGGCGGAGCACCGCGAATTTTAGTCTGATCGACGGGGGAACGAGCATCAATTCGATCCCGGCGGGTGCGCGAGCGAAACTTGATTTGCGCAGCGAAAGCACTGAAGTGCTGGATGAACTGGCTGAGTTGCTGACAGATTGCGTGGAGCGGGCGCTGGTGAGTGAGAACGAGCGAATGACGGCGATGCGAGGGAATGGCCGGCTGACGGCAAAAATACGCGAGATCGGTTCGCGGCCTGGGGGACAACTGGCGAAGGATTCGCGTTTGATGCAGACGATGCGCGAGGTGGACGAACATCTCGGGATTCAATCGCGTCTGGATTGTGCGTCGACGGATGCCAATATTCCTCTGTCGATGGGGCTTGAGGCGGTATCGATTGGAGCGGGTGGTTCGGGTGGCGGTGCGCATACCGAAGGGGAGTGGTATCACCCGGAGGGCCGTGAAATCGGGTTGCGACGGATCTATCTGGCACTGTGCCAGTTGATACGGACGGCATGAGTTTACGAGGGCGGGCGGAGTTGGGCCTGGGGCTGGCGGCGATGATCTGGGGCAGCACTTTTGTGGTTGTCAAGGACGCGCTGGTGGATGTGAGTCCGGTGCTGTATCTGGCGTTGCGATTCTGGATGGGGGCGCTTTTACTACTGCCGTTCTTGCGACGCTGGCCTTCGCGGCGGACGGTGCTTGGCGGAATGGCGACGGGGTGTTTTCTTGGGGTGGGGATGATCTTGCAGACGATGGGATTGAAGTACACGTCGGCGTCGAATGTCGGGTTTCTGACATCTTTGTACATTCCGTTGGTACCTTTTGTTGGGGCCTACGTCTATGGGGTTAGAACGGGATGGAAAGAAGCAATCGCTGTCCTCGTTGCGAGTTTTGGGATCGGGTTGATGAGTTTTGACCCGCAGAGCCTGAGCGTGAACCGAGGGGATTTGATGACGGTTTGCGCGGCGGTACTTTTTGCGTTTCAGATTGTAATGGTTACGAAGTTTGCGAACGATGGAGAGTTGGTGTGGCTAGCGTGGTTTCAGGTAACGATGACCGCGCTGATCAGCAGTATGGCGACGGGGCTCAATCTGGACGGCGGAAATTTTGTAGTCTGGACGATGAGGCTATGGTGGGCGTTTGGGATTACAGTACTGGGGGCGACAGTGGCGGCATTTTTGCTGCAAAGCTGGGGGCAGCGGCATACGACGGCGACGCGGGCGGCATTGATTTTTGCAACGGAGCCGGTGTTTGCGGGGCTAGCAAGTTTTTACTGGCTGGGGGAGAGGTTGACGGGACGCGGATGGGCGGGGGCGGGACTGGTTTTGATTGGAGTTCTTCTCGCGGAATTGAAACCGGGAGGGGATAGAGAGCATAGTAGTAAGTAGCAGTCGCAAAAGGAGAGAACGAAAATATGAACATCATCCATAGAATGAGAGAACAGCGCTTCCTGGGATTCAGCATGTTGTTGCTGACTTTGTCCATCGGAATTTTGATCGGCACATTGCTGACGACGGGCGTAAGGGCAGGACGAGATCAGGTTGCGCCGGATGCGACACCGCTTGTGGTGCCGAGCCCGGTGCAGATGCAGAATGAGTTTGCGAAGCTGGCCAAGCGGGCGGAGACTTCGGTTGTCCACATCAATACGGTGGACGAAGGCAAGAAAACCGTGGAGGCTGCAGCACCGCGTCGCGGACGTCCGCAACAGGAGCCGGAAGAGGGCGAAGACGACGGACAGATGGATTTGTTCCGGCGCTTCTTCCGCAATGGTCCTCAGGGCCAAGGTGGCATGGGCATGGGGCCGGCGCCGAAGAAGATGGGCACGGGCAGTGGATTTATCGTCGACAAGAACGGCTACATCATTACGAATTTTCATGTAGTGGAAGGTGCCGACAAAATCACCGTAAAGATTCACGGCGACACGACGGATTACAAGGCGAAGGTAATTGGTTTCGACAAAGAGACCGACCTTGCCGTGATCAAGATTAATGCGGGAGCGGGACTCAATCCGTTGAAGGTTGGCAACAGCGATTCTACGCAGGTAGGTGACTGGGCAATTGCGATTGGTTCGCCGTTTGGCCTGGAAGCGACTGTCACGGCAGGGATCGTAAGCGCCAAGGGGCGCGACTTTGCAGGAGCGCAGGCATTTCAGCGCTTTATTCAGACGGATGCGGCGATCAATCCCGGCAATAGCGGCGGTCCGCTGCTCAATTCGCAGGGAGAAGTGATTGGCATCAACACGATGATCGCGACACGGACCGGCGGCTATGAAGGGATTGGCTTTGCGTTGCCGATCAACATGGCAGTAAAGGTTTATAACCAACTGATTTCGCGAGGACGAGTGACTCGCGGGAGCATTGGTGTGCAGTTTGATCGCACAGTCGATCCGACGATGATGAAGGCATTCAAGCTGGAAGGCGGCGTGCCGATTTCATCGGTGGTGACGACTGGCCCTTCGTTCAAAGCGGGGCTTAAGGCGGAGGACATCATCACGAGCGTTAACGGCACTTCGGTAAAGAATGGCGACGAACTGATTGCGAAAGTCAGTGACTTACCGATCGGATCGAAGGCGGCGATTGAAGTGGATCGTCAGGGCAAGAAGATGAAGTTTGATGTGACGATCGAAGACCGCATGGAGCTTTACGCAGACAACCCCATTGTTGGTAATGGGCGCAAGCCGGACGAGGTGACGCAGAACTCGCAGCCGAGTGCGCAATTCGGAATCATGATTGCGAATGTGCCGGAGGCAGATGCCGAGAAGATGGGCATCACTGAGAAGCGTGGTGTGCAGGTGACGCGAGTGGTGCCGGGCAGTTTTGCTGAGGAAATCGGCGTGACTGAACGGGACGTAATCGTGTCGGTGAATCGGCAGCCAGTTGGCAGCGTGGATGATGTGAAGAAGATCCAGCAGACGCTGAAGCCTGGAGACGCGGTGGCGTTTCGGGTGATGCGTGCACTTCCGGGAAGCCGGAAGAGTGCGAGCGGCGGGCAGTGGCAAGGCATCTGGCTGAGTGGCAGTTTGCCGCGCGAGTAGGAAGCAATTAGTCGTTGTAATGAAAGTGGCCAATCCTTTGGGGTTGGCCACTGCTGTTTTAGCCTTCACTGTACCAGTAGGTACTTGCATAAATTAGTATTCTTCATTCCCTGACGGTCGCGGTTCGGTATCGCGAAGGCAGCTTGCACGGCTGCCGGAATACGAGCGCATTCAAGCGGTCGTGTTACTAGCCATCGCCATCGTATGCCAGGCGGCTGCGGGTGACGAGGATGAGCGTGAGTGCAACGCCGAGGCCAGAGAGGGCGAGCACTTGTTCGAAGGGCAGATGGGTGGTTGGCTGGGTGGTTGCGAATAAGCCAGCAAGGAAGCGGGAGACTGTGTTGAAGGCCGCATGCATCGCTATGGCAGTGATCAGGCTGAAACGAGTTAGATTTGCGGCGTAGCTCATGATTATAGACAGGCCGGTCAGGATCCCCAGGTAGACCCAAAGCGGTGCGCTTTCCCACCCGGGACGAATGAAGAGAGGGAGATGCCAGCCAGTCCAGAGCAGGGCGAGGAGCAGGGTACCGCGAAGGGGTCCGAAACGTTTTTCGAGTTGAGGGAGTGCGTAGGCCCGCCAACCGGGCTCTTCGCCGAGGGGTCCTCCGAGGAGCGTGGAGTAGTTGTAGACGCTGGTCGAGAGGAGGATGCTCCAGTTCAGTTGGCTGGTTGGGGCAGTGGCGATTCCGGGGAGGACCACATAGGCCAGAATCACGAGCACAAGGCCGAGTGCGGTGCCGCCCATGGTGCGCTGCCAGCTTTTGGTGAGGGGGCAGCGCGGATAGTTGCCCGTGGCGAGGCGATGAGTTATGAGTGCGGCTCACTGCTGTCCAAATTAGCTCGGAACGGGATTTGGGACCCGCATAATGATTCGGGTTTGGAGCTGTTTTTGCTTGGCCGACAATTGAGGTTCCCCCTGCTGTCCAATATCCATATCTG
>JANXLY010000280.1 GCA_025354885.1 Acidobacteriota bacterium | reverse complement strand
CCCTGTCGTAGGGAGTATCAGCCAGCAGCTTCGCTGCCTTCGGAGTAATGACAACATTCTCGAGCTTCACTGTGGGATCAAAGGCGATTCGTTCTCCGAGCTTCTGAGCACTAACCTGCTGCCAACTGAGAATCTTGTTAGCGCTGGCCCAACCGAAAGCCACGGACCCGAATAGCGGGAGCAGGCCAAAGGCTAGAAACACCGTCCAGACTCCCATCCCCCTCAGAAACCCAAACCGTTCTTGCCCACCGATCTCGATGCCCGCAGCAGCAAAACAGGCGACGGCAGTCAGCCCGGCAAAGAAAACCCCAAAGAGCCAGCCGATTCCCGCATTCTGCTCCGGATTGTCTTCAAGGTGGTCCATCCTCAACTCCCGAGACTTTCCTCTCAGCATCGCCACAGGATGATGAGTCCCCTTCTTCCAATTTGCAAGTTCGTCCAAAGCCTCTTCCGGATAGGTGGCCTTACCCGCTTCGCCATCCCAGTGGAATACGCGTCCAGATCCGTCATCCGCTACCAGCTCGACGCTCATCAGGTAAACCAGCATTTCGGTATGCTCGGATTCTTCACGCGCCCAATCGATCTTAAGGCCACTGGCCACAACAGTTGCATTCACTTCGCGCATCCGCGACATGGTCCAGAAGTTCTTCGCGGAATAGAAAAGGAAAAGGCACGCCAGCAGGGCAAAAAATCCGCCCAGGATAAGAATTAGCTTGTTTGCATTGCGCATGAGGTCCTTCGAAGCATATACGCTTCAAAAGCTGCGCTCGAGTTTGAGAGCTTCTCGCAATTGCCAGTAATAGGTGTTGCGATCGATTTCCGTAACTCCAAACTGATCGAGGTGAGGAGTCCAGTACTGCACATCGAGCAGCGCGAAGTTGCGCACCTTGAGATGCTCGACCAGGCTTGCAAGAGCAACCTTGGACATATCGCGCACCTTGTGAAACTTCGACTCGGCGAAGAACGCACCCCCAAGATGGATCCCATAGGTGCCGCCTGCCAGCTCATCATCAACCCACACTTCAACCGAATGAGCGTAGCCTTCTTTTTGCAGTTCCGAGTAGACCGCAACGATCCGTTCCGTGATCCAGGTCTCCTCCGGATCCTCCGCCCCGCGCGAAGCGCAGGCTCGCATTACTTGTTCAAACGCAGTATCGAATGTCACTGTAAACCGCCTTTGTTTGAGCGTGAGCGCCAGACTGCGTGAGACGTGAAACTGATCGAGCGGAAGCACGCCCCTCTGCTCCGGCAGGTGCCAGGAGAACACCGGAGCATCCATGTAGCCCATTGGGAAGATCCCTTTGCGATAACCTTCAAGAACCTCGTACGGATCAAGATGATCCGTCACGCGTATGACATCCACAGTTACAGTTTAAGAGGTTTGCCATGGCAACAAAGATCCGTTGGGGCGTTTTAGGGAATGCAAAAATTGCACGCGAAAAAGTGATTCCAGGCATGCAGCGCGGAACCCACTCCGTAGTCACGGCAATGGCGAGCCGTGATCTGGAAAAGGCTCGTCCAGTCTGCGATGCCCTGGACATCAAAACACTTCATTCGACCTATGAAGATCTTCTTGCAGACCCAGAAGTGGACGCGATCTACAATCCGCTGCCGAATCACCTTCATGTGTTCTGGTCCGTGCAGGCTGCAGCAGCAGGTAAGCATGTGCTCTGCGAAAAGCCGATCGGGGTCAGCGCAGTGGAGGCACTTGAGTTGATTGCAGCGAGAGATCGCTACGCAGTCAAGATTGGCGAAGCCTTCATGGCCAAAACTCATCCCCAATGGCTACGCGCTAAAGCAATCGTCGATTCCGGCTTGCTCGGCAACCTGCGACTGATGACTTGTGTCTTCAGCTATTTCAACCGCGATGCCAACAACATCCGCAACAGCCTCAGCTTCGGCGGAGGCGCAATGATGGATATCGGCTGCTATCCTGCCACGCTTTCGCGGATGATCTTCGGTTCAGAACCTATACAGGTATCGGCCGTCGTCGAACGAGATCCGGACTTCGGGACAGACAGGCTTACCAGTGCCATCCTCGATTACCCGCAAGGCCAATGTGTGTTCAGTTGCTCCACTCAATTGAGCCCATACCAGCGGGTCCTGATCTTCGGCACGAAGGGCCGCGTCGAAATTGAAATCCCTTTCAATGCTCCACCTGATCGGCCAACGCGCATTGTGGTTGAGCCAGGCGGCGTAGAAGAGTTTCCCGTCTGTGACCAGTACACAATCCAGGGCGATCTCTTCAGCCGTGCCATTCAGGAGAACAGCGAAGTGCCGGTTCCCCTTGAAGACTCGCTGGCAAACATGAAGCTAATTGAATCGATATTTCGAAGCGCGAAGAGCAGACAGTGGGAACCTGTTGGTTAGCAAAAGCGTTTGATAAGGAAGCTCTATGGAACTGCGTGTAACGAATCTCTCTAAGACTTATTCCAATGGCGTGAAGGCTCTTGATGACGTCAGCCTCACGGTGCCCCAAGGCATGTACGGACTACTCGGCCAGAATGGCGCCGGCAAATCTACCTTAATGCGCACAATTGCCACGTTGCAGGATGCCGACTCAGGCTCGGTGACCATGGGCGATATTGATGTTTTGCGCGACAAAGATGCAGTCCGCCAAAGGCTTGGATATCTGCCGCAGGATTTTGGCGTCTATCCGCGCATTTCCGCTACTGACATGCTTGACCATCTTGCTTTGCTGAAGGGCGTCGCAAAGGCTTCGGAGCGCAAAGGTCTGGTGGAAGCAATGCTCCAGAAGGTGAATTTGTATGAGCACCGCAAGAAAGCTCTCGCCAGTTTCTCCGGCGGCATGCGCCAGCGCTTCGGCATTGCGCAGGCTCTGATTGGCAGTCCGAAGCTGCTGATAGTCGACGAACCAACGGCCGGCCTTGATCCTGGTGAGCGCAATCGCTTTTACAACCTGCTCGCCGAAGTAGGCGAGAGCGTGATCGTGATTCTTTCTACACACATCGTCGAAGACGTACTTGAGCTTTGCAGCAAAATGGCAATCATCCACAAAGGACGGGTCCTCTATGAGGGCGACCCCGAAGCGGCCGTCCAGTCCCTCGAAGGCAAGATCTACAGCCGCAAAATCACCAAGGCCGACCTGAAGAGTTATGAAGAGCAGTACAAGGTCATCTCAAACAAAATGGTGGCCGGCAGGCCGTTGATCCATGTGTATTCCGAGGAGGTGCTGGACGGAGAATTTGCCGCCGCTCGTCCCAGCCTTGAGGATGTCTTCTTCTCCAAAATCGGTGGGTTGGAATAACCGCCATGATGATTTGGAATCTATTCAAATTTGAGGCCACATACTGGCTGCGCGGCATGATGGTATGGATCTTCATGATCATACTCGGCGCGATGATCTTCGGTGCAGTGAGTTCCGACAAAATCACGGTTGGCCGCTCGCTCGAAAACACCTTACGCAATGCGCCTTTTGTGATCCAGAACTTCTACTCGATCATGGGACTGATTACTCTCCTCATGACGACGGCTTTTGTGAACTCGGCTGCAGCGAGAGACTTCCAGTACGGTACGGATCAGATCGTTTTTTCGACACCTCTCAAGAAGCTCGATTTCATTCTCGGCCGCTATTTCGGATCAGCCCTCATCGCTGTGATCCCGATGATCGGTATCTCCCTCGGCATCCTTCTGGCGGCCTACATGCCGTGGATTGATGCGGAACGATTCGGGCCCGTTGTATGGAGCGCTCACCTCAAAAGCATCCTTGTTTTTGCCATTCCCAATACGCTCTTCGTGTCAGCGGTGGTCTTTTGCATTGCGGCTCTTACGCGCAGCACTGTTACCTCCTTTCTCGGCTCTCTCGTATTGCTCGTGGGTTACATCGTCACTGACACACTCACAGATGATCTCGATAACGAGAAGTTGGGCGTACTCCTCGACCCCTTTGGCATTCGCGCCTTTTCAGTGATGACGAAGTATTGGACAGTTTCAGAAAAGAACAATCTGTCTCTGGGCTTCGAAGGATTATTACTCTGGAACAGGCTGATCTGGCTCGCCGTTGGTCTCGCAATTCTAGCCTTCACCTACTATCGCTTTTCCTTCTCCGAGCGATCGAAGAAAGGGCAGGGTATCCAGCTTGATGCAGTCGAGCCTAATTCCATCGCTGAGCCCAATGTGACTTTTTCGACTGGCGCTGCCTCTGTATTTGCGCAATTGCGCGGTCTGCTCGTCTTCGAATTCTGGGGCCTCGTCAAGACTACTTCCTTCATCGTGCTGATGGTTGCAGCCCTCGCCAATACTGTCCCCAGCATCATCTTCGCCGCCAAAGAGGGCTATGGCAATGCTTCCTACCCTGTCACCTACTGGATAGTCGAGCTGATCCAGGGCGCTCTCTATCTGTTTGTGATATCGATGATCACCTACTACGCCGGCGTTCTCGTGTGGCGCGAACGGGATGCGAGGATGGACGAAATTGAAGACGTCACTCCGCATCCGGCGTGGATTCGGTATGTCTCGAAGCTCCTTGCGCTGCTCGGCGTGCTGGCTTTGCTGCAAGTCCTCATGATGCTAACGGGCATTATCGTTCAGGCTTCTTTCGGCTACCATCGATACCAGCTTGGGCTCTACGTCAAAGAGCTATTCGTTTATGACTTCTCCCTGTTTGTCTTTCTCGCCGTGCTGGCCTTTCTGGTCCACGTTTTGTCTCCCAACAAGTACGCAGGCTATTTCGGCTTCATTGCCTTCCTGATTGCGAACGCCTTTGTTTGGACCCCACTCAATGTGGCAACGCGGCTGGTGCGTTATCCCTCGCGTCCGGAGATGACCTATTCAGACCTGTTTGAATACGCGCCTTACCTTGCATCCTGGTGGTGGTTCACCGCGTATTGGGCAGCATTCGCATTGGTGTTGGCAGCAGTTTCTTCGGCTGTCTGGCCGCGTGGAAAAGAATCCAGTCTTGGTAGTCGCTTTGCCGCCTTTCATCCCAAATTGCGCCTCGCGACGATCTGCTTCGGCGTGCTTTTTGTTTCGCTCGGTGCCTGGCTCTACTACAACACCGCAATACTGAATAAAATCGAGGGCCCATCAACCTCACTCGATCGAAGGGCAGACTATGAGCGCACCTACAAGCGCTACCTCAATCTGCCGCAGCCACGCATCACAAAGATCAAATACGACATTGAGGTTTATCCCGAAATGCGAGGGCTGGTCTTCAAGGGCGATCAGGAGATCGTCAACAAACACTCTGCTCCCATCGGCGAGCTGCACCTCGTTACAGATGAAACGTATTCTTACGTCATCCAGATCGAGGGCGCCAAACTCGACAAAGAAGACAAGCGTCTGCAGTACAGTATTTACAAGCTTGATCCGCCCATGCAGGCGGGCGAAACGCGCCGTA
>JANXLY010000264.1 GCA_025354885.1 Acidobacteriota bacterium | reverse complement strand
TCAAATTGAAACTTCGCACGATCAACTGAGCGCATCAACTCAACGGTTCGCGTTTCTGCTCCACCACGATCCATACATCCAAAAACGTGGAGAATCCGGATTGCTTTTGACTCAGATTGCGTCATTGCTCTCTTAGCACCTGTTCGAGCTTCCCTTGTCTGCTTCGAGTAAGTTGATCCACCCATTTCAGTTGGATCGTCGTGTCTCCGGCCAGCTCTCTTAAGATCAGGCGCAATCGCTGTTCTCTGGACTCTGAAAAAGGCTCGCCCTTGAGCCTTAACTCCAGTTCCCGATCCCCTTTCACCGCCACTTGAAACTGCTCCACTTCTGGATAATCCTTGAATAGGTGATTCCAAAATAAGCCGTTGATCGTCTTGCCGTTGATTTCAATCAGGCCAGCGGAGCGTCCCTGCAATTCAGATATTCTTCGAATTCCAGACTCGTCGACTCCGCCTTTATCAAAGCTGCCCAAGTCTCCACACTCGTAGCGCAGAAATGGAGTACCTTGGCATACAGTACTCGTCCAAACTAGTCTTCCAGATTCCCCCGCCGAAACAGGCCGCCCGAACTCATTCACTATCTCGACATACAAAAACGGCCGCAAGGGAACAAGTTGCCTTTCTCCTTTCGGCTGATAGGCCATCGCAGAGAGCTCGCGACTTCCATACAAGTTCAAAAGCGGAGTCCCGAATGCAAGTTCAAACAATTCCTCTTGCCTGCCGCTCAGCATTTCCCCGCCATTCCATGCTGCGACCACCGCGCCCTTCGAAATGCAAATTCTACGCTCCAGGATCTCCCGAGCGACATACTCAAGCATCGAAGTGAATCCGTAGATTGCCACCGGCTTCTTCTTCTCAATCAATTCGACAACCCGGTCTACAGTACCTTTGTCGAGTCGGTAACCACCAACGATCCATTCATTGCGAAGTCTTCCAGCGATCCGGTTCCGCAAACTGTTGGCGCTTCCGACGTCGCGCTCGGACCCCCACACCGCAATCGTCGCCATGCCAGGTCGCCACCCAGCCTTAAGCCGGCAATAACTTCGCGCGGCCGTTGTCGTCCGAAGCATCGCCTCGTCGTGGAGATAAGCGGTTGGTTCTCCGGTTGATCCGCCGGTCCGACTTACAATGCCTTTAATTCCGAAGCGTTTCTGTGTATCTTCGGCTTTGAATCGCGTTTGCAGGTCCTTTCTCGTCACAATGGGCAGTTGAGGCCAGAGTGCCATCAAGCGCAAGGGATCTCCAATTTGCGCAGCATCCTTCCACTCAGGCAGCGCATCGGCCCGAGCTGCGAAATGTCGAACTTGAGTATGCAGTCTTTGCGCTAGCGCGAGCCTTGCGTGCATGGGACTCATTGCCTTGTGCTCATCGAGAAGCTTCCATAACTCAGGCAACCCTGCCCCTCGTGAGTAACAGCCCCAAAGCGCTGCGCTCAACATAAGGATTCCTCCCTCGCTTCGCAGTGTCCGCGCCAGCCTAGAGGGACCCGCAGCTGAGAACCAAGTTGCCTCGCAGCTTCGGCTACGTCAATCTCTCCGTGTTCTGTGCAGACCTTGATGTCTCCAGGCTGAAACCTCGCGAGTTCGCCACTGCCAGTGCTGAAGGCTTCTCTCGTCAACGGAATTCTTGCGGGATCGAGCCCCATGAGTGCCGCATGGACCCAGTCGCAGGCCGCCGCACTGACTCCCATGCTGAGAAATCCCAATGCGACTGCTTCCGGGGCCAACGGCCCTTCTCCCTGTCCGCCCACGATTGCATCAGTGAGATTCACGATTGTCCTTTGTTGCCGTGTCGAGAGATGCCCGTCGGGTTTCCCATAATGCAAGATCCGTTGCAAGTCGAGCACCATTCGCCAAACCGTGTCGTTTCCAAACCAGGATCCTTCGAGATCAAAGGCCCCGTCCGCCAACTTTCCCGCCTTCATCGCCAACCCTGCCGCTCGACCGTAGAATTTCTTCTGTCTTGCTGTAGCCGCACCATTGGCTCTGTCGAGCAATTCTTCACCAAGCATGCGCAAGGTATTAGATTTTTCATAACAGTCGCCCCCCTTTGCATTGCTGCCCTTCCGGTGGTGCGGAAGATAGCTTTTATGCCCATTCGCCCCCACCAGGTTTTTTAGTGCTCCTGTGATTCCAGCCTTCTTGTGGGTCTTCAGCTTTGGCACATTGATGACCACATCCGCTTCGAGAAGTTCCCTCGCGATCAGATACTGATGATTCTCCGGCCCATGTGTAACAGCCAGTTCCTTCGGATCGTACATCGTCACTCGAAACCCGGCATCGTTGCCGGAAACCGGCTCAAGACAACTCTCTTTTCCTAAATTGAAACGCACATAGTCGCTCTCGCTTCGCTTCGTAGTGTGGTCCTCCTCCCAAGCACCATCTGTTCTTGTAGTCAGCCGGAAGTCGCGGATCTCAACAAGGATGCCTCTTGCTCTGAGTCGCGCATTGCATTCGTTCCAGCCGCTCAGTTCGAGCAACTGCGTGAAATCGCACGACTGGATCGACGCGTCTCCTACGATGATGCTCGTTGGTTGTGTGAGGGCAACATATTCGACCATCGCCTCGATGACGCTGCAGTGAGTGACCAGGCAGTCAAGCCCTTGCCCTGATGCGTTCTGGTGATGTACCCAATTGGGTTTGATCACCAGGCGTTTGCCAATACCCAGCCAGCTTCCGAAGGGATTCCAGTGCGGCGTCCCGAGGTTTTCAGAATCTAGCCCTGTCAATTGCAACAACTGTCGCAGCCCACAAAGCGCCGGTGTCGCCTTTGCTCCAGCGATCAACTCTGGGAAGTGATTGCTACAAATACCGTCATATTGAGGCGCCAGTTGCGACACATACACCCGTTTGGGATCCATCTCCTGATTCCTGTTAACCACGCATCATTCGCTGGTGCCGCACACGAAGAAATCCTTCGGTCCAAATGCCAGCCAAGGCAATGCTCCCGACGCCACTCCAGTTGATTTTGCAATCCAGGAAATAATGCCTTGCATGATTTAGCCCTTCGATCCACTCGCCGCGAATGAAGCAGGACAAAACTAAAACCCGGTAAGTCATCTCATGAATGCGCGGAGCAAAAGTTCGCAAGGCCTCTCCATGCCGTTCGAGTATTCTCTTCTTCGAGTCCACCTCATCACCAGCCCTTCTCATGAGCTGTGTTCGACTTGGACGTTTATGCCCTGCGGTTAGTCGATTTGAAGAATCGGTGTACTGGATTGAAAGAGTTTCGGGGATCAGCCGACTGGTAAAGCGCTGTGCAAAGTCGAGGTTGTATTCGGCCTCGAGAATGGTCGAGTCTGCCCATTTCACGGAATCAAAGGTGGATCGCCGCGTGCAAAGCAAGAAATCGGAAAGCAAAGCGGACTGTATAAAGCGCAACCAGCCCCAGTAATCGAGAAGGGATCCATCCGGAGCCGGTTGGGGTGTAGTGATTCCTGTGTCCCAGTCCTGCATAAACCCGATCCTGTCGACCGGACCCAAGTCCGATTCGAGGTAATGCCCGATCCGCCCGAGTGCCCCTGGCTTCAGCGCGTGGTCGCTGTCCACAAAGACTATCCATTCCCCTTTGGCTGCTGCAACACCAGTATTCCTTGCCGGACATTGACCACGGTTGGTTTCGTGGCAGATGAGTCGAATTCTTGGGTCTGAGTAAGTGGCGATCACCGTTCTTGATTCATCTTGAGACGCATCGTCTACCAGAATCAGCTCGAAGTTCGAGTACTCTTGTGCCAGGCAACTTTCTACCGCACGGCGAATTTCCCGTTGACGGTTGTAAACCGGGATCACGATGCTAAAAAATGGAATGTTCATTGAGAGGTCCTCTGCTTTTCATCCGGCGCGAAGTGTGCCGAGCGGATCACGTACCGTTGGCAATGCGAAAGTCCTGGCCGCAATCAATCTGCGCGCGATCCAGGTGTATCCGAGTGCTGTTCCCAACCATGCGAGCAGATAGGCTATTGCCAGGCCTGATGCTGCGTAATCTGGAATCAGCTTCCAGCCCACCAGGAGCAAGCTGGCCGCCCAGGCTACGATGATCCCCAATTGATACTTCAATTGGCCATGCGCCACCAGGGCCTGACTTACGCTGCAAGCGTAGGCTTCCACGACCGCCGAGGCGATCACCAGTGGGAGCATCTCGCCTACCCGCAAGAAGTCTCTTCCGAAAAGCCGGAGCAACAACGGCGTTGAGGATTGCAACAACAGGCCAGCCGCGAGGGCGCCAATTGTTGCTGCCATCGCCGTAGACCACATCGTGCGGCTATACGTCTCAGCGCGATCATGGTCATGCAGCGAAGACAGAATCGGACTGGAGACGCGTGCCAGCACTCCTGGTGCGAGCAGAACCGCTCCACGGATGCTCGCTGCCGCCGTCCATAGTCCCAATTCGGCTAAACCCGCTTCCGAGCTGATCAGCAACATTTGCGCACACCATACCGCTCCGCTTCCTATCATTCCCGAAGCAGCTGCCGGCAATGCGAATTGAAACAAGACCTTCCGCTCGCTCCAACAATTGACGAAATCGGTAACAACTCCCTGTGCCGAGGACTCCGCCCTCAATTCCCGGTGAAGATAAACACAGCCCGTCGCCGCCGCGAGTGGCAATGCAACGATTGCGCCCACAAAACCGAAGCTGAGTACAAGTGTCAAGGTGATCGTGAGAGCCGTTGCACTCTGTAATAGTTGTGCACGCAGGAGCCGCCCGAAGGCCTGGAATCCCATAAGTGTTCCTACCTGATGCGCGTTCCAAGTGAGCAGCAGGCAGCAGATTGAGCTTGTCCGGATGGCCCATTGCAGGTCTCCGGATCGAAACACATGGATCGCTATGGGTTCGGCCCATAGCAACAGAAGCACTGTAAAAAGTAGGCCCCCGAAGATTGCAATCAGCGAACATAGACCGATAATCCGGCCTGCTCGCTCAGGATTCGAAACACGGAAACGGGCAACAAATCGCGTTGCGGTGATGCCAATTCCCAGGCTCGAGAGTCCGAAGCTGGCTATTAGTGTCGCTTGAATTGCAGCGTATCGACCAAACCCTTCTGCGCCAAGAAAGCGCGTGAGGAGAATAATGGAAAGATAAGTACCCGCCTGTGTTCCAAGCGTACCGAGCAAGGTCTTCAGAAAGCCGGCAACTTGCCGCTTCACCCTGTCTCTGGTCGAAGCATCGACGGCGATTCCCAATTTCGACAGTAGAAGATCCACGAAGTTACTCATGATCGATGCTGAATCGAGTTACTTCTCATTTGGCTGCACGTCTCGATACGAGTTGTAATAGGAATAGTAGTTATAGCCTTCAGCCGTGTGGCGCTTCACTCCGTTCAGTACGATGCCTATTACGTTTGACCTCAGTCGCTTCAAAGCAGATAAGAGGCTTGCTACCGCCTTTCGATTGGTCTCTCCTGCCAGACTCACCACCAAAACTCCATCCGCAATCGCCGCCATTTGTAACGGTTCGGCAAAGCCAAGCAACGGTGGAGCATCAATGATAATGAGGTCGTACTCTTTGCCAAACTCATCCAGCATGTCGCTGAGTAGCGGCCCGATCAAGTCTGCAGCCCGGTGCGATGGTGGTCCCGAAAACAGCACATCGAGATTCACGAGCTGATCCATGTGAATCAGCGCATTCTTCCAGGTCATTTCACCCATCAACACATTCGACAAACCTCTTTCCATTGGCAAGCCAAGTTTTCGATGAATACTTGGCCTTCGCAGGTCCGCGTCAATCAGCAGAGTTCGTTTGCCCTGCTCTGCATTTGCAATCGCCAGATGCAACGCAGTTGTGCTTTTGCCCTCACTCGGATTCGCACTGGTCATCAGAATGGATCGCAGTCGCCCGTCGAAATCACCAAGAAGAATCGAGCTGCGCAGAGTGCGGATCGCCTCTTCGTAAGTGGACATGGTCCGGTAGCCTTGATTCTGCTGAGGCTCTTTGTTCAGGACGATTCCCGGGCTTCCAAACACATTTTTCAAGGTCGTGATGTTCTTGACTGAAGGTAGGCTTCCGATGACATCTACCCCGAGAAGCCGACTGGTTTGTTCCGGATCGCGAATGGTCGTATCGAGTGTGTCGAGCAGTATCGCTCCGCCAACTACCAGAACGGTCGAGAACAGGAAGGCGAGCAACAGATTTTCGCAGAATGTCTCGAAGCTGCCGATCGGCAAAATCATCCAGGGTGCAACAGTGCGCAAGCTGAGCGAGGCGGAGATCAAAGCGTACAGTGCGCCATATCCTGAAGAAAATTACAAGGCTGCGGCGCGCAAGTTTCCGCTACTCGTACCGATTACACCCGACGACCCGGCTGCTGCCCCCAACCGTGCTGCATGGGAGGGACTTAAGAAATTTAACAAGCCCTTTCTAACTCTTTTTGGCGATAGCGATCCGGTGACAAAGGGCGGGGATTTGATTTTTCGGCGTTATGTGCTGGGCGCGAAAAAACAACCGCATGAAATTATCGTGCAGGGCGGGCA
>JANXLY010000231.1 GCA_025354885.1 Acidobacteriota bacterium | reverse complement strand
CCTACAACGGCAACCCGAACACAGGCCAGAACACAAGCGAAAAATATGCCTACGTCAACTTCACCACCAGCGGCGGCACACTCTTTGATCAAGTGATGTTCTACAACTCTCGGACCAGTACCGGCTTTGAAACCGACAACCATTCCATCTACGACATCCCCCGCGACAATCCTGGCCCGACCTCAGAAACCGCGACACCGGAGCCCGCCACTATGGCTCTCGTCGGCGCTACCTGCATCGCGCTTGCCATCCGACGTCGCCGCTAACTTTCGTTCCAGCAAGTCTCCTTCATTGAAGGCGGGGTCACCCTCAAAGTGGCACCGCCTATTTTTTTTTGATCGCCTGCATCTGCCGACCGCTAAAATAGAGTCTCCGCTTGTCTATCATTGCTGTCATTGCCGAAAAACCATCCGTTGCCCGCGACATCGCCAAGGTCCTCGGTGCCACACAGAAGGGTGATGGCTATCTCCACGGTGGCGGCCACATTGTCACTTGGGCCATTGGCCACCTTGTCTCGCTTGCGCAGCCGCACGAGATCCGCGCGGAGTGGAAATTCTGGCGTCGCAATTTGCTGCCCATGCTCCCTGCAGACTGGCCGCTGGTCGTTTACGAAAAGACCAAGGATCAGTTCGAGACCGTTCGAAAGATCCTGAATTCTCCCAAAGTGGATCGCATCATTTGCGCGACGGACGCCGGTCGCGAAGGCGAATTGATCTTCCGCTACATTTACGATGCTGCGCACAGTAAGAAGCCCGTGCAGCGGCTCTGGATTTCCTCCCTCACTGCCGACGCAATCACTGCTGGTTTCGCTGCCCTCAAAGACGCCCGTGAATATGACGGCCTCGCTAACGCCGCTCGCGGTCGTTCCCGCGCCGACTGGCTCGTTGGCATGAACCTCTCCCGCGCCTACTCTCTCGCTTACGACGAAACGCTTTCTGTAGGACGCGTACAAACTCCCACTCTCGCCATGCTCGCCGAGCGGGAAGTGGCCATTCGCGCTTTTGTTCCCGAGGAGTACCGCGAAGTTTCTGCCACCTTCTCGCCGCAGGGCGTCGCCGGAAAGCCAACTTATGTTGGTACCTGGTTTCGCACACCGAACCCAGGCGAAACGATGCAGCAGGCGATGCGCCTGCCCGCCGACCCCGGGCCTGCCAAAGAGATCACCACCCGCGCCAAGAGCGTCGTCGCTCGAATTGCCTCTCTCGAATCGGAATCGAAAAAGATGGTGCCGCCGCAGTTCTACGACCTCACTGAGCTGCAGCGCCACGCCAATCGTCTCTATGGCTACAGCGCGCAAAAGACTCTCGATCTGGCGCAGAAGCTGTATGAGACTCACAAGCTGATCTCCTACCCCAGAACCGATTCGCGTCACCTCTCCCGCACGGTCGCCGCAGGTCTTGGCGCCGTCGTGCGCGCCGTCGCGCCGCAGTATCCAAAGCTCGTTGCGGAGGGCAGCGGAGAACGGCCCCTTGGCTCTCGTTACGTCGATGACACCAAGATCTCCGACCACCACGCGATTATTCCCACAACCAGCTCTCCCGCCCGCGTCAACCTCAGCGCAGACGAACGCAGCCTCTACGACCTTGTCGCCCGTCGCCTTCTCTCCGCCTGGCACGACGACTATCTCACCGATGTCACTACTGTCATCACTGCCATCACGAATGAAGCAATCGTTGACAACTACCATTCGGCCGGCACACTGGTCCGGCAGATGGGCTGGAAGGTGCTTGACATCGTCACCGAGAAAAAAGGGAAAGAGAAAGATTCCGGCGAACAGACTCTGCCGCCAGAACTCGAACTCAATCAGTTGCAGGATGTCGTGAAGGTGGATTCCACACTCAAAAAGACGCGCCCGCCCAAGCGCTTTACCGACGCTACCCTGCTCACCGCCATGCAGACCGCAGGCAAAACCCTCGACGAAAAAGAACTCTCTGATGCGATGAAAGAAAACGGCCTCGGCACTCCGGCCACTCGCGCCTCGATCATCGAAGTGCTGATCGAGCGAGGCTATGTGGAACGTCAGGCCAAGGCGCTCGCCGCTACCGACAAGGGCCTCCACTTGATTGAAGTGGTCCATCCGGAAGTGAAGAGTCCCGCTATGACCGGTCAGTGGGAAGCCCAGCTCAAACGCATGGAGCGTGGTCAGGCGGATCTTGCGCCCTTCATGTCTGGCATTGAAGACTATGTCCGCGAGGTGGTGGGAAAAGTGGGCAACAAAGAGACTGCTCCGGCCACTGCTTTGGCTCCAGTTCCGATTCCAGTAAAAGAGTCCGCACCCGTGCCCGCTGAACTTTCTGAAATCCTCCACCAATGCTTTGGCTTCACTGAATTCCGGCCCAGCCAGGAGGAAGTCTGTCGTGCGGTAGTTGAAGGCAAAGACGTCCTGCTCGTCATGCCTACCGGGGCGGGGAAGTCGTTGTGCTATCAATTGCCTGGTCTCGCCCTGGGCGGCACAACTCTTGTCATTAGCCCGCTGATCGCTTTGATGGAAGATCAAGTCGCCAAGCTCAAGGAACTCGGCTTTGCCGTCGAACGGATTCACTCCGGCCGTGATCGGGCCGCATCGCGACAGGCTTGTATCGACTATCTCGCGGGCCGCTTGCAGTTCCTCTTTATTGCACCGGAGCGGCTCCGTGTGCCGGGCTTTCCCGAGATGCTCGCCAAGCGCAAGCCTTCGCTCGTTGCCGTCGATGAAGCGCATTGCATTTCGCAGTGGGGTCACGATTTCCGGCCCGATTACCGCACTCTCGGTCAACACCTGCCATCGCTTCGGCCTGCGCCCGTCATCGCTCTCACGGCCACTGCCACGCCCATCGTGCAGAACGATATTTCGACGCAGCTTGGCCTTGGAGAAGGCGGTAAGTTCATCCAGGGTTTCCGTCGTGACAACATCGCCATTGAAGTGATGGAGGCGGGCCCGGCCGAACGTTCCGACCTCGTGAAGCGCCTGCTCAAAGATCCGGAACGCCGTCCCGCCATCGTCTACGCACCCACCCGCCAAAAGTCCGAAGAACTCGCGATTGTGCTCAAGTCCTCGCTGTCTGCTGCTTCTTACCACGCCGGACTTTCGGCGGAAATTCGAGCCCGAGTGCAGACTGGTTTCCTCGACGGCAAGCTCGATGTGATCGTCGCAACGATCGCCTTTGGTATGGGCATCGACAAAGCCAATGTCCGCACGGTCATCCACACCGCGTTGCCAGGAAGTGTCGAAGCCTACTACCAGGAAATCGGCCGCGCCGGTCGTGACGGAGCCCCTTCACGCGCCGTGTTGATGCACTCCTACGCCGACCGTCACACCCACGACTTCTTCCATGAGCGCGACTATCCAGACATCAAGCTTCTCGAAAAAATCTTTCTGCTGCTGACGGACGAGCCACAAGCCAAACAGGACCTGCAGCACCGTTCCCGCATTGCCGAAGATGAATTCGACAAGGCTCTTGAAAAGCTTTGGATCCATGGCGGAGCCATCGTCGACTTTGCTGAAAACGTAACGCTCGGCCTGCCCGCCTGGCGTGATCCTTACAATGCACAGATTGCCCAAAAGCTCGATCGTCTCCAGAGTATGGTGCGCTTTACAGAAGGCAACGAATGCCGCATGTGCGCCCTGGTGACTCACTTTGGCGACCGTTACGGCGCGATGAAAGCCTGCGGGATTTGCGATTTCTGCGCCCCCGAAGATTGCGAAGCGCAGCAATTCCGTGAAGCCACCTCGCAGGAAATCACTCTCGCCCAAAACATTCTTGAGAGCCTGCAGAAAAACGATGGCCGCTCCACCGGCAAGCTCTTCGCGGAACACTACCCCGGCCTTACAAGCTCTCATGATGCCCGCGACGCCTTCGAGCAATTGCTCAGTGCGATGGCCCGCGCCGCGCTGATTGAATTGAAGGACGAGATCTTCAACAAGGATGGTCGCGACATCCCCTTCCGCCGCGCTATTTTTCTCAAGGCTCCTGAGGATTTTGCGTTACAGATTCGCCAGACCCCAGGCAGAAAGCCAACCAAGTCGAAGGCAAAGGCGGCCGCGAAAAAGTCGAAGGCAAAGGCTGCGCCGGGCGCCGCCGCCATCGAAGCTCTGAAGAAGTGGCGCCTCGAGCAGGCGAAGAAAGAAGGCGTCCCCGCCTTCCGTATTTTGACCGACAAGGTGCTGAACGAAATCGCTGCTGATCGTCCCTCGGTAACGGACGAACTCCTCGAAGTCTCCGGACTCGGTCCTCGGCTCGTCACCCGTTACGGCCCCGGCATACTTAAGGTTTTGGCGCAACTCTAGCTCCTTGCGTTATCATGGTGTACACAAAAGGTGACACCTATGCAAACCACTAAAGTCGGAATCCGGGAGTTTCGCGAGAACCTGTCCAACTATCTGGAGTCGAAAACACCAGTTGCGATCACGCGGCATGGCGCGACGATTGGTATTTATGTTCCGACCAAACCGAAGCCCAGCGAAGCCGATCTTGACGCCCTCCGCGTCGCAGGCGAGAAGATGCAGGCTCTCATAGCGGCTGCCGGAACAACCGAAGATGCAATCATGGCAGACTTCAAAAAGCTCCGCCGCGAGCGACGCATACAGAAGCTTTGATCATGCTGGTGCTCGATGCGAACATACTGATTCGCGCCGTGCTCGGCTCGCGCGTACTCGCGCTGCTATGCAAATACGTAGAGAACGTGGATTTTCTAGCACCTGACACTGCTTTCGAAGAAGCGCGCAAACATCTTCCAGCCATTCTCGAGCGCCGCAACCTTTCGATCGCAGCAGCGATGGCAACACTGGACCGTGTGGCGGGGTTGGTGCAGACTGTCGAACCCGAAACCTACAAGCAGTTTGAATCCTTGGCTCGGCGGAGAATGGCTCTTCGCGATGAAGAGGATTGGCCAATTCTCGCCTCAGCTTTGGCTCTCGACTGTGCGATCTGGACCGAAGACACCGATTTCTTTGGCTGCGGTGTAGCAACCTGGACTTCAGACCGTGTTGAATTGTACTTGGAGAAATCCTCGGAGAGAGAGTAATGACAAATTCAGAATTCAAAAGACATGCGCTGGAATTGCTGAACCGCTTCGGCATCGGCGACTACAACCTAGTGTAGTGCTTCATATATAGTAACGATTAATAGCCGGTGTGCGTCCTTATAATTAAGGAGCCGGTTGGTGATGCGCATTGCCCCAAAAATCGAATTGACTGCGGAAGACAAGGCAACCTTGGCGGCTTGGGCGAACGGTCGCAAGATTCCGGTACGGATGGCAGAAAGAGCGCGGATTCTACTGCTTGCAGACGAAGGAAAACGGGATCTTGATATTGCTTCGGAACTGTCCATCACTTCAGAGAAGGCTGCCCGCTGGCGGCAGCGCTTCCTGACAAAAGGACTGGCTGGTTTAGAAAAAGATGCCCCGCGCCCAGGGCGCACGCCCTCCATTGCCAAGGCCACTGTAGACAAAGTCGTTCGCCTGACAACGCAGGAAAAGCCCGCCAATGCCACGCACTGGAGCACACGCACAATGGCTGCCGCCGCTGGCATTAGCGACTCCAGCGTTCTGCGTATTTGGCATGCGCATGGGCTCAAGCCGCATCGAATAGAGTCTTTCAAGCTGAGTAACGACCCCAACTTCACCCAGAAGCTTGAAGCGATTGTCGCTTTGTATTTACAACCACCTGAGCACGCAATTGTTCTATGTGTAGACGAGAAGAGCCAAGTGCAGGCCCTGGACAGAACACAACCCGGATTACCGATGAAGAAGGGGCGCGCTGAAACCATGACCCACGATTACAAGCGGCACGGCACCACAACCCTATTCGCAGCCATGAATGCTGCCAGTGGCAAAGTGATCAGCTTGTGCCAGCAGCGGCACCGGCATCAGGAGTGGATCAAATTTCTGCGCCTGATCGACGACGCTACGCCCGCTGACAAGCAGCTTTATCTCATTGCCGATAATTACGCGACACACAAGCACCCGGACGTACAACGCTGGTTGAAAAGGCATCCCCGCTTTCATATCCATTTCACTCCAACAAGCTCTTCCTGGCTCAACATGGTGGAACGCTTCTTTCGAGACCTTACCGAAAATCGGCTCCGGCGCGGTGTGTTCCGTAGCGTGCTTGAGCTCATTCAAGCTCTGGACGATTACGTCGACAAGCACAACGAAAGCCCTAAACCCTTTATCTGGACCGCAAGCTCGAAAGATATCCTCGCCAAGGTGATGCGCGGAAGAGCCGCACTTAATAATCCACAGTCTGTGTGAAGCACTACACTAGATCAGCGCGAAAAGCAGCGTCTAAAGCCTCCCGCTTAATCCCCTCCTGAACTCAGGATTCAGCGCGCGCCTTCTCTCTACGTGTCCAATCGGCCCCGCGCCCCAGTCTCGGTCGTCACCCTCGCGCTGCCCACCCATAAGGGCATCTCATAGAATGGCGAATTACGCTCTCCACTCTTTTGTTTATAGTAGAAGTGTTGTGATCAGTCAGTACATTACTCTCGCCTTGGGTCAAGCTCATTATGAACTCCTGGACGATGGCGAAGGCTTCTTCGGATCGATCCCCGAACTCGCGGGAGTATGGGCGCAATCCTCCACTCTCGAGCAATGCCGCGACGAGTTGAAGTCGGCCTTGGAAGACTGGCTGCTTTTCAGTCTTTCCCATCAACATCCGATCCCTGTCATGGCCGGCGTAGACCTTGCTGTTCGTGAAGTTGCTTAAGCCGCTTTCGTGGGAAACAAGCTGAGTTCGGTCAAGCGCGCAGATCTGATTTTCCACCTGAAGCAACTTGGTTACGAGGGGCCATTTCCCGATGGCAAGCATCAATTTCTCTAAGGCGTTCCGTGCGGTTGATTTTGCCCAATCCCCCATTCGAGTGAGATTGGACCGTCTCTTTTAGCGCGCATTCTCCATCAGGCAAATGTTTCTCGCGAGGCTTGGAACGCGACGGCTTAAGCCTCGGTGTCATTTAACACTGCTTGATTGGTGATCCCCATGTCTACCTCCGTAGCACCGCTCCCACCCGATCCATAGACTTCCCTCGCCCCACCCCTACCCGCTGCCCATTCAACTGCACTCCCCTAAAATTGTCAAACGGCTCTGCCACTCCCTGCACCACAACCACCGGCCGTGTCGTCATGTGCCCATACTGCTGATACGCCTCCGTAAACAGACTCACTTCACTAAAGCCGCTCGGGTCCGCCAGCGTCACAAACTTCATCGGCCCTCGACTCGTCGTATGTATCCGGTCCGCGACAATCATGCCTGCCACTTCCACGGTTTTTCCAAAGTACTTACGCGGTGTCTCGCGCAATTCTTTCGCACTCACATACTGCCCCCAGTCCAGACCCGGCGCATAGTAATCGAGCGGATGCACCGTCACCGGAAACCCCAGCAGCTCCGCCTCCCAGCGCACGTTGACCCCGCTCCCGCCAAAGTCCGGCTCCTCACTGACAAACAACGGATCGTTCGCCTGCCCACCTCTTACACTCATCCGCGACAGCCGCCAGAACATACGTCCTCGCGTCTCGCCCATCGCATCAAAGGCCCCCACCTTGAGCAGACTCAACCACTCACTTTGCGTAGGCTGCGCGCGACGATAGAAATCTGCCACATCGCGGTACGGCCGCCCCGCCACAATCCGCGACACCACCGTTTCGCTCAATCCCTTCACCTGATTCAGCGGCAGCCGGATCGACTGCCCCGCCACCAGAAATTTCTCCGCATCGCTCACACTCACACAAGGCGTCAGAAACTGCGCACCATTCCGCAATGCCTCCAGCACATACACAATCTGTGCATAGAATCCCCGCCGGCAAGTCAGCACTGCCGCCAGAAACTCCACCGGATGACGCATCTTCAAAAACGCTCCCTCATAAGCCTCCACTGCATAAGCCGCCGAGTGCGCCTTGTTAAACATGTACCCCGCAAATTCACGCAACATATTCCACACCGCCTCAATCTCGCCTTCAGAATGCCCACGCCGCCGCGCGCAATCGCGCAGCTCTTCTCCCATCGCATCAATGCGCGCAGGATCACGATTCTTTACGAGCAATCGCCGCAGCGTATCGGCACGCCCCCAGTTCATACCCGCAAAACCATTCGCCACCAGCAGAATATGCTCTTCGTAGACCAGCAGCCCATAAGTTTCACTCAGTAGCGGCTCCAGCGTCGGGTGTACATAAGTCACCGGCTCGAGCCCCTGATGCCGGCGCGCAAACATCCCCTTGCGTCCTTCATTGGCGGCCCCCGGACGAATCACAGATTCAATGGCCGTCAGGCAATTGATGTCGCGGCAATTCGTCAGCACCAGCAGGTTCACCATGTTCGGACTTTCAATATGAAACACCCCGCGAGACTCTCCACACGCAATCCCCTCCCAGGTCGCCGCGTCGCTCTCATCCACCGCTTCCGGCTCACTACCCGTATTCACGCGAATGTTTTCCCGCGCCTCGCGCAGCACGCTCAGGCCCGCCTGCCCCAGCAGATCCATCTTCAGCAGCCCCAACTCCTCCACGTCATCCATCGCATAGTGTGTTGTCAGAATATTCTTCGCACTCCGAAAAAGCGGAATGCGATCCGCAATCGGATTCGCTCCGATCACCAGCCCGCACGGGTGCATGGATCGATGTCGCGGCACCCCGTCAAAACGCCCCGCCATGCCGAGGATCGTCTTGTACGGTTCCTCGTTAACAGGCAAATGCGCACACTCCGGATTGGTCTGCACTGCCATCGCCGCATCCCCGGAAAAGTAAGGAATGTGTTCCGTAAAACGCCTTACCTCGCGCTCCGGAATCCCGTACACCTTCGCGATATCTCCAATCGCCGCACGGCCCTGAAACGTGTTGTAAGCCCCGATCATCGCCACATGTTCTTCCCCGTACTTGTCGAACACATAGCGCACCACTTCATCGCGTTTGTCCCACGGCAAATCGAGATCAATATCGGCCAGCTTCTGAAACTGCATCCGTTCCTTATTCAGAAAACGCTCGAAGCAGAGGTTAAAACGGAACGGGCAAATGTTGCCAATCCCCAGCGTGTAACAGACCAGGCTACCGGCAGCAGACCCGCGTGCCAGCGTCGCAATTCCGCGCGCATTTGCCCAGCGCACGATATCGGCAAAGATCAAAAAGTACTCGGCATAACCCACCTCGCCAATCACACTCAGCTCGCGATTCAGCCGCGCCATCCCGTCACCCGGCATCGCCTCGCCATAGCGCGCACGCATCCCCGCTTCGGCCATCGCCCGCAACTCTTCCATCGCCGGCCGCTCGCTCTCATACTTCGGAAAGTGTATGTCGCCCAGTTCAAAATCAAAACGGCATCGCTCCGCCACTGCCCAGCTATTTTCGATCGCCTGCTTCAACTCACCCATCTCGGCTTGCACTTCATTCGGGGTAGGGAAGTGATAATCCCCCGGACGCTTCTTTGCCTCATGCTCCTGCCCCAGCATCGTCAGCGTGCGCATGCTCGAGAGCACTTCCCATTGCAGCGCTTCTTGCTGGTCACGCATCCCGTAATGCACGTCATTGACGACAACCGTCGGCACCTTCAATCGCCGCGCTGCATTCAGCAGCACCCGCGAACTCCGCCGGTCTTCCTCATTGTGAAAACTCAGTGCAAAGGCCAGATTGCGTCCATAAATTTCGCGATACAGATCGCAGTTCGGATCGGCATCCACACCCGCCAGACAAATGAGTCCTCGCGCAAAACGCGCCAGGTCCTCAGCCCCCAGACCTTCTTCATCCTGAAAACGCGTATGCTTGCGAGCCCTTACACTCAGCAGCCGGCAGAGGTTGCGATAACCCTCGGCACTCTCCACCAGCAAGGTCAGACGCTTGCTCTGTGCGAGTGTAATCTCGCAGCCAATCACGGGGTGTACGCCCGCCGCCTTTGCAGCTTTGTAGAACAACACCGCACCGCCCAGGGTATCGGTATCGGTCAGCGCGACCGCCGGCATGCCATGGGCCACCGCCCGCTCGACCAGCGCCTCCGGCGAAAGCGTACTGTCCAAAAGCGAGTAGAAACTGTGATTCCGCAAAGCTGCAAACGGCATACAGTCGTTGTAGCATATTCGCCTTTTCTTCGCTATAAATTTATCGGGCTCTTTTGCTGCCCATGGTCCATCCAGAGTCTAGTCTAGTCCGGACTAAGTCTGCTACAATTACTCCATGGCGACTAATGTTCACGATGCCAAGACCCACTTCTCCAAGCTCCTCGAACGTGCCAGCCACGGCGAGGATGTGGTCATCTCCAAGTCTGGCGTGCCGGTTGCCGTTCTGGTCGGCATCGACCGCTACAAGCCGAAGCGCGAACTCGGTTTTGCCGCTGGCGCGTTCAGCATGTCTGATTTGACGGACTTCAATGCCCCTCTCGATCCCGAAACACTGGCCCTCTTCAACGGGGAATCGGAGCATTGAAGCTGCTGCTCGATACTCACGTTTTTCTTTGGGCGGTGGGCGACAGCAGGAAACTTCCATCGCGAATCATAGGGATGCTCGAATCAGACGAGCACCAACTCCTGGTGAGCGCCGCATCCGCTTGGGAGATCGCGATCAAGTCTGGCATAGGCAAGCAAATGGTCTGGCATCACGGCCCGCCAGCGGACTTGCTCGACGATTTCATCGGGCGATTGGGAGCTACTCGACTCCCAATCCACATCCGGCATGCGGTGGAAGTGTGGCGTTTCCGGGATTGCCGCAACAAGGATCCCTTCGATCGCATGCTCGCCACGCAAGCCGTCCTCGAAGGTGCATCCCTCGTAACCGCCGATGCCGCATTCGGAGATTTCCCAGGCCTCACAACACTTTGGGATGAGTAGAAAAATTCGCTCCGCGACGCGTAACCGCCGCCGCCCATCCCCATCCTGCGATACCATGCACTCCACGACATGAGTCTTCAACTTCACATCATCGACTGGGTCGTCCTCATCGGCTACCTCGTCATCGTTGCCGCCATCGGCATCATCGCCGGCCGTTATGTCCGCGGCACAGAAAGCTACTTCCTCGGCAATCGCGGCTTCAACCGCTGGCTCATGATCGGCCAAAGTTTCGGCATCGGCACCCACGCTGAAATGCCCGTCTCCCTCGCCGGTGCCGTCTACACCAGCGGCTTCTCAGGAATCTGGTTCCAGTGGAAAAACCTCTTCGCCACTCCCTTCTACTGGCTCATCGCTCCGCTCTTCCGGCGCATGCGCCGGACCACAATTGGCGAAGTCGTCGAAGACCGCTTCGGCCCCTCAATGGGTGTCGTCTACACCGCCTTCGCTCTCATCTATTTCACGATCAACATGGCCTCCATGCTCAAGGGCGCGGGTAAAGTCATCAGCCAGGCCACCGGCGGTTCAGTTTCCCCCAATTCCATCGTCCTCGCCATGACGCTGATCTTCCTGCTCTACAGCTTCATCGGTGGTCTCCTCGCCAGCGCCTGGACAGACTTCTTTCAGGGCTTCCTCATCATCGCCCTCTCCTTCATGCTCGTCCCTCTCGGCTGGAGCCAGGTCGGCGGCCTCGCCGGCATGAAACAAACTCTCGCCCCGCACTTCTTCTCGCTCGCCACCCCCAATGGCATCGGCGTCTGGTTCATCTTCCTGCTCACATTGAACGGCCTCATCGGCATCGTCTCCCAGCCCCACCAGCTCGCCGCTGTCGGTACAGGCAAGGATGAACGCAGTTGCCGCAACGGCATGTTCTATGGCAACTTCGTCAAGCGCATCTGCACCATCGGCTGGGCTCTCGTTGGCCTGATCGTCGCCGCACTCGCCCTCAATCCCTCTTCCGGTTTTGCCCGCCTCGACGACCCCGAAGATGCCTTCGGCCTTGCCTGCCGTCACCTCCTCTTCCCTGGCGGCCTCGGCCTCATGCTCGCCAGCATCCTCGCCGCCAACATGAGCACCTGCTCCGCCTTCATGGTCGATTCCGGCGCACTCTTCACGAAGAATCTCTACCAGCGCTTCTACCGCCGCGAAGCTACCGACACCCACTACCTCTGGGCCGGACGCATCAGTGGTCTCGTCCTCTCCACCCTCGGCATTCTCTATGCGCTCTTCCTGGTCGACCGCGTACTCTACTCCTTCCTGCTCACCGAAACCATGGCCACTTACATGGGCATCAGCATCTTCGGGGGTATCCTCTGGAGACGCGCCAATCGCTGGGGTGCCGCTGCCAGCCTGATCGTTCCGCTCGCCGTGAACTTCGTCCTTATGGCCATGAGCGGTCAACGTCTCGACTACTGGGATCCAAACGTCTTCGCCATCTCCTTGATCTCTGGCGTCGCCGCACTAATCCTCGTCAGCTATGCTACAACTCCAGAACCCGCCTCCGTCCTCGATCCCTTCTTCGCCCGCTTCGCAGAACCGGTAGAAGGCACCGCTCCCCCCGGCACCCGCCTCTTGCTTGCAGACATCGGCACTGGTCTCCAAAAGCGGGCCTCCTACAAAGAAGACATCAACGGCTTCCTCATCGGTTGGGCCCTCGTCGTAGTGCTTGTTGGCCTCACCTGGCTCTGGCTTCGCTCCTAACCCAAATACGCGTCGCTACTTCCACTGTCAGAGCTCTCGACTCCGAGGCTACTTCAATCACGAACCAATTGATGCGGCACCGGACTGATCTTGAGTGCTGCGGCATAAGGCCCAACCGTCTTTACCTTCACAATGAGGTCGCGGCCACTTTGCTGCCACTCGAGCGAACCTGCTCTACCCAGCAACTCAACCTTGGTCGCTTCGGCTGCATACACATTCGGAATGCGAATCGAATCACTGGCACCATGTTTCAGTAGAAAGGCATAAACGGAATTTTCTTTTCGCGTAAACCGCAGGTCCACATCTTTGTCTTTCACTCCAGACCGGATCCACGGCTTCGTGTCAAAAATTCCCTCACCATGCACCGATAGCCATTTGCCCAAAGTCAGTAGCCGGTCTTTCTGGATTTCGCTAATACTGCCATCGGGTCTTGGCCCCACATTGAGCAGCAGGTTGCCGTTCTTGCTCACAATGTCGATCAGTAATTCAATCAGCTTGTCCGAAGCAATCACATGCTCGGGACCCTCAATCTGGTTGTAACCAAAACTGAAACCCAGGCCACGGCAGCTTTCCCATTTCTTTTCCACAATCGTCTCGTAGCGCGAGTACTCGGGCGTCGTAAAGTCAAAATGATCCCGCCCGAATCGATTGTTGATCAAGCCCTCTTTATCGCGATTGTAGAAGTCGCTGAAGATCTTTTCGAGTCGGCCCGCTTTCGGATAGCCAATATCGTTCCACAACACCGACGGCTGGTATCGCTCCATCAGTTCATTCCAGTGCGCGTCAGCGTAGTCCGCATACTCCTGACTCTGCACCACCGTAGCGCCCACATCAGCCAAAGTCGCCACTGGACGCTTCTCAAAGGTCCAGTCGAGCCCACCCGAATAGTAGAGCCCCATCTTCATTCCAGCTCCCCTTACCGCCTTGGTTAGATCTCCCACCAGATCGCGCCCGATCGTGGGCAGATCCGCCTTCATGGGATTCTTTACTCGCGAGGGCCACAACGTAAACCCGTCATGATGTTTTGTCGTCAGCACCACATAGCGCGCTCCGACAGAGCGAAATAGCGAAGCCCACTCCTCGGGCTGCCATTTCCGGCTTTCCTTCGTGAAGGTATCGGCAAAGCGGTAATAGTCGTAATCCGCCCCATAAGTTGCCACGTGGTGCTGATAGGCCGAAGACTCCTTCAGCCGGATTGAATTCAGATACCACTCGGCATAGGGATTCTGATAAAACCACTTGCTCCAGTCCACTTTGCCCAACTCGCCAGAAGGCTGCGCCCAGGCAGGAACCGAATACAATCCCCAGTGCACAAAGATTCCAAGTTTTGCATTGTTGAACCAGGCTGGGAGCGGGTGACGCTTCAGCGAATCCCAGGTCGCTTCATATTTAGCTGGAGGGCCAGCCGGACCAAATTGCCCCCAAACTGCACTAGTGCCGAGCGTCCCGGCGCTCACCGTTTGTATAAAATTTCGTCTTGAGAATGAATCCATAACTGCGTAGAGGATTATCACTAATTGGGCCTACAGGCAAGTCGCCGCAAAGGATATGAAGTTGCTCAGCGATTCTGTCACCCCTTAACTGCTCAGCGATTCTGTCACCCCCCCTGCCGAAAGGAGAGAGTGACATTGAGCCAAGAGCAGTTGCAGAAGAACAAAGTAATCGAGAACGCGGTAGCTGGACGAATCACAGTATT
>JANXLY010000229.1 GCA_025354885.1 Acidobacteriota bacterium | reverse complement strand
CAGAAGAAAACCGCTTACCGCCACGCCACGCCGAGCCATCTTGAGATTGCCGGTCCGCTTCAGCCACCAGTCAGACCAGACTCCTCCCATCAAGTCCCCAGTCGTCCCGGCGAGCAACGGCAGACTGGCGTAAAAACCCATCTGCTTCAGATTGAAATGGCGATACGAGTTGAGGTAAGTCGGGAACCAGTCGAGGTAGACCGATACGCAGTATCCATAGCAGAAATACATCAGGGACAGATACCAGAGAGTCTTGCTCGACAGAATCTTTTTCCAGGGCACCTGCTTCGAGATGCTCCTCCTCGGCCCACCCATGGAGGAATGGATCATTTCGAGCTCAGCAGCGTTCACGCCGGGATGTTGCTCCGGCGAATCGCGATAATACCAGAACCATACCGCCGACCATACAATACCCAGAGTGCCAAAAACTATGAAAGTCGTACGCCACCCGTAGGAGACCATGATCCACACCACAAGAGGCGGAGTCATTGCTGCGCCCAGCCGGGAACCGGCATGAGTGATGCCCTGCGCGAAACCGCGTTCCGACGGCAGCATCCAACGGGATAGCGAACGCGTCGCAATTGGAAAGGCCCCGGCCTCCCCGACGCCAAACAGAAATCGAAGTACCGCCATCGAGGCGAAATTCCAGCTCAGCGCCGTGGCAGACGTGAACACGCTCCACCAGACTACGATTCCCGCCAGCGCGCGGCGCGGTCCAAACCGGTCGCCCAGCCAACCGCCCGGAAGCTGGAACAACGCATATCCCCACCGGAACGCACTGAGAATCCACCCAATCGTCACCAGTGAAAAACCAAATTCCTTTTGCAAACTGGGAACCGATGAAGAGATTACCACACGGTCCATGTAGGTGATCATGTAGGCCGCCACGGTCAGCCATAGAATGACATGGCGTACCCGCGTCGGGCGCTGCGGGCTGCTCAATTCGGCCACTTTAGTGAGGGACTACCGCATCGAACAAGTGGGCGATATTCGTATAACCGTTCATAGCAAGCCGACACGATGGCTTGTCCCCATGAAAGCGCGGAGCGTGGAACGTGTATGGAGGCGCGTAAACCACATCGCCTTCGGTAGCGATAATATCTCCGAAATACTCCATCTTGTAACTGATCTCACCGCCCAGGATGATCCAGAACTCTGCGCACTCCGGATGGAAGTGTCCGCGAGCCTTTGGATTCACAGGCGGCAGATTCTTCTCCGACCCGTAGATGATGTTGGAAACCGCACGGTCGTCATGAATGAAACGGCCACCTTTGTAGGCCGGGTCTTTCGTGAGCTCGTAGTAGTTGATGTGTGGCTTGTTCGTCAGGTTGTAGCCCATCGGCTTTCGGTTCAGAGTAACGGGAATCCATTCGAGGCCTGGCACCTTCGGGGGCTCCACGCTTTTTGGATAGAGCGTGTGCGCCTTCGCGATATTCACTTCAAAGCGCAGCGCCGGTTTGTCGCCTACCACTTCCATGGAATAGATGGTCTGCATCGGCACCTGAACCAGAGAGCCCTTGACTGCGGTGAACGGTTCCTGTCCTTCGATTTCGAAGCGCAGCTCGCCTGCCATAACCACCCACCATTCGCGGGTATCCGGGTGGAAGCGTCGACCGACTTTCTCTCCAGGTGACATCGAAATGTATTCTGCCTTCAGATGATCGTCGTCGACAATCACCTGTCGCCAGGATGATTTTCCTTTGTGCGCAGCAAGCACATCGGCAAGTTTCGTGTGTGGCTTCATCGGCGCTTGCCACACTGTCTTCGTAAGCGGCTTCGGAGCCCAACTGGCCTCCTCAGCGGTCTTTTGTTGCGCCACTGCCCAGCAGCAAATCAAGGTGAGGGCAGCTCCGCCAGCAATCGCAATCTTCGGTATTTTCATTTAGTTCGCCTTATTTCCAGCAATTAGAACTGTCTCGATCGTCCTTGTATTTTTGATGTTCTCCAGTGGATTCTTTTGAAGCACAATCAGGTCAGCCCACTTCCCTTTTTCTAGCGTGCCGAAATCCTTCGACACGTTAAGAAACTCCGAGGAGTTCTTGGTTGCAATTTGAATCACTTGTGAAGGGGTCAAACCTGCATCCACCATCAGTTCCATTTCCCAGTGCTCAAAGTACCCGGGGAAACGGGCCGGTGGCCCGGTATCGGTGCCGAACCCAACTTTCACGCCCGCATCCACCAGCTTCTTCAGATTCTTCTTTGCCGTTTCGAGAAAGCCGGGCAGAAGCGGGAAGTCATGATCGGCCCTGACCGCTTTCTGATATTCCGGACTCTTCAGCCTGGCAATCACACTCGGCGAAACCGAGCGCGAGAAAAACGGATCGTCATAGAATGCTTGCGGTGTCGCGTAAATAAACACAGAAATTTCTCGTGTCAGCGTTGCAGCCTGCTGCCAGGCGCCCTTCTTCTTCATCAAGGCAATCAGTTCGTCATCTACAGGCTTGTCCCGTACGCTGTGCGCAAGGCCTGTGAGTCCTGCTGCTACCAGCTTCTTGGCATCGTCGAGATAGAAAATATGAGCACTGGACTTCAGCCCATGAGCTCGCGCTGCCTCGATAATCGGTCTCGACAATTCAATCGGGATCTTCGGTTCTTTTCCCAGGTGGTCGTCCACCCACATCTTGATGAGGTCTACCTTTCTGGCCGCGTTCTCCTCAACGCCCTTTTTGCCATCGGCTGCAGACTTCACCTCATAAGGAACGCCCTTCATCCCCATTGCTTTGGTTGGGTAGCCGTCAACACCAGTGAATCCGCGGCCCGCAGAATAGATTCGTGTTGTGCTGGGGCGGCCGGCGCGTTGTTCATTCCGCACAGTCAGTGCAAGTTCGGGATCGCTGCCCATGCTGACTACAGAAGTAACTCCGTAGCTCGCGTAGGTCTTCAGATTCTTCGCCAGATTTTCCCTGGTGAAATTTTTCGGATCCTGGATCAGGTCGATCGTGTTCCCCAGATGCGAATGAAGATTGATAATTCCCGGCATCACAAATTTGCCAGCGAGATCCATCGTCTCGGCACCGGCGGGTACCTTCAACCCGGCTACAGGACCGGCGTAAGTGATACGCCCGTTGTCGATCACCATTGCGGCATTAGAAAGCGGAGCGCCCCCCCTCCCATCAATCAACGTAAAATTCTTCAGTACCTTAACTTCAGCCGACGCACTGATGGCTGACATTAAAGCAGCAGCAACTAGAAAAGCTCTCATTTTGGACGAGGTTCCTCCCGGACGTGGGAATTCTATCAGGTTGTTTTGCAAAAATACAAATTCTTAATAAAAACAAACAGCGCCAGCCGCAATCACCTTCATTTGCATTGACCTCCAAACGCGCGCTGTGATAGCGTACTGCCTGAAATGATCAATCGTCGGCAGGCTCTTTTCGGATTCATGCAGTTTGTCGCGGGGTCTTCCCTGATCCGTGCCGACAAGAAATTTAGCGAACTCAACGACCCCATGTTGCGCTTGGCGAACGTCTTCGATTTCGCCGCTCTTGCCAAAAAGAAACTGGATCCCCTCGCATGGGACTACCTTGACGAAGGTTCTGATGACGAAGTAGCTCTTCGCGACAGCCGCCGCGCCTTCGATGACATCATCATCCGTCCCCACTTTCTCGACCATGACGTCAGCAAGATTGACACTTCAATTACCCTCTTCGGCAAGAAGCTCGACCAGCCCACCTATATGACCGTCACTGGTGGCAAGAACTGCCTCATCGCTAATGGTGAAGAAGAGGCCGCTCTCGGAGCCGGGGCGTCCAATTCCCTCATGATTACCAACGGTGGAATCACAAGCACTCTCGCCAAGGGCAAAGGGCCGAAGAACTGGTGGCAGTACACAACGGCCGCTGAATTCCGTACCAAGAATCAGATGGTGAACTTTGCAGAGAAGCTCGCCGATCAGGGTTGCTCCGCCATTTCCGTCACTGTCGACATCTATCAGGTATCCCATCGCGAACGCAGTATCCACAATGGATTCGTACGCAACTGGTGCCAGGGTAACGGCATCCCCCGCGACGCTAAGGGTCAACTGATGTACAAACCCGACGATGTCCTCTGGACTACCGGGGATGTTCCTGCTCCCCGCCCCTTTCCCACTCCTACTTGGGACACAATCCAGCGGCTGCGCGAGATCAGTTCGCTGCCTGTGCTCATCAAAGGCGTAATGACTTCGGAAGACACTGCGAAAGCGGTCAAGTACGGCATGTCTGGAGTGATTGTTTCCAACCACGGTGCACGCCAACTCGATCATACAGGCGGCACCATAGAAGCGCTGCCTGAGTGTGTCCAGGCCGCTGGCGGAAAAATTCCAGTCCTCGTCGATGGTGGCTTCCGTCGTGGCACGGACATATTCAAGGCCATCGCCCTTGGGGCAACCGCAGTGGGTGTGGGAAGGCCCTATCTGTGGGGCATGACCGCCTTCGGCCAGCGCGGCGTCGCCCGTGTCATGGACATTCTGAAAGCCGAGCTTGCCGCAGATATGGGCATGGCCGGAGTCGGCAAGATCTCTGAAATTGACCGCTCATACGTCCGCATGCGCAAATGAAAATCCATCGGCCAACCTCCCTGCTCGTTCTCAGCATCCTGCTCCTCGCCGATGACGAAGCGGGAAAGATTATGCGGCCAGCCGACAAGTCGTCGCACAAGAGCGGCACTGTCGATATCGTCGCCACCGCTCCTTCCGGCAAGCTGGAACTCGATGGCAAGCCGCTCGAAGTCGCGCAGCCCTTCCCAAACGTGTTCCACGGCGAGATGAAGGTCGCCCCCGGGGCGCACTCCCTCGTTCTCAAGTGGGAAGGCGGTCGCAAGGAAGTTCGCTTCTTCTCGGGACCCAACGCCCCTGCTGAATTCACGGCCTTCCAACAGCATCCACCCATCGCTGGCATCGAATGCACCCAGTGCCACGAACTCACCGCCCGGGCGCGCTTCCGCTTCAAGGGCGGCTGCTTTGATTGCCATAAGACAGATGGCTTTGAAAAAGTCCATACACACCCTTCAGGCATGCTCGAAGAATGCGGTATGTGTCACAACGCTCACGGATCCACCGTCAAAGCCCATCTGCTTCATACAAAAGAGACAGCCTGCAAGCTCTGTCACCAATAAGGATTTGCGGGCAACGCCCTGTTGCATAGGAAACAGATACAATCGACCCATGAAGCTGGTTGTTTTCCTTCTTGCCCTCCTACCACTTGCCATTGCGCAGGATTTCGACCTTCTCATCCGTGGCGGCCGCATCGTGGATGGCACCGGGAATCCGTCCTTCCTCGGCGATGTCGGCATTCGCGATGGAAAGCTGGCTGCGATGGGGCGGCTCACAGGGAAGACCGCGAAGAGGACGATTGAGGCCGCCGGACTGATTGTCGCGCCTGGATTCATCGACATTCACAATCACTCCGACTACACCATTCTGGTGGACGGCAATGCCGAGAGCATGGTCCGCCAGGGCGTTACATCGATGATCTTTGGCGAAGGCGGATCTGCCGCACCCGTGAAGCGCGGGGAGAGGGCCTGGACTGACTTCAAAGGTTACTTCGCCACAGTACTGCAGAAAGGGGTTTCCACCAACATCGGAAGCTACGTCGGGTCCAGTGAGCTTTGGACTTACGTGCGCGGTCCCAAGGCAGGTCCGCCCACTGCTGATGAATTAACTGAAATGCAGCGACTGGTGCGCGAGGCAATGGAACAAGGAGCGCTGGGAGTTGCCAGTTCATTGAGCGGTCCGCCCGGTGCCTGGATCGATACCGCGACCCTTATCGCCATGTGTAAAGCCGCTGCGCCTTATGGCGGCATCTACTCCACTCACATGCGCACCGAAGGGCACGGTGTGTTCGAGTCTGTAGCCGAGGCGATTGAGATCGGCCGAAAATCGGGAGTTCCGGTCGACATCATCCACCTCAAGATTGCTGAGCACGAATTGTGGGGAAAGATGCCTGAGTTGATTGCAACCATCCAGCAGGCGAGAGCCAACGGGCAACTGGTTGAAGCCAACGTCTATCCTTACCGTGCGGGCCAGAATAACCTCTCCACCATCCTGCCGCCGTGGGCCCACGAAGGCGGTGTGGATGCTTTGCTCGCGCGATTGAAAAACCCAGCGCTTCGACCGCAGTTGGAGCGCGAAATCGAGCACGGAATTCCTGGAACGAACTGGTACAACCACTACACGGCAACTGGATCCTGGGAAGGAATGCTCCTGGTATCGCTTTCCAATCCCGCCTACGCAAAGTACCAGGGCAAGCGCATGAACGAAGTGATTCGCATGATGGGCGGGAAGCCGATCGATGTACTGTTTGAACTGCTTCAGGCAAACCGTGGCTCCATCCCCACGATCTTTTTCCATCACAGCGAAGAAGACATGCGCTACGCGCTCAAGCAGCCTTTTGTCTCGATTGGCTCCGACGGCAGCGCCGTTGCCACCAGCGGGCCGCTGAGCAAGGACCACCCGCATCCACGCTGGTATGGCACCTTTCCGCGCGTTTTGGGGCGCTACGTTCGCGACGAAAAAGTGATCACCATGGAAGAGGCCATCCGCAAGATGACTTCAGCGAATGCGGCCAAAATCCACATCTATGATCGCGGCTTGCTGAGGCCCGGCATGTGGGCGGACGTCACCGTGTTCAATCCGCTCACGGTTATCGATAAGGCCACCTTTGAATCGCCGCACCAGTATGCCGAAGGCATTGAGCATGTCATCGTAAACGGGAACCTCGTTCTGTCGGGCGGAAAGCATCTAGGGGCGCGCCCCGGCATGATCCTGATGGGGCCTGGGGCAACGCAGCCACGGCCGGAGCGTGCGGCAGCTGAATTTATCCTTCGGTTGGGTGGCGGCGTGCGCATCGCACAACGCGGCACCTTTTTGCGTGAGCTAGCGGCGCTTCCGAAAGGCGATTTCCGGATCTTCGGAGCGGATTTAGTAGGCACTTCGATGGACCCGCTCGACATGAAGTATCTCAGCGACTTGCAGGATCTGGAAGAGCTGTTGCTGCCTGGCACCATTTTCAATCCAGGAGCAGGCAGCAGACTCGATGCCAATGAAAGTTTCGCGGCTCTGGCCAAGCTGCACAAACTGAAGAAGCTCTATTTCAGCCTTCATTTTCTGGAATCAATGAACGTGCAGGATAAGGGGATGGCCTATCTGAAGGACCTGACTCAGATTGAAGAAATGCGGCTGACAATGACCCGCGTGAAAGGGCCGGGGCTTGTGCCCTTCGTAAACCTGCGGGATCTGGATTTGAATGATACTCCTTTCACCGACGATGGTATGAAGGCTCTGACAGGCATGAAGCACTTGGCACGTCTTTCGGTACGCGATACCTTCGTCGGCGATGAAGGGCTGAAGCAGATCGCCGGGTTGACGGAATTGCTGGCACTGGATCTCTCTGGTACGAAGGTGACTGACGCGGGTTTGGCTCATTTGAAGGGCCTGAAGAAATTGCAGAAGCTCACGCTGCTGGGAACGAAAGTGACTGATGAAGGACTCTCCGTATTGACAGGCATGCCGGATTTGCAGGAGTTGAATCTGTACCGCACGCAGACGACGAATTCCGGACTGTCGAAGCTTCATAGCTTGAAGAAACTGGCAGCCTTGGACCTTCGCTACACCGGTGTCAGCCGGGGAGGCATCGAATCCCTCAGAGCTGCAGTACCGGAATGCAGAATTGAATTCCAGGACTCGGCTGCACAGACTGCGGACGCGGCGCTTCGCAGGAGTAAGCCAACCACTAGAGACGCCGCAGGTGTCGCTGCCTGGGTGCTTGCCATGGGAGGCAAGATGACTGGAGATAGCCAGGTCGTGCTAGCGCGGACTTCGGTAACCGACGCCCAGTTGGAGTTCCTGTCGCTGCTTCCCGCGCTCGAAAAGTTGGACTTGCAGGCTACCGACCTTGGGGAGGCAGGCCTGCTCGCGATTGCGAAGCTGACCACACTCAAGGAATTAAATCTCAGCAACACCACGCTCACCGATCAGGCACTGTTCGGCTTGCAGAAGCTGGCTGGGCTGCAGGTCCTGCTGCTTAATAACGTGCCCATCCAAGGATCACAACTAGGCGGCTTTGCGAATTTGCGACAGGTCGGCCTCGCAGGGTCACGCCTGAACGACGCGGGCTTGGCGAGCTTGTCCCGTTGCACCAAACTCGAGTTGCTGGAAGCTGCGTACACCGACATCAGCAGCAGCGGCCTTGCTGCGCTGAAAAATATCCACGGACTGCGAAAGCTCGACCTGACCTCCACCGACATCGATGACACGGGCATGGAACATCTAAAGCAACTGACCTCAGTGAACGAGCTAATCCTCAGCTATACGCGAATTACCGACAAAGGGATGGATGCACTACGGCCGCTAACTGGGCTCGAACGACTGGAACTTGCGCGGACCAGAGTGACCGACGAAGGATTGAAGCCACTTGCCAGTCTGGCTGCGCTGAAGTCTCTGAACCTGGACTACACAAAAGTCTCAGAGAAAGGTCTGGCTGGACTTACGGCAACACTCACTTACCTGCGTCTCGACAGCGCAACCATCTCCGATGCATCCATTGAAACGCTGCGCGCCCAGGCCCAGCTCCAATATTTGAACCTCTATCACACGCTCGTGACCGAGAAGGGCTTCCAGATCTTGAGAGCGGCGCTGCCCAAATGCAACATCGTCTTCGACCGCGATTCAGCCCAACCTACTCGGAGAGGCAGCTGATTTGACTCACCAACTCATCGCCGCATTTGTGGCTCTGGCGCTGATCACGATTACGGAACAGAATGCAACCCGCGACCCGCAGGGCAACATCACTAGCCTGAACCTGAGCGCGTCCTGGATTACCGATTCCGATCTGCCATCCCTCAGGCAAATGCCGAAACTCAGCGTGCTCGATCTCTCGCACACCAGAATCACGGATCGAGGCTTCGCCCAGTTGAAGGAACTAAAGAACATCACAGACTTGAATCTGTATTATGCAGAGTTGATCGGCGATGGTTCCCTGGCAGCGATGCGAGGCTGGACGCATCTTCGCTCTCTGAATCTGCGAGGCACGAAAGTGACCGATGCAGGCCTGACCCAACTGTCGGGAATGACTACACTTGAAACCCTCGACCTTGGATTTTCGCTCTTTACCGATAACGGTCTCGACGCCTTGACTTCGATTCCGAACTTGAAAAGCATTGCTGTGGGCGGGAATAAGATCACAGATGTGGGGCTGAGTGCCGTGCGACGCATGCCGAATCTTGTCTCTCTGGATTTGAGCGGAAGCCAGCGCACCGATTCGGGAATGTGGGCAGCCACCATTACCGACCGCGGCCTCGAGTCGATTGCTACCTTGCGAAAGCTTCAAAATCTGAATCTCCACAACTCAAAAATCACCGATACCGGAATGCCGGCACTTGCAACGCTGACGCAGTTGCGGTCTCTAGATCTGGGGCAGACTTCGATTTCCTCGAAAGGCCTTTCGGTTCTGAAAAACTTCGACAAGCTGGAGAAGTTAACGCTCTGGAAATCAGTCAAAATCGACGATGACGCGCTCGCCGCTTTGGCAGAACTGAAGAGTCTGAAGTGGCTGGACCTGAAAGAAACCAAAGTCACTGGAGCTGGTCTCGAACGGCTGCGCGCCGCACTTCCTAACTGCGAAATAGCCCACTAAGTTCACGCGACGCGCTGGGGAAACTCGTGAGCTTTGCATCCATCGCGTGGTTCGCAACGGCAAGATACAGATCTGCGGTAGTGCCGGTCGTGCGCGTGTGAATTCCGGTCTGCAGGCCGCCGGCGTGGCCGGCGACGATCAGGGATAGTCCGTTGTTTTTATGATCGTTTGCCTCGGCATGCTCATGCAGAAACACCAGCGAAGTATGATCTAGCAGGTTGCCTTCGCCCTCCGGAGTGGTCTTCATGCGGCCGAGAAGCCATGCGAATTCTTCTACATGCCAGCGGCAGATGTCGCGCATAATGCGCGCGCCGTCGGGACCATCAGCGCCCGGCGCCTTGCCATCGCGATGGGTGTAATCGTGATGCCTCGCCGCAGTGTAACCAAGCCATGGAAAGCGCGTGAGGCCCTGGCACTTCGTCAACATGTAAGATGCAACTCGCGTCTGTCCGGAGGCTAGGGCGTGTACCAGTAGTTCGCTTTGCAATCTTGCGATGCGCGGCCAGTCCTTCATGTCGCCATCAAAGTCTGGTGCATCCACTTTGTGATACTGCGGCGGAAGACTGGCAATGGCCCGCTCCACGTCGCGAATGGAAGAAAGATGCTCATCGAGTCGCGTCTTGTCTTCGCTTCCAAGTTCCTTGCGCAACACAGCTGTGTCTTGTTGCACTGCATCCAGCACGCTCTTCTTTCGATCAATCCACCCCGAGTCGCGCGCGCCGAATAGGCGGTCAAACAGTTTCGCCGGAATCATCTCCGGAGGCAGCGCACGGTCCAGACCTGCCCAGCTCATGTTGCGCTGGATGCTCTCTCCAAAAGACTCCTGCGATACGCCAATTTGCAATGAACGAAAGCGGGTATCAGCGTCGATCTTCGCCGCGATTACATGGTCGATCGATGCCCCACCCGCACCGCGACCGGTGAATTGCGTACCAGTCATCAGCGCGCTCATGGAGCGGTGATGATCGTTGCCAGGCCCGGGCAACCGTGCAGCAGGATTGTCGAGGCCGGTGACAATATGAATGTCATTGCGGAACCGTGCCAGCGGCGAAAGGCACGGCGTCATGGTGTAATCGGCTCCGGTCTCAGAAGGAATCCAGTAGCGTTCGGTGATTCCGTTTCCGTTGAACCACAACACAAAGCGGTTGGGAATTTGTTTGGCACCAGCCGCGTATGCAGTACCCGAACTGTTGAACATCGCGGCAAGGGGTGGTAGCCCAATCCAGACAGGAGCTTGCGTCATCGCGGTAACGCCTCGCAGAAACAATCTACGAGACAATGCACGGCTTTTATTTAGTACTGACGACATGTGGCTCCGTCCTTTGCGGCTGGAATATGCTGAATTTTATCAAAGAAACGATCAGTTCCTGAAAGTGGAAGCCCGACCGGCGGAACGCATCAAAGCTTTGCCGGATGATGGGACGGTCGGCAGGCATCTCTTTGCGGCCGGATTCGTAGCGGAACAGTTGCTTCACAATGCATTCCTGGCATTGCTCGTTGGCAGCCAACACTTTGCCCAAGGTGCGCGGCTCGGTGAATTCAGAATCGCGAATACCGGCGACATAGCCGGATGTATCAAGGGCCAGCAACACCGTCTCCATTTTGTTGTCTTTGTCTTCGCCCCGGCCAGCGCGAAAGGTGAGTTTCTGTTTCTCGCGCCGCTGCCCGATTGCGTCGAATTTCTCGAATCCGAATCCGATTGGGTCAATCAAAGTGTGGCAACTTGCACAACTCTCGTTGTTGAGATGGACTCCCAATCGTTCACGATTTGTCTGCGGCCTCTCCTTGGCGAGAACGGGCAGATTCGCGCTGACTCCAGCCGGTGGTTGCGGCACATCCTGGCAAAGAAACTGTTCGCGAACAAAGAGACCTCTTGCAGTAGGGGAGGTCTCTGTAGGTTTGCTGGTGAGTGCAAGAAAAAGCGCCTGGCCCAGAATGCCCGAACGTTCTGTTTCTGGCGGCAGTGTCACTTTGCCAAAGTCGTCTGCAGGAGCTTTCACCTTGTATAGCTCTGCCAGCCCGCTGTTCAGAAACGCGAAGTCGGCGGAATAGATTTTCGTGAAGTCTCCATTGTTCCAAACCAGATCAGAAACCAGTCGGCGTGCTTCTTCAGTCATTGCCAGCGCCAGTTCGGGTCCGTACTGCGGAAAGGTGCCACGGTCCTTGATGGTAGTTAGCAGTCTGTCGAATCGAAACCATTGGGCCACAAAATCATCTAGCGCTGCCCTTGCCCTCGCGTCCTTCAGCATGCGTCGTGCAGCGGCTTCCAATCCCTGCGGTGTATCGAGATCGCCAGCTGCAGCACTCTGAAACAGGGCTGCATCAGGCATCGTATTCCAGAGAAAGTAGGACAGCCGACTGGCTCGTTCATACGCGTTCGATTGCGCGCTTTCCGTCCGCAACAGAAACGCGGGGGATTGCAACAGGGCTTCTGTCACAATTTGCGCGCCTGAGAGAAATTGCTTCTGGCTTCGGAAAAGCCGCAAGTAGCGATCCGTTTCGTTCTTTTGTAGAGGACGCCGGAACACTTTCTGTCCGAACGATGCAACAAATTTTTCAGCGCAACCTGGGTCGCTTTGCTTACACGGAATCAGCCCGTGCGTGTCACCGCCCCGGAATGCATTCTGGGCCAGCTTTTCGGCGGCCATGCTGTAGG
>JANXLY010000332.1 GCA_025354885.1 Acidobacteriota bacterium | reverse complement strand
GCGGTAGGTCACGCTGCGATTGAATCCGAAGCGGAATTCATTGAGCATGCTCGGGCTGACGGTATGGTTCCAGGTGGCGGTGACCAAGCGGTTGCTGAGCGGGAAGCCTTCGCCTCCGAACGCCCGCAATGCTTTGAGATTGCGCTGTTCATCCGACCATGAGTAAGTGCCAAAGATCCTGTCTTTCGACGTGAGTTCGTGATCGAGGCGAACATTGTATTGATCCGAATCGTTGATCTGGCTGGGCGTTCCGACGGTGTTGAAGGTCGGGAACAGAGGGGCGTTTGGATCGATGGCGACGTTGGGAGTCGGCATGAACTGAAGGGCCAGTTGCGTTGTGGGATCGAGGCGGCTGGCGGGAATGATGTTGTTGGCAAAAAACTGGCCAAGTGCCAAAGGATCGCCGACATTTGCGCAACGGCGAAGCGGCGTTCCGCATTGGGCGGAACCAGTGGGAAGGATGCCGGTGCCCGAGCTGTTATCGGCGAGGTTGCCTAGCAACTGCGCTCGTGATGGATAGAGTCCGGTCGCGGCGGCGCTCGCGCGTTGCCGCTGGCCTTCATAGTTGAAGAACCAGAAGGTGCGATTTTTGCCGTTGTAGAGTTTGGGGATCAAGACGGGTCCACCAACTGCCGTGCCGAAGTTGTGGAAGTTCAGCGGAGGCTTCACGCGGCCGGTGCGATTCAGAAAAAAGTCTGTACCGTTGAGTTCGCGATTCTGCCAGAAGTCGAAAACGCTTCCATGCAAATCGTTGGTACCACCTCGCATGGTGGTGTTGACGACAGCGGAACTTCGTCCAAATTCAGCGCCAAAGGTGGAGCGCTGAATTTTGAATTCCTGAATGGCTTCGATAGAAGGGCGGATGCCGACGCTACCGAAGCGCGCGTTCCGGGTCTCGATGCCATTCAGGAGGAAGCTGTTGTTGGATTCGCGTCCACCGGCGATGGAAAGACTCATATCGCTACGTCCCGTCCAACTCGATGCGGGCGAGGTTCCTATGCCGATGGGAACCGAGCCTGAAGTGATGGCGGCGAGCTGCAGAAAGTTGCGCCCGCTGAGTGGCAGGTTGACGATGGTCTGCTGATCGAGCACTTGACCAATGGCGGCGCTTTCGCGATTGAGTAACGTTTCCGCCGCTGCGGAGATGGTGACGGCTTCGGTAACTTGTCCGATCTTCATCTCGATATCGACACGGGCACGTTGGCCAACCTGGATGCGGATGTCTTTGATCGCCTGCGTCTGGAAGCCCGCGTGCGAAGCTTCGAGCTGATATCTGCCGGGTCTTAACTGCGGGAAGAGAGTGGTGCCCTCTTTGTCTGTGATGGATTCGCTTTTCACATTGGTGTCGGTTGCGGTGAGGATCAATCTAGCGCCGGCGACCACGGCGTTCGATGAATCTGACACCTTGACCACCAGATCCCCAGTGATGGATTGCGCCATCCCCAGTGGAGTAAAGATTGAGCAGAGAAGCAAGACCAGGAATTGTAAGGATTTTGAGTTAAACATAGCTTTATGACTGCAGTGCTCCATATCATATGTCAATTCGCCGGGAATGTGTTCCCCGGTCGCGGTTTCAACTTGCCTATATCGGAGACTCCCGTTCAGCGTTCCTTCCTTCCTCAACCGACCTTCACTCCGTCAACCAAACCTACATCCCGGCCAGACGAAGCGCGAGCTCCAATGCCTTTTCAAAACTTAGCGCAGTGGCTAGTCCCTTGCCGGCAATATCAAAGGCAGTTCCATGGTCGACGGATGTGCGGATGATCGGGAGCCCTAGTGCTACGTTGACGCCACCTTCGAAATCGAGTAACTTCAGCGGGATGTGCCCCTGGTCGTGATACATGCAGACGATGGCGTCGTAACGTTTCTTTCGGACTGCCAGATAAAACAGCGTATCCGGTGGAAAGGGGCCTTCTACCGGCATGCCTTGCGATTGTGCCCACTCCACTGCTGGGCGAATCTCTTCTATGTCTTCGCGTCCAAACAGACCATGCTCGCCGGCATGCGGGTTGAGGCCTGCTACCGCAATGCGGGGGTTGGGGATCAGCTTGGCGACTGCGGCGCAGGTCAGGCTCAAGATCGTTTTGATGCGTGGTTGCTTCGTTCTTTCGATCGCTTGCGCCAGTGAACAATGTGTGGTGACGTGGGTGACGATCAGAGCGTCTGAGACCAACATGATCGTTACATCCTCAACGCCACACACCGAGCCGATTAGTTCGGTATGACCCACAAAGTCGGGGGCAGTTAGTTGCGTCGACTCTTTGTTCATGGGAAGGGTTACCATCGCCGCGATCTCGCCAGCCAGGGCTGCCTTGGATGCCGAGATGACGTATTCTCGTGCGGCGCTGCCTGAGGCGGCATTCAATGCGCCTGGTGTGATCTGGCTGTCGGTGAGGCGTGCATGGTCTATGACGTTGAGCGAAGCCGGGGCGAAGTCGTCGACGTGCCGGATCGTTCGCAATGGAACTTCATAGTTCAACAATCGGTTGTAGTGGACAAGCGCAGCGAGATCCCCATAGGCCACGACTGGAACGCGGATGCGGCCTTCGTTGAAGGCCTTGAGCAGGACTTCCGGGCCGATGCCGCTCGAATCTCCAACCGTGACCCCAAATATTTTGCTCATAGTTTTTCTTTCAATTGCTTTAGCAGATCGGCTTTTCCAAAGCCGCCCGCTTTTGTAATCCAGTACAAACCTTGTGATTTTGAAACCGGTAGGCCGGGCAAGATCTCGCCACAAGAATCGAAATCTACGGCACCCAGCGCCTGGTGAATTCCGAAGGCGGTATCGCCACCAAATACGATGATCGCGTCAAAGTGATGCTCCGTCAGCAGCGAACTTACTTGTAAGCCGAGACGGGTGGCTCGGTCGAGACCCTGTTCCAAACCTTCATACTCGAAATGCATCCAATTCTCTTCATTCTCCTTGAAGGAATAACTTGAGATTTGATGGGTCGAGACCGGATGGCGGCTTCCATTGATGACGAGGCAGCGCATGTGCGCAGGTATCGTGAGTTTGGATGGTGCCTGCGTGTACTCTTCGGCGAGTGCTCCGGCGATTGCGGCTGGGCCTGCCACGATCACGGGGGCAGTGCTATGCAGAATCTGTTGCGCTGCTGCGCGAATGTCGGCGTCTGTTTCCCCATCGATGATGGTTGCTTCGAGATCGCCGAGACAGGCTTGTATGGAACTGGTGTGGATGGGATTCAGTTTGTCGTGGCTTATCGCCGTTTCATGAACCGGGATGCCATCCACCAGCAGGTGGTTGTTGCGCACCGTTCTCCCCAGTGCAGGGTAGGCGGGTACGAAAATGATTTTGCGATCTGGAAAGACTTTTGCCAGCGCAGCAAGTTCTGCTGCTATGTTGCCGCGGAGCGTAGAATCTGTCTTTTTGTAGATCAGCTTGGGAGACGCTTTGCTTAGGTGAGTTGCTAGAGCTGCAACGCGGGTCGCTGCTTCCAGCCCGCTCCGATGCCGTGTTTCTGTATCGTAAACCACGATTCCGCCGTCGCTCGGATTGAGCAAAGTTGTGACGCGAGCTTGCAAGCCAACGGCTGCAAATTTGGCGCCGACTTCGAGCGCTCCGGTGAGGTCGTCGGCAATGGCGAAAATCGAAGGAAGAGGCAAGTGATTGCTTACAGGTTACAAGGGAGAGGGGCAGCCTATAGCCCCTTCCGGCCTGAGCAGGCTGGGGAGTGCCTCACGGCGGGTTTCGAGTTGGATGTATTGCATTGTTTGTGCATGCTTGCAGCAAATGGCATTTTCCACTTCCTTACGGGCGTGGCACGGTAGGGGTGCCATTTTCCACTTCCTTACGGGCGTGGCACGGTAGAGGTGCGCATTTTCCACTTCCTTACGGGCGTGGCACGGTAGGGGTGCGCATTTTCCACTTCCTTACGGGCGTGGCACGGTAGGGGTGCGCATTTTCCACTTCCTTATGGGCGTGGCACGGTAGGGGTGCGCATTTTCCACTTCCTTACGGGCGCGGCACGGTAGAGGTGGATCATTTGGTGATCCGCTTTGCCGATAAGCAACAGCTATATCTGGTGGTGGTAGATACACAGTATTTTGATACGCGCGAAAAGCAGACTGACAAATTTCCGGAAGTTGCTGTGAAGTCTATTCCGACAGAGAATATCCTGGCTTGTATCTCGTTTGTTCGGGTGCATCACGATACGATTTCGCAGCACCCGCTTACAGCGCTTTTTGATCTTCGCGGATCAACGCCGCCTAGCCTCGATCACTGTCGCCGATACTGTCAGAGTCAGGCATTTGCGAAGCAGCTTTATACGCATGTCAAGTCGCTGTATGACACGACAATCGCCATGCTCGGGCCGAATTTTCATGTCCAATGGGTTCCCAATGGAGTAATCGATGCGCCGCCTTTTAAGGATGACTCGGGAAGGCCGATGCAGATCAAGTCGGTAAAGACGAATTTTGGGGTGACTTTGAGGCAGGGTTGAAGCTCTATTGCAGCCAGTTGCGTTTTGCGTAGCCGCTGAGCTCTGGAGTTTGTATGTCGAGGTCTGCGGCCCATGTGGCGGTGTTGTAGCGCTGCTCGAAGCGGAGCAGGGCTGCTTCGTAATCGGCTAACATTTTAACCTTCAGTTCTTGTGGGGCGAAGGAGTAGCTGAGGCTGTTGCGACCCAGTTGCCTGAGCTCTTGCCAACTGAGGCGGAAGAGGGTGACGGCGTGCATGTATTCGTCGGTCATGTTCGAATCCCAGGAGCCGCGATCGTCGGTGTTGAGACAGACCGGGATTCCAAAACGAAGGTATTCCGGAAACGGATGCTGGCTGAGGTCGGGGAAGTAATCGAGCATGCGATTGGAGACCAGGTTGATTTCGACCAGGTATTTGTTGTCGCGCATGAGGAGCATCGTGTCGGGGTCTGAGATGAGATTGAGGCCGTGACCGATGCGGGTGGCACCGAGGAGGAGGGTGTTGCGGACTTCAGGGCCGGGGGAATCTTTTTCGCCAGCATGAAGGGAGAGGGGAATATTGCCGAATTTGCGGCGGGCCTGGCGGAAGGCGGCCAGCATGCGAAGGGCGTGTCCTTTGTCGTTGTCTTCGCGGCCGGCAGAGTTGATGCCAACAAAGAGGTCGCGGTGCTTGTCGACGAATTCGTGCATGGTGAGGATCTGCTGGTCGACATCGGCGCGGAAGCGGATGATGGTGAGCTGGAAGCGGTAAAAGATGTTTACAGTGGTTACATCCGGTTGCTTGAGACGGGCCTTTAGAATCGCGATGGTTTCGTCTGGAGTGTAGAGGGTGCCATCGGGCTTTTCTGCAAGGAAGGGGTTCCATTGGGCTTCGATGTAGCGGATGCCTTCGGCGGCGAAGAGTTTGAGGTTTTGGGCGAAGAGTTCGGCGAAGAGGTGAGGGTTGCGGTTGAGCGGGGTGAGGCGAAGGACAATCTCTTCGAAGAATTCGTTTCGAGTTTCGCCGGGCTGGTCGAGGATGTGAGCAGAGAGCCAAGCCTGTTTTTCGGTCGGAGAGAGAGAGTCGAGCGGTTTGTAATCCTGTTGGCGGCACGGGGGGAGTTTGGCGAGGGCTGCGGCGCTGATGTTCTGGTAAAGGTTGATGGGGCCGTTGTCGTTGTCACCGCAAGCGTGGAAGGAGATACGCGTCGAGTAGCGATAGCCGAGTTTTTGAATGGCGATGGTGGCGTTGAGAACGTTTTGCGCATAAAAGCTCAGGCCTGCGTGGTGGTGGAGGTCGCCGCCTTTGGGGAGTAGCTGGAGGAACGTGTAGATCTGTTTTGGGGTAGCGCTGCTGCGGATTTCACCGAAGCGGGTGGCGAAATCCTGGGCGTTCGCGACACCCGTTATCAGGAAGACTAGGGCAAGCGCCCGCGCGTTGAAGTTTGAATGCGACACATATACATGTCAGCACAAATATAGAGCGTTGAGCCAGTGTTGCCCCAGGCGCAGTTGGCAGAGGCTTGGCCAGTTTCTATACGGCCGAGGAGAGTGCCTGCGGGGCTGAAGACGTAGATGCCGCCGGGGCCGCTGGCGAAGAGATTGCCCTTTTCGTCGACTTTCATTCCGTCCGGAGCACCGGGAAATTTACCGATGCTGGCAGTGACGTCGTAGAAGACTTTGCCGCTGCCGACGCTGCCGTCTTCTTTGACAGGGTAGGCCATCCAGATGGCGCGAGCGGCATCGGAATTGGCGACGTAGAGCGTTTTTTCATCCGGGGAGAAAGCGATGCCGTTGGGGCGGGAGAGTTCTTTGGTGAGCAGGGTGAGGCTGCCGTCTTTGGCGAAACGGTAGACACCGCAGAAGTCGAGTTCGCGGCGGGGGTCGTTGAAGTTACCGGGAAGACCGTAGGGGGGATCGGTGAAGTAGAGGTCGCCGTTCGATTTATAGCAGCAGTCGTTGGGGCTGTTGAGACGTTTGCCCTGGTAGTTGTCGACGAGGGTACGTTTTCCTCCGTCCTTGGTGAGGACACTGAGGCGGCGATCGCCGTGTTCGCAACTGACGAGTTGGCCTGCGGAATCGAGAGTGAGGCCGTTTGAGCCGGGTTCTTTCCCGTAATCGCCGTTGCCGGTATAGCCGGAAGGATCGAGGTGGATAAAGGTGCCCTTGCCTTCTTCCCAGCGCATGACGGCATTGCGCGGGACGTCACTGAAGAGGAGGTATCCAGGGTTTTTGACCCAGACTGGCCCTTCTGACCAATCGAAGCCGGAGGCGATGACTTCGAGTTTGGCGTCTTTGGGGATGAGTTCATCAAAGGCTGGATCGTAGCGGTGGATCTTGCCGAAGGTGGGGAAGTTTTTAGTATCGAGAATGAATTCGGGTTTTTTGTCCTGGGCGAGAGAGGTGAGGGCTGCTCCCATCATGGTCAAGAGGGCGGATCGACGAGTGGGCATAAGCTTTGGAGGCTATGATGACACAAGTTTTTGGTGTGTGTTTTCTGTCCTGGTAGCGCTGGACCAGCGTTCGATGGCGGCGGCTAACGATTCGACGCTTACGGGCTTGCTGAGATAGTCGTTCATGCCACTTTCAAGGCACTTGAGCCGGTCCTCAGGAGTAGCAGCGGCGGTGAGGGCGACGATGCCGACTTTTTTTAGGGGACCGCCGAGTGAACGGATCTGGCGAGTGGCTTCAAAGCCATCCATCTCGGGCATCTGGCAATCCATAAAGATGAGGTCGTAAGGAAGCTGGCCGGCGAGCTGGACGGCTTCAAAGCCGTTGGCGGCGAGGTCGACGCGGCAACCGAGTTTTTCGAGCAGGCGGGAGCCGACCTTCTGGTTGATGAGATTGTCTTCGACGAGGAGGATGCGGGCGGCGTCGAAGTGCGGGAGGAGTTGTTTTGGGGTGTCGACTGCGCGGATGTTTCTGGTGCTGCTGATTCCCGGGATTTGACCGGTGAAGAAGCGGCCGGTAAGAGGGCGGGGGAGAGTGGATTCGTCAATGGTGATGGACTGTGAGGAGTTGGGAGGAAAGTTGCGTTCGAATTCCTGATGAATGCGGGTAAAGGCGCGGAGAGAATTTCCGGACCCTTCGAGGCGCAGGGTGGGAATGGTGCCAGTTGGCGGGTTGGCGGGGCGTTCACCGGGTAAGACGACTTCAAAAGAGAAGACGCTGCCTTCGCCAAAGCGGCTTTGGACTGAGACACTGCCTTGCATGAGTTCGGCGAGTTCACGAACAATGGCAAGGCCGAGCCCTGTACCGCCGAAGCGGCGGGTGGTAGAGGAATCAGCCTGGCTGAAGCGCTGGAAGAGAAGAGGAAGTTTGTCGGCGGGGATTCCGTTACCGGTATCTTCTACCTCGACGCGAATCCGGTTTTCTGAGCCTGGTAGGACGCGCAGCAGGACGTAGCCGGAACTGGTGAATTTGATGGCATTGCTGACGAAATTGAGGGCCATCTGACGGAGGCGAGCGGAATCGCCGGTGACGCGGCGGGGGGTTGCAGGATCAAACCAGTACATCAGCTCGATGCCGCGTTCCAGCGCTTTGGCGTGCATGAGATCGACGACATCTTCGAGGGTTTCTTCGAGATCAAACTCGATGGCCTCGAGGTCAGTTTTGCCGGCTTCGATCTTTGAAAAATCGAGGATGTCATTGATGATTTCGAGCAGTGCTTCTCCGGAGCGCATGACGGTTTCGCCCATCTCGCGCTGGTTTTCGTCGAGCGGTGTATCGAGCATGAGGCGGGACATGCCGATGATGGCATTCATCGGGGTGCGGATTTCGTGGCTCATGACGGCGAGGAACTGGCTTTTAGCCTGGTTGGCAGATTCAGCCCGTTCTTTTTCGACTTCGAGGGCGAGGCTTGCTGCCTCAAGACTTTCTACATAACTGGAACTTGCCTGTTCGGCTTCGCTGCGGTCTGTAACATCGCGGATGAGAATCAAGTAATCGCCGAGCTGGGTGCGGGAGATGCGTGCTTCAAAGGAATGGAGCTTGTGATCGAGAAAAAGTTGATAATCGACGACTTCGATGGAAGTTCCAAGGCAAAGTGCGTCGAAGGTGAGTTTGATACGGCGCCAGACATCTACTGCGAAGAGGTTGCGGAGGTGGATGCCGACGGAATTGTTTAGGGGGAAGTTGGGACTGCCGCCCTCGGCGTCGTGAAAATCAACGACGACAAAATCGTCGTTGACCTGCAGCAGGTAGTCAGGGACAGCGGCCAGTAGAGCGCGGTTGCGAGACTCGCTATTGCGGAGTTTTTGTTCACGGAGGCGACGCTCTGTAATATCCTGAAACGATCCTACGATGCGGCAGCATTTGCCGTCGAGGAAGTCTGGTTTTCCGATGGAGCGGACCCAGATCTCGCGACCTTTGGCGGTTACAAGCGGGAGTTCGATATCCCAGGTCTGGCCGGTTTCAGTGGAGCGCTGAACCAGGGTGGATATCGTTTCTCGGGCACCGGGAGGGTAATACTCATATGCTTCTTCGAGGGTAGGCCGATGGCCGATTGGCTGATCGTGAATGCGGCAGACTTCGTTGCTCCAGATGGGTGTGTTTTGGACAAGGTCGAGTTCCCAGCCGCCAAATTGAGCTATTGCTTCTACATCCTGCAAGAGCCGTGTGGTACAGAGTAGCCTGCTTTCTGCTTCTTTGCGAGCGGTGATTTCGAGCTCGATGGCCATGTAGTGGGTGAGCTTGCCTGTGTCATCGAAGATGGGTTGGACTTCTATATCAAGCCAGTAGGTTCTGCCTGACTTGTGATAATTCAACAACTCCACCTGAAAACCTTTGCCGGCACGGAGTTGTTCACGCATGAAGCAAATCGTGTCCTGGCTGGTCTCCGGGCCCTGCAGTAACCGGCCCGGAGTTTTGCCGACTGCCTCGGCAAAGGTGTAACCACTTACACGGGTAAAGCCCTCATTGACCCATTCCATCTCGTTTTTGGAGTTTGTGAGGACGACTATGTTGTTGTTGCTGGTGCGGCGGGCGATCATCGCGAGTCGGCGCAGTTCTGCATCTACGCGCTTCTGTTCAGTGATGTCTTGTGCGGTTGCGTAAATCAGGTTGGTGCCAGGAGCAGGCTCAGGGCAAGTCCAGTAAAGCCAGTGGTAGCAGCCATCGGCACCCAGATAGCGATTCTCGAAGCCAATGCAATTGGAACCCTGGAAGGTCAACTGAAAGATTTCAAGTGTCTTTGCGACATCGTCCGGGTGGACAAAGTCGAGAAATGGACGGGAGTAAATTTCTTCGGTACTTCTCCCCAGCAAGGCAATGAAGGCAGGATTGACGTTGGTGCATTTCCCAGTGAGGTCTATCGTTACGTGGAAGGAGCTGGACTGGGCGAGATAGGCTTCGCGTTCTTGTGCATCGAGTACATTTCTGGCCAGCTGCTTTGAGCCAGCAATCAGATCGGTGGCAAATGTGCAGACCGTGTTGAGCCAAGGAGCGATGTCTTCTAATTGGGTTTCCGGGGCATTTAGAATTCCGAGAATGCCGATGATCTCGTTGTTTTGCTGAAGAGGAATACCAAGGAAATTCTGGATTGCTGATTCTGGAGATGGAGATCGGTACGACAATCGAGTGCCGGATGAAAGTAGATCGGCCGCAAGCGCTTTGAGCTGTGGAATGTGATCCTGAGGCAATTGGGTGCAGCCAGTGCCGAGAGTGAATTCGAGCCTGGAATCGGGAACCAATTCTTCAATGAAGGCGAAGTTTCCTCCGGACAAATCGAGAATGAGTTGAGTGAGGGATTGAAGAGAGCTTTGGAGAGTAGCACCAGAGGTAGCAGCGGATCGGATCTCGGTGAGCCGGGCAATCAGATGGGCATGGTTTGTTGCAAGAGTGCGGTCTTCGATGACGAGCAACCTTGAGGAATCGAAGGAAGTTGCATTGAGCAAAAGGCATTGGCGGGTGGCGGAGTGCTTGCTGGAAATCGTCGTAGGAGTATTGGATTGCAGAGCCTGCATCCATTGGGGCAGTTCTTCGGGAGGGAGCAGTGCTGAGAATCGAATCCCTGACGTTAAGGCGGGGAAGATTTGCAGAGCAGCGGAATTGAAAGAATCCACTAGCGGATCCGTCTGCCCGCCGGATAGCACCAGTGCGGGATGAGGAAAGGCGTCCAGTGGGACGAGAGACGGGGACTTTGGCACGGATTAGATCGGAGATACGATCAACGCATCTTTAGATCATATCGGACGGCTGAAGTGGAATTAAAACAATATTTAAAAGTAAAAGATTAAGTAAAACTCAAGTTTACGAGTTCCGCAATCTGTCCAGCCGACTGTTGCTTGTTGGATCTGGTTTGCAAGCACCGGGTATGGTGCATTTCCACCAGCTGGCAAGAGTGGGTGTGCCGGTGAACTCGTTTGCTTTCAGTAGATTGGGCTTTGGTGATTTGGTTGCAGATAGAAGTGTGGAGGCTTTCAATGAAACTCAACTTTAAGATGCGTTTGACAATTGCTCTAAGCGCAGCGGTGCTGTTTACAGCGCCTGCCGCAATGGCGGAACATCGGGGTGGTGGGCATGGTGGTGGCAAGCATGGTGAGCGTGGTGGCAACTACGGCTACAGTCGCGGATATGTCGCACAAAACCATGGATATGCTCGCGGTGGTGGTGGATACGATGGGGCACCAGGATACTATGCTCCTCAACGCTACTACGCTCCTCAGCGGGCTTATTATGGTGGCGGCTTTTCTGCGGGTCGATTCTACTCTGGAAGAGGCTATTTTTACGGGGGCAGTTTCTGGGCAAGGCCATTTTTCGGAGTGGGTATCGGCATTCCTTTTGGATATGGGTACAGCACGCCGAGAGGTTGCGGTTATGTTGATGAGTTTGGCGACTTCTATCCAGCCCCTTGCTATGCAACTAGCGGATATGACAACCGCTATGATCCCAACCGCTAGAGGATCTCGTTCTCAGGCATGAATTGAATCGCAGAAGCGGCAACTCCTGGATTTTGAAAGAACCGGAGTTGCCGCTTCTTTTTAGGGTTCGATTGGTTTTGCTTCTGCTGGCGGCAACATGGAGAGCGCATCTTTGACGAGCTTCCGTTCGTCCTCATTGAAGCGGTCTTGAAAGTTACGGGACTCAATGCGTTTGTGCTGGAATTCGGGCGTCTGCTGGCGCAGGTGGTTGACAGCGGCACGCACCTGTCGGCGACGTTCTTCGGGGAGTTCGGCGATTTGGCGGAGAGTATGACGCACTTCCGACTGCTTTTCAGGTGGCAACTGCTGGAAGTGTTCGTAATCCTTTTTCAGCTTTTCACGAGCTTCCGGATTGATGTTGTTGAGGTTGTTGATTCGCCGCTCGAGTATGTCGCGACGCTCTGGTGGCATGCGGTCGAGGACTTTGCTACGCTCTGCCGGGGACATGCGGTTTAGCCTTTCGATAAGGTTTGCAGCAGGAGCACCGGGAGGCTGAGCGAGCAAGGGCATTGCGAGTAGAGTAATTAGCAGAAGCTGATGCTTCACAACGACTCCTTTTTGGCTGCCGTGCTGGCCGGGTCGGGTATCGGGCTGTTGTCTGAAGATTGCAGGCTTTGCAGGGCTTCGATGTCATCGAGCGCGAGTTCGACCTGTTCAATTTCGCTCGCTTGAATTGTGTCGGATTGCTGGGCCAGATTGGTTGTGTCGGGACTGCGGGTGATGAAAACCACAAGCGCAATGGTGGCGAGGGCGATTGCGAGGGCGGGCTTCCAGCCCAGGGAAGTGCTGAAGAATTGGGTGGAGAAGATTTGCTGCCACCATGCTTTGGGACTGGCTTCTTCGGAACGGATACGGGCAAAGAGCTTGCGGTCGAAGTCGTGGCTGAGTTCCGGGGCCTGCCAATCGGCGAGGGATTCGTCGACGAGATTCTGCATTTGAATCAGGTCGCGGCAGTGTTCGCAAGATACGAGATGGCGAGTGTAGGTACGCGAAGTTTCGGCGTCGAGGGTTGCGGTGCAATAGCCGAGGAGCAGTTCTTCCTGTTCGTAGTTGTTCAGAATGCAATTCACTGGATTATTATTATTCACTGTGTGCTCCTTCAATTTGATTTCTGCCCGCTTCCACCGGGGCTAAAGTGGCGCAGCCGGAGGCGGAGTGCCTCGTAGGCCCGGAAGAGTAAGCTTTTCACCGCAGATTCCGAGCATCCGAGGATGCCGGCAATCTGCGAATATTCCATTTCCTGATACTTGTGCATCAGAACGGCACCGCGCTGTTTTTCAGGCAACTGTTCGATCGCCTGACGAATTTCTCCGAGTCTGGCGTCGCGCAGCATTCGTTCTTCGATATTGGCAACCCGGTCAGCGAGTTGCCTGGGGGCGGAGTCTTCCATTTTTTCATCGAGCGAATCGTGCAGCTTGTCTTTGCGGCGATCCCGAACGTGATTGAGCGCGAGGTGGGTAGTGATGCGGAAGAGCCAAGTGGTGAATTTGGCGGTTGGCTCATAGCTCTCGCGACTGCGGTAAACGCGAAGGAAAACTTCCTGGGCGAGTTCTTCGGCAATAGCCTGATTCTGGATCATTCGGTAAAGAAAATGGATGACCGAATTTCTGTGTTTCTCAAGCAGGATGGCGAAGGACGGCTCGTCACCTTCGCGGACGCGCAGCATCAATTCGGCATCTCGTTCGAGAGTAGACACTGAGGTCACATTGGCACAAACCCTATGAAACGGCAAAGGTTTCGCGAAATTAATGGGATTTTAGGCGCTATCACGAGGTTTCAAGTAATTGTCGAGGTCCAGGCCGGGTTCGGGGTGGGTTGCGCGGAACTTTTCTTCGAGGCGATGGGAGAGGGTTTGGACCAAAGCAGGGTATTGTTTGGCCAGGTTGCGGAATTCTCCGGGGTCGTGTTTTTGGTTGTAGAGGCGGACTGTGCGGCCTGGAGTGGGGTTTTCGGTGAGATAGCCATCCGTCCGTTTGCGCTGGCCTGTAGTGTAGATCAACTTCCACTGATCCCAAATCAGACAAGCTTCTTCGTTTTCGAGGTAAACGCTGAAGATTTCGTCGCGCGGTGTGCCAGTGAAGAGGTCGCGGCCATGAGTTTTGGGTAGACGTTCTTTGAGCCCGAGCAGGCGAGTGAGGGTGGGAGCAACGTCAACAGATTCTGTGGGTCGTGTGATGGTTTTGCCGGCAGGAATCTTGCCTGGGTGGCGGAAAATCAATGGAACCTGCATCGCCGGTTGGTAGAAGCAGTGTTTCTCAAAGCGACCATGCTGGCCGAGTGAATAACCGTGGTCGGCCATGTATACGACTACGGTGTTTTCGTCGAGACCGAGCGAGTGGAGATGGTCGAGCATGCGGCCCATATTGCGGTCGAGGAAGCTTGCGCTGGAATAGTAGGCAGCAATGATTCCCTGTTTTTCAGTTGGCGATAAGTCTTTAAATATGAGTGGGATCTGCCATGCATCTTCAGGACCGACTTTAGGTACAGTGAAGGAATTGGGAGCAAAACGGTTTTGGTCTTCGGTCGGAAAGTTGAAGGGAGAATGCGGTTCCTGGATGCTGAACCAGAGGGCGAAGGGAGAGCCTTTGTGTTCGGTGAGCCAGTTTTTGGCTTGGGAGAGCAGCCAGGTGGAGCGCATCTCTTCGTCGCGGAATGGAAGGGCTTGTTTTGCAGAGTTGAGCCAAGTGGAGGCGGGATCTACGAAAGGCTTCCAAGGCGGGGAAGGGCGGCCGACTGCCTTTTGCCAGTCCTTATTGACACGGTCTTCGGTAAAGGCGGTTGAGAAGCCATGCATTCCGTCCGTTCCGGGGGCATTGAAGTGCATTTTGCCGAAGGTGGCAGTCTGATAGCCTTCGGCGGTAAGGAGGTCGGCGAGGGTGGTTTTGTCTTCGGAGAGCGGGGTTTTGAGGGTTGTGACTCCTGCGGCGTAGGGATAGAGGCCGGTGAGGATGGACTGACGGGAGGGAGTGCAGACGGGGGAATTGCAGTAGTTGGCGGCGAAGCGGGTGCCTTGGGAAGCGAGGCGGTCGAGATTGGGTGTTTGGGCAAGTTTGTTGCCTTGGGCGCCGAGGACATAGCCGGCGTGATCGTCGGCGATCAGGAATAGAAGATTCGGTTTTTGCTGTGGCATCGCTATTCGTAGATCCTACATGAGAAAGATTCGAATTTGAGCTTGGGATTGCATTTAACAAATCCTTACGTTTCCTGTTGATGGACTCGGCTAGGATTTGTTTAAAGTATGAAATTCATTACTGCCCTGATCGTGGCCCCCATTTGGATTGTTGCGGCTGATAGCGAGGCACCGAAGAACGCGGCGGCTCTGTTTGACGCCAAGAAAGTTTGGTCGATTCATTTGAAGTTTGATGCCCAACAGTGGGCGGCGATCGAGCCTACAGGAGGACCGCAGGGCGGGGGACCGGGTGGACCTGGCGGTATGCGAGGGCCTGGGGGGATGCGCGGCCCCGGCGGATTTGGGCCGTCAATGATGGTGGTGCCGGTTTTTCTCAAGGGCGACAAGAATGGCGATGGAAAGTTGTCGAGTGAAGAGTTTGGCGCGTTGGGCGAAGACTGGTTTGCGGCCTGGGATCAGGATAAACAGGGGAAACTGACAGAGGCCCAGTTACGGAAGGGGATTGGGACTGTGTTTCAAGGCCCAGGTGGTTTTGCTGGTGGCGGACCGGGAACTGGAGGTGGACCCGGGCGAGGGCCGGGGATGGGAATGCTTGGGCCTGAGGGAGGGCGCAATGGCGCCTCGGCGATGATGGGGATCGATTTCAAGTATGTGCATGGCGCTATTGATTTCAATGGCAAGTCGCTCGAGGATGTTGCGGTTCGCTACAAGGGCAACAGTACTTTCATGCAGTCACGAGGGACGCTGAAGCGATCATTTAAAGTGGATCTGAATAAGTACGTAAAGGGGCAGAAGATTGCCGGTGTGACTACTCTGAACCTGCATTCCAACGTGACGGATGCGGGCTGGATGAATGAGCCCCTTTCTTACCGGTTGTTTCGAGATGGAGCGGTTCCATCTCCACGTACTTCTTATGCGAGGGTTTATCTGACGGTGGCTGGCAAGTACGAGAAGCAGTATCTGGGGCTCTATTCAGTAGTCGAGGGTGTGGATGAGGAAATGGCTATGGATCGCTTCGCTTCGAGGGAAGGGGCGATTTTTAAGCCTTCGACGCGGAGCCTGTTTCATTATCAGGGCGAGGACTGGAAGAAGTACAAACAGGCTTACGATCCGAAGACGAAACTGACGCCTGCTCAGTCACAGCGCGTGATTGAATTCGCGAAGCTGGTGACGAGTGGGAGCGATGCCGATTTTGAGGCGCAAGTGGGTTCGTATCTGGAACTGGATGAGGTGGCTAGATATCTGGCAATCAATGTATGGTTAGCGAACATGGACAGTATTTTGTCGATGGGGCAGAATTACTACCTCTACCTGAGTGCGAAGACGAATCGGTTTCTGATCCTGCCTTGGGACCTGGACCTTTCCTTTGGAGGAATGGGTGGGGGAACAGAGTTGAGTGTGGAGCATCCCTGGCGTGGAGAGAACAAGTTTCTCGAGCGACTGTTTGGGGTGCCGGCATTCAAGAAGCAGTATCTGGAGAGGATGGGGGAGTTTAGCAAGGGCATTTTTGTTCCAGAACGAATTTCGAAGCAGGTAGAGGAGACGGCGGATTTGATTCGCGATGCAGTGAAGGAGGAATCGGAGACGAAGTTGACTCGATTTGACAAGAGCGTTGCAGGCGAAGTTGTGCCGCGGACTGGGATGGGACTTGGTGGAGCTGGTGGACCTGGTGGCGGCCCTGGTGGCGGAGCTCGTGGCGGTCCCGGTGGCCCGGGCGGAATGCCAATCAAGGCCTTTGTTGGGCCAAGGGCGAAATCTGTTTTGGCTCAATTGGCTGGGGAGTCGAAGGGGCAGGATGGAGTTGGAGGACCTGGAATGGGCGGTCCTGGAGGATTTGGTCCTGCGAATTTCATTACACCCGCCTTCCTGCGGGCGATGGATGAGAACAAGGACGGAGTGGTGAGTCGAGAGGAAATGGCTCGCTGCTTTGCACGTTGGTTTCAAGCTTGGGGAACTGAGGCGGGTGCGCTGTCGGAAGCTCAATTGCGTGCTGGGATCGATAAAGAATTCGGTCCGCCACCGGGCATGATGCCACCTCTCTAGGATTTACACGAATGCCTCAATTTCTAACTCAGGTTTTTGCAGGTGGTCCCCAGATTGCGCCTTGGGATGTACTGGTGAGATTGCTGGTCGCATTTGCTTATGGTCTGGTCATCGCGCAGGTGTATCGATGGACGCGGGGGGCGCATGCTCCTGCAACGACGTTTCCGATGACGTTGTTGTTGCTGGCGGTTTTGATCGCAATGGTGACGCAGGTGATTGGAGACAACATTGCACGGGCTTTCAGTCTGGTGGGAGCGCTAAGTATTGTACGGTTCCGGACTGTGGTTCGCGATACTCAGGACACGGCTTACGTGATTCTGGCGGTGATTGTCGGAATGGCGGTGGGGGCCTGGAGCCTTTGGGTTGCAACGATGGGCATTGTGGTGGTAACGCTGGCCGAGGTTTTGTTCATGGTCGGAGGTTTCGCTGCCCGACCTGCAGCTCTCGAATTTGAGATGAAGGTGCGGATGGCGGCCAGTGTGGATCTGGATAGTGTGGTTGGCTTGCTGGTGAATGGGAGTGTGGAGAACTACGAACTGGTGTCGATGTCGATGGTGAAGCAAGGCGAGAGCCTCGAGGGCATTTATCGGCTGGTACCGAAGTCTGGTGTGTCGATTCCTCAACTGATGCGAGTGTTCGGTGAAGCCGAGGGTGTGCAGAATGTGCAGCTGGTGCGGCTAGCGAGGGATGGGGAATGAACGGCGTTCTGAAATCATCCGGACATTGTTAGCTAGCGGCAATAACTGCTCAATTCCTGCTTCGGATTTTCTAAGTTCTTCTTGGTCGCCAAACGACTTTCGAAATAGCGCTTATCGAAAATGAAACTCGCCCGCTGACGAGGTTTCGATTCCAGGGGATTGCACTGCTTTGTGCGGATTCTCATTTGGTGCCCCAAAGCCCATCCAGATCATTTCGATTTTCGCCTTTTTGCATTTGCGAATTTGGGACCCTCCCCTATCTCATCGAAAGCAAATACCAAATCGAGCCAAGGGTGAGCGGCCCCACTTTCAATTTCAAAATACATTTTCGGAAAAATACGTCAAGAAGAAGTTTATAAGAATCAATCGTTCGGCGGCGAGTGATTTGGATTATCTCGCTAAAGTGTTGAAAAAGAACCATTTCCTAGACACTCAGAATACCAATGCTGTGAACGATGAGAGGACGGGCGAACCCGTCCTCAATCCAAGCACAGCTTCCCAGTTTTGCCTTAGAACGCGTTAATTCCAGAGTATCTATCGTGTAGCAGTCATGCGCCAACCACAAAGTTCCAACCGTAACGTCTAAGTAAGTGATACTCGAGTCGGTCCTAGTAGTGAACAAGCCCGACTTTGCGGTTGGAATCTCCCTCCGAGGAACCGGGACATCGCTCCTCACGATATAATGCAAAAGACTCATTTTCTTTTTTTCCTGAGTGCAAAACGCTTTTTTAAAGTCGTTCGCCTTAAAAATTACAAACACCTCGTCGGTCTCTGACTTCTCTTTATGCTGATCCAATAGCAGACCTCTGCTAAGAGAGATTTCAGACACATGTAATTCAAGTTTTGTTCCGGGAGTACTTTTCTCTGATGTGCATGAAAAGAGAATGGATGAAGCGATCAGTATTGATCTCATCTAAGTCATCTTCTTATCTCCTAGAAACTCAGAATACCAATGCTGTGAACCTCAGTTTGGCAGGCGCTTCAAGATCTCAGCCATCGGCGGCCGTGACGGATACTCCGCATGTGTGTAGAAATACTGAAGCCAATGCTCGCCTCTGAGCGTAGATGTCATCAGTCGAAATCCATTGCTCTTGCCGATGTTGCAACCGGATATTCCAATTCTGAACTTCCAAAGCTCTCATCCACGAAACACGCCCATAGAATCGCCAAGTTCACGCCAATTGGAATTCGCAACAAGATTCTGTCGTAAGGCTTGTAAATCCGACTCGGCAGAGCGATGCCCCTTGGACTGAAGCTTCAGGTCGCCGAGGAAACCTTCACAGATGCGAAACCATTCAAACTTTATTTTCGGTTTCGCGGAGGTGTTGCTCCATACGAGCCATCACCATTGCGAGGAACTCATGATTGAGGCTCAACTCCAGCGTTTCGAGCCATTCATCGTAGCGCTCTGCTGCATCCCAAAAATCCTGCACAGTCTTGGCACTCATGAACTTCAGCAGTGCTGTCCGGACAGAAACTCGACCCAGACTTGAAACGATCATTCTCAGATCCGCATTGATCGGGCGAGCTCCCGGCAACATCGCGAGACCTTCCTGCTCAGGTAGCAATGCTACGTCCTTGCCACCATGCGCTTCCGTAAACCATCAGATGTAGTTCGTGAGCATGCGGAGGTTGGCCATAGCCTCGACGAGGTTCTCGTCACCGGCAGCAAGATGCTGCGCCGAAGTCAGGATGCCGCGCATCATGGCTGCGGACGGATTGGAGTTGGCTTCGGGCTGCATGGTTAACTAATAACGCTACGCATCGGGTTTTGTGTGCCCATTGGCCGACAGTGAATCATCAGGAGGGTTCGGATCTCCCTGGCAAGGGTGCGGCAAGTGATTCCACTGGACGGGCGAAGCAATACGGCACTGGGGCAATGCCGACCGTGATCGCTGCTCCGGCAGTTTGCTTTGTCCAGCCAACGCGGCTAAGAACAGAATCGCTGCCAATACAGAACTTATTAGGCTTAGCATCCCAAAAAACAATCTCATTGAACAAAAGATTCCATGGTTTTTGGTGAGGGAAGTTTGAAATTATCAGGGTTGGTACTTTGACCGCCAAGACCGACTCCCTTATGGTCGCGGTTCGGTTGCGGTCGTAGAAATTGCTGCAAGACAATTGCAGCCGACAGCACTAGACACTCAGAATATGAGTACTGTGTGGCCTAGTTAGTTGGATGTGGTTCAAATCGTTCCGGTCTCGAAGCCATTCGTGGGCTGAGCGTGCAGCTGCATTCTGACTCAAGCCTGCTTCTCCCAATCGATTTGTTTGATCTCGGGGATGATGAAGGCGTAGGAGAAGGCGCCGAAGGTCAACATGCCGGCTACGACGAGGAAGGCACCGTCGAAGCTCTTGGTGCTGTCGACTATGTTTCCTGTGACCCAACCTGCGGCTACGCCGGCGAAGTTGCCGAAGCCGTTCTGAAAGCCGGTCCATTTGCTGGCGGCACTGGGGCCGGCCATGGTTTGGGTGCAGGCCCAGTGGTTGGAGGAGGCAAAGCCGAAGGCGAAGCATGTGAAGAGGAAGAGGCCAAACGAGACATTGTCATTGGAGGCGATGCCGGCGGGGTAGATGACCGTGCCGCTCAGGAGGCCGGTGACGATGAAGGATTTGCGGATGCGCGTCGGCGTGTAGCCCTTGGAGATGAGGTGGTCTGAGAGCCAGCCGCAAAGAGTGGAGGAGATGGCGATCATGACAAAGGGGAGAGAGCCGAGGACGGCCATTTTTTCGGTGCTGAAGCCGCGCGACTTTACGAGGTAGAAGGGATACCAGGTGACCATGAAGTACCAGCCGTAGTTCAAGCAGAAGAGGCCGAGGAAGGTGCCCCAGACGGCGCGGGTGGAGAGGAGTTGAAGGGCAGAAGGTTCTTTGAGGGGCAGGGGTTTGGGGTTTTCGATGGAATGTGCTTTGGGGGCGGAGCGGAGCCAAAAGGGGAGCCAGG